>JBDSDH010000153.1:0-38866 GCA_039920665.1 Ilumatobacteraceae bacterium
CGGCGAGACACGCCGTCGATTCGGAGTTGGCTGGTGGTCGACATGCCGTGATGGTCGTGGAACGACTGCATCGCGGCGTCGGTCAAGGACGCAAGAGTGGCCATGAAATCTCCCTGGATCGTGTCAACGTGCAGGGGGAAGCCGCACCGGCGACGTTACCGACGTCGTGCCGTCAACACCCCGTGGTCCATGCCGGATGTTTGCTGATCACCCTCCTGGGCATGAAATAGCCGGCAGTGGGCACGCGGGATCTCTGCTGACCAACCGGCCGGGCACGAAACAACCGGTGTTGACATCGACGCCTGCCCGGACACGAAACAGCCGACACCAAGCATGCGGGGTGTTTGCTGCCCACCTACCCGGACACGAAACAGCCGACACCGGGCATGCGGGGTGTTTGCTGCCCACCTGCCCGAGTGTCACGAGCACGAAACAGCCGACACCAAGCATGCGGGGTGTTTACTGCCCACCTGCCCGAGCACGAAACAGCCGACACCAGGCATGCGGGGTGTTTGCTGCCCACCTGCCCGAGCACGAAACAGCCGACGGCAACGGCGGCGGCGACCGCAGCGGCTTCACATGCGACCGCAGCGGCGACCGCAGCGGCGGCGGCGGCGGCTTCGGCGGCTTCGGCGGCCCCGGGTGGTTGCGTCAGCCTTCGGGGAGGAGGGAGTCGAGGGTGGCTCCGGGGTCGAGGATCGTGGGTTCAGCAGCGGGGACGGTGGTGTCAGGAGCCGCGATGGTGGAGGTTGGCAGCGCGATCGTGGAAGTGACGGCGGGATCGGCGACGGTGGAGACCGTGGTCTCGGTTGCGTCGGTGTCGCTGCACACCACGGCGGTCACGCGCTGGGTGGCGACGTCGATGATGGTGGTGCTGCTCGGTCCATAGGTGTCGACGAACTCGCGCAGCGAGCCGGTCTCCTGCTTGCACCGACGGTCGATGCTGTTGACGGCCTTGATCACCCAGCCGTTGGCGAGCCGGACGAAGCCGCCGTCGAGGATGTCGACAATGGGCGCGGCGTTGACCTTCTCGTTCGGCTCGCGGGGGACGAGATCGAACCAGATGACGGCATCACCGAGCAGGTCGGCGACGACGATGCACCGTCCGATTTCTCTGTACGCAGGGCAGTCGATCGCACCCGGCGTGCCCTCGACGATGTGCATCGTCCGCTGGCCGTCGATGATCACGTCAGCCGAACCGTTGACGATCCCGTCGAGGATGAAAAATCGATTGGCCGGTTGGATGCCGTAGACGAGCGACACGAAGTCGATCGTGCGGTCCGGAGGTCCGGTGGGCACCGCCTGCTTGGTCGCATCGGCCGGCAGCACCACCTTGAGCAGCACGACCAGCCCGAGCAACGACGCAAGGGTCGCCCAGAATCGCCACGAAAAGAACTGCCGCATCGGCGACGAGCGTAGGCCAGCGTCTGTGTCGAACCGCGTCAGCCGCCGAGCGTGGCGACCGCCTGCACCGCCGCGGCATGGATCCGGTCGCCGATCTCGGCGATGACGCTGTCGTCGTGGCCCATCCCGACGAACACCGCCTCGTAGGCGCCGGGAGCCAACGCCACCCCCTCGCTGAGTGCGCCCTGGAACAGCGCTGCGTAACTGGCCTCGCCGGTGGTCTTGGCCTCATCGAAGTTGGTCGGCAGCGGGCCGTCGCCGAAGTACATCCCGACCAGCGTGCCCACGACCGGGAACTGAGCGGCAAGACCTGCCGCCGAGCAGGCATCGCGCAGAACCCCCGACAGGCTGCGGGCCCGAGCGAGCAGTTCCATGTAGACGTCACCGGTCAATTCATCGAGCGCGGCCAATCCAGCCGCAGTCGCGATCGGGTTGCCGGCCAGCGTTCCGGCGTGGAACACCTTGCCGATCGGGGTCAGACCCTCCATCAGATCGGCCCGGCCACCGACCGCTCCGATCGGCAGGCCGCCACCGATGATCTTGCCGAAGCAGGTCAGATCCGGACGAATGTCGTACTTGGCCTGGGCGCCACCGGAGCCGAGCCGGAACCCGGTGATGACTTCGTCGAAGATCAACAGGGCACCGACGCGATCGCACTCGGCGCGCAGTCCCTCGAGGAACCCGGGGGCGGGGGCGACCAGACCCATGTTGGCGGCCACGGGTTCGACGATCACTGCGGCGATGTCTTCGCTGAGCGTCGGCACCACGTTGTACGGGCCAACCATCGTGTTGGCAACGGTTGCGTTGGGTACACCGGCGGTGCCGGGCAGGCCGAGGGTGGCGATTCCGCTGCCACCGGCGACGAGCAATGCGTCGGTGGCACCGTGGAAGTTGCCGCTGAACGTGAAGATCATGTCGCGGCCGGTCATCCCGCGAGCAAGACGCACCGCCGTGCTGGTGGCCTCGGTGCCGCTGTTCATCAGCCGCACCCGTTCGCAACTCGGGACCCGTTCGCGGATCGCCTCGGCGAGCTTCATCTCGCGCGGTGTCGGTGCGCCGAACGACGTACCGTCGGCTGCGGCAGCGATGATGGCCGCGGTGATCGACGGGTGGGCATGGCCGAGGATGACGGCCCCGTAACTCTGGACGAGGTCGATGTACTGCTTGCCCTCGACATCGGTGACGTAACACCCGTTACCCGAGGCAACGACGTACGGCGATCCACCGACCGCCTTGAACGCCCGGATCGACGAGTTCACGCCACCCGGGATCGCCAGTTGCGAACGGGTGAACATCTCGATGTTCGAGGGCACACCGGCACCGGTGCAGACGGTGGGCAGACAGCCCGCTTCGGGGCAACGGGCGGCGTCGCAGTAAGGGATCACGAGTTGGCTCCTCGGGCGATGGCCTGTTCGCGTTCGGCGAACCAGCGGGTGAAGTAGGTCAGGATGATGTCGGCGCCGGCTCGCTTGACCGCGGTGAGCTGTTCGAGCGCGACCGTGTCGTGGTCGATCCAGCCGTTGGCAGCGGCCGCCTTCACCATCGCGTACTCACCACTGACGTGATACGCCGCGACCGGCAGGTCGGTGCGCGCTCGAACGGCGACGATGACGTCGAGGTATGACAGCGCAGGCTTGACCATCACCATGTCGGCGCCCTGGGCGATGTCGGCATCGACCTCGATCAGCGCTTCGCGGGCGTTGCGCCAGTCCTGCTGGTAGCCCTTGCGATCGCCGCCACCGACGATTTGCACGTCGACCGCATCGCGGAAGGGACCGTACAAACCGCTTGCGTACTTGGCCGAGTAGGCCAGGATCGACACCTCGTGATGACCAGCGACATCGAGTGCGGCACGGATTGCGCCGACCTGGCCGTCCATCATCCCGCTCGGGGCGACGACATGGGCACCGGCGTCGGCCTGCGCGACGGCGGCCTTGGCGTAGATGCCGAGGGTGAGATCGTTGTCGACATCGCCCTTCGGGTCGAGGACGCCGCAATGACCATGATCGGTGTACTCATCGACGCAGAGGTCGGCCATCAACACGATCCGGTCTCCGAGTTCGGCCCGCAGCCTGCGCAGCGCGACCTGGACAATGCCCTCAGGATCGAATGCACCGGAACCAACTGCGTCCTTCACCGCTGGGATGCCGAACAGGATGACGGCCTTGACCCCGAGGTCGGCCAACTCGCGCACCTCGGCAACGAGGTCATCCAACGTGTGCTGGCTCACACCGGGCAGCGACGCGATCGGAATCGATGCATCGATGCCCTCACGCACGAACAGCGGGGCGACGAGATCGGTGACGGACAGGCGGGTTTCGGCCACGAGTTCGCGGAGCGCGCTGGTACGGCGCAGACGGCGCGGGCGAGCCGCAGGGAAGTTGGCAACCACGACGACAAGCGTACTGGCGGGCGTCCGCTCGACCTGCCTCGGCACGGCTCGCTCAACGGCTCGGCTCCGCTCGACGGTCGGCTCCTCTCAACGGCCGGCTCAGCTCAACGGCCGGCCACCGCCGCGGCGAGATCGGCGAGCGTGATCTCGGTGTGGGCATCGATGATGCGTGCAGCTGCCGACAGATCGTGGCCGACCGTCAGCGGGTTCGGACAGGCGATCGTGTACAACCCAGCGGCGACGGCCGATCGGACCCCGACACTGCTGTCCTCGAACGCGACCGACCGACGCGGATCGGCTCCGAGTGCTGCGCACGCTTGCGCGAATGGGGCCGGGTCGGGCTTCGGATGCGAGGAGACGTCGAGAGAGATGATCACCGGCAGGTGGGTGTGGAGTTCGAGCGCAATCAACCGTTCGGCCACCCAGTAGCCGGGAGAATTGGACGCCACCGCCATCGGTATCTCGGCGGCGGCTGCAGCCTCGATCAGCGCAACGATGCCGGCCCGCGCCTGAAGCGAGTCGATCGTCTGGCGGCGCACGTCGTTCCGCAACGCGTGAGCCGCCGCCACATCGACCGGACCATCGGCGGCTGCAACGAGATCGTCGAGCCAACCGAGCGTGCCGGTCGAGGTGCCGACGTATCGAGCAAAATGATCGATGGTGTAGTCCTGCCCGTGGTGATTCCACACGGCTCGAATCGCTTCGAATTCGGGTGTCTCGGTATCGACGATCGTGCCGTCGAGATCGAACACGATCGCAGCCGGCAGTAGACCCATGATTGGCGACGCTACCGACTAGCGTCACCGGCGATGGTGGCACAGGCGCAGTTCTCGACATCCGATGTCAACGTGGCGCCCGGCGAGTCCGAAACGCTCGAACTGATGCTGATCAACCTCGGCAACCACACCGAGACGTTCACGCTCGTCCCGGCCGGGCTGCTCGCCGGGTGGGTCCGTTTGTCACCACCGACCGTCACCCTGTTCGGTGGCTCGAGCGAAACCATCACCGTCACCCTGCGTCCTCCGGAATTGGCCACAACGCCGGCCGGACCGGCGCCGCTGACCGTGCGGATCATCCCCCAGGACGAACCCGACGACGTCATCATCGCCGAGACCACCGCCGTGATCGGCGCATTCCACGATCGACGGCTGCACCTGTTGCAACCCGTGGTGCGCAGCCGTCGTCGGGGGGTTTTCGAGTTCCTGGTGGAGAACCAGGGCAACTCCCAGGCCAGTTGCCGACTGCACATGGTCGATGTCAGCCGACGCCTCGACGGCGACTTCGATCCACCGGCGGTCGGCGTCGAACCGGGTGGCACCAGCCTCGTCCGACTGAAGATGAAGGCGGTTCGCCGTCAGTGGCGTCGCGGCTCGCGCACGCTGCCGTTCTCGATCGAGGCCGACCAGCAGGGCTTCCCGACAGCGGTCGCCAATGCGACGTTCGTCCAGACACCGGTTCTGCCCGAGCATCTCGGCCGCCGCGTGCTGGCACTCGCCGCCGTGGCCGGAGTCCTGGCCGGAGCATGGTTCGGTCTGCTCAAGCCGCTGACCGAGCGAACCGCCCGAGATGCCGTCGACAGCTCGTCGTCGACGGTGATCGTCACCCAGTCATCGACGCCGAACGGCAGTGTCACCGGAACCGTCAACACGGCCGTCACGCCCACGACGATTGCACCGAGCACGCCGATCTCGGCACCTGCATCGGTCGATGCGGGCGTGCCGGTCAGTCGTCGGCTGTTGGCAACGGCGGCGCCCGATCAGTCGGGCACGGCGACTGCGACTGTTCCCGCCGGGGTCGACTGGTGGATCACCGACATCGTGCTCCAGAACACCAACGACGACACCGGGTTGCTGACCGTGCTGCGCAACGAGGACACGATCCAGGTGTGGAACCTGGGAGACAGCTATGCCAACATCGATCAGCTCAAGCTGGACAGCCCGATCCTGTTTCCGGCCGGGTCGGTCGTCTCGATTCGGCTCGACTGCGGCTTCCCCAACGGTCCCGACGGTCAGTGCTCCGATGCCGTCTTGATCAGCGGCACCGAACACCCGGCTGGTTGAGCGCCGTCAGCGACCTCTCAGCGACCCCGAGGTGACCGGCGAGACTGCTGGGCGATCTCGACGGTGAACGTGGCGCTCGTTCCGTCCGTGGCTTGAGCAACCAGCGTCGCCGTGCCTGCCTGCTGGTTACGGCTGGTGGACAGGTTGGTGAGGAACGAACCATCGTCGCCGGTGACGACGAGAGCGGTGCGACCACTGCCATCGCTCCATGACAGCACCACCCCGGTGTCGGCCGGGAAGCCGGTTCCGCCGACGCCGAGGTTGTCGCCCGCAACCAGGGTTGCGTTGGAGACCAGCGTTGCGGAGTAGAAGCCCTCTCCGGCCAACAGCACGCTTGTGTACTGGCCGGACAGGGTGTTGAAGCTGAGCGTCGCCGTACGACGGCCGGATCCAGTTGGACGGAACGAAATCTCGACCGGGCAGCTGGTGCCGAGCGGCAATTCGGCGCCGCATGTGCTGGCGGTGACGATGAAATCGTCGGGATTGGCACCGGACATCGTGGCCGAGGCCACCCATGTCGGCAAGAACGAGACGCTCGTGACCGCGAATTCTGCGGTGAACGGGCTGAGCGTACCGACGACTTCACGACCGAAATCGGCGGCTGACGGATCCGCTGTGAGCGCTGGTTCACCTCCGGCGCCCTTGATTGGACTCGTGAGCACAACAGCATCGAAGCCGGTTTCGGAAATCGTCAGATTGGCCGACAAGGGTCCGTCGATGGATGGGGTCAAGATGACCGTCACCGAGCAACTCGAACCGGGCCTGACCGGCGCTCGGTCCTGGCACGACCCACCGGAGATCGCGAAGTCCGGCCTGTCGATCATCACCTCGTTGGGCGTGAACGCACCGGGGCCGAGGTTGACGATGTTGAGCTTCCATTCCGATCCGGGCGTGCCGACGATGCCGGTGCCGAGATCGAGTGACGCGAGCGAGATCTTCGGGCGATACGTCGCGGCGACGATGTGGCGACCGGAGATCTCGGTGTTGCCGACGATCTGGCCGGCGACGAGTGAGTCGGCCACGAGCACTCGGCCGTTGGCCGACAGGTGGGGATGACCGTTGGCTGCCGGGGTCGGGGTGAGGATGTCGAACGCCCGCCGCAGTGCAGTGCCGCCGGCGAGATCGGCAATCAGGAGATCACCGTCGGCGACCTCGCCGCCGCCTGGTGTCTGGATCTGGAGCAGGTTGTTGGCCTTGCTGGAGAAGGCAAGCGTGATGCCATCACCGGAGATAGAGGGCGCGAACGAAGCCCCATTGGCGATCTCGACCGGCGTTCCCTGCTCGGCGGGAACCTGGCTGATCAACGAGATGCCACGGACGTCGGTCTCGTCGACGATGCCGTTGTCGTCACTGTCGGAATCGACGACATAGACCTGCGCCGGGCACGACGAGCCGCACCGGGCGAACGCATCGGCTGCGACCAGATCGGTGGCAACGGACGAAAAGGCGATGACCGTGCCGTTTGCAGACACGGTCGGTTGCGACGAGCTGGCGTTGCCGCCGATCGCGCCGTTGCCCGAGACCAGCGTGACCGCGGTGAACGGATCGGCGTCGGTCCGGTCCCATGCGTAGACCTGGGTGGGGACCGTGGTGGCCGCGCCGATCGGTTGGACCCAATCGGCGACAGCCTTCTGCGCGGTGGCGTCGGACACGAACACCACCGTCGATCCATCGGCAGACATCTGCGGGCTGACCTGGCCGACATAGTCGACACTGTTCTCGGCGGCCTCGGTGGGCAGCCCGGGAACCGGCACGGTGCGCGATGCGGAGTCGACCGGAATCGACAGGTCGACGACATCGATCGCGGTGGCCGGACGATCTTCGCTTTCGTTCCCCGAAAGCGACTCGTACGGGCGCACATAGGCGGCCACGGAACCGGCGCTCGACACGGCGGCGGTCTCGGTCGGGTCGACGTCGTTGCGGGCTTGAGCCTGACCGTCGTCGTTGATCAACGTCGAGACGAGCGCCCAGTCGCCGGCGATGCCGCCGCAGGACGGGAGCTTGGCTCCGTAGACATCCCACCGGTCGCCGTCGTCATCATCGCGGAACAAGTCGTAGGCGGTCTGGGTCGTGATCACAACCGTGCAGCCATCGGCGCTGATGACGGGGTTGATGCTGTTTCCCAGCCGAGTGCCGTCTCGGGGCAGGGTCAGCTCGGTGAGGTCGCCGGTGAGCCGATCCGAGAGCCACACGCTGGACGATCGAGCATCGGTGACGCCCGATTCGGGCGCGCTGACGAACACCACGAACTGACCGTTCATCGACACCGACGGACTGGTGGCGACGGCGGGTGCGACCAGGCTCAGCGGAGCGCCGGTCGCGGGGGCCAGCGGAACATCGTCGGCGATGACCCGCGTGAGGTTCGACGGCGAGCCGAGGCTCGTCGCAGCAAGTACTGCGAACCCTACGGTGAGGGCCTTTCGTCGTCTGTCGTCCCGTGTTGCCATGTGTCGCTACTACGTCCCTGCCTGCTGTTGACCCGATTGTGAACCTGCCCGGACGTTTGAGAGATGCTAGTCGCTGTCACCCAGATACGTCAGCAGGCATGCCACCATCCCACTGAGGGAATAATCGGTCGCGATCACGTCGATCTTGAGCCCGATTTTGTCGGCGGCGACGGCGGTACTCGGACCAATCGCGACCACGAACGGCGGTGTCGAACTCCCGAATACCTCGTGCCAGGCCACGACGGCAGACCCGCTCGCGAACAGCAATGCATCGGCAGCGAGGGCGCGTAGCATTTCGCCCCGGTCAGGGCGGACCAATCGGGTGCGGTATGCGATCACCGGATCGACCAGCCAGCCACGCTCGCGAAGGCCGTCGACCAGGGTCGGTCTCGCGCCTTCGGCCTGAGCGACCAGCACCCGACCCGAACCGTAGGGGAAAACGGCCAACAACCCGTCGGCACTCTGCGTCGCAGCGACGAGGTCCGGCGTGCAGCCGAGTGCAGCGGCGGTGGCCGTGCCGACCGCCGCGATCTGCAATGGTGCGTTGGTGCTGGCGGAGCGCCGGTCGGCCAAGGCCGCCGCGACGCGTGTGGCTCCGTTGGGGGAGGTGACGAACAGCCAGTCGTAGTCGTCGAGTCGAGCGAGGGCATCGGCGAGTGCGACGCCATGGTCGGCGGGGTCGACGATCTCGATCAACGGAACGATCACCGGCTCTGCACCCTGTTCACGCAACAGCACGGCGAGGTCGTCAGCTTGTTCAGCGGCGCGTGTCACCACCACCCTCCGACCGGCGAGCGGGGCGCCGGTCATCGACGGATCTCGGCGAGCAAGAACCGAGCGGTGTCGCTCGCAGTGGCGTTCCAGTCGTGGCCGAGGCGCACCGTGGTCTGCAGCACCCGACCGCCGCTGGCGCCGAACCCGTCGCCGGCGAGGAACGCCGACAACCGGCCGTCGGCAACGTGGGCGCCGATCGGCAACGAGCAGCCGGTGCCCAGCTCAGCGAGGAACGAACGCTCGGCCATCACGGCCCGACGCGAGGGACCGTGGTCGATCGCGGCGACGACAGCAGTCGTCACGGCATCGTCGGTGCGACACTCGACCGCGACGCAGCCCTGACCAACTGCCGGAACCATCGCGTCAGCCGCCATCACCTCGTCGATCCGGTCCTCGAGATCGAGAATGTGGAGCGCCGCAACCGCCATCACGATCGCGCCATCGGTGGGAATTTTCGACAACCGGGTCTGGATGTTGCCGCGCAACTCGGCGAACTGCAGATCTGGGCGAATCGCGTGCAGTTGGGCCCGTCGCCGCACCGAACCGGTTGCAACCGTCGCGCCGATGCGCAACCCGTCGAGCGTGGAGCCGACCAGGGCGTCACGCGGATCGCGACGTTCGGTGAACGCAACGATCGTCAGGCCATCGGCAGGCTCCGACGGCAGATCCTTGGCGCTGTGCACCGCAATGTCGGCGCGACCGTCGAGGACTGCTCGTTGGACCTCTTTGACGAACACGCCCTGCCCGCCAATGGTGTGCAGGGGAACGTCTTGGCGCCGGTCGCCGACCGTGTCGACGAACACCAACTCGGTCGACACCCCGGGGTTGGCGGCTTCGATCGCAGCTCCGGCGATCGAGGCCTGGGTGCGGGCCTGCGCGCTCGAGCGCGTCGCGATTCGGACGAGTCGCTCAGCCGTCATCAGTCGGGCCCGGCTCTCAGGTGAGGTCGAACAGGTCGCGCAGCGCGGCAGCGTTGCGCTCGCCACTCGGCGTACCGACATCGTCTTTGAGCCGCACGCTCGGCGAGTGCAACAGCTTGGCGACGATGCCCTTGGTGACGGCTTCGACAGCGGCGCGCTGGCCGGGATCGAGGCTGGCGAGGCGAGCGGAGAATCGATCGAGTTCGGCCTGGCGGATGCAATCGGCGTGGTGACGCAACTGGGCGACGAGCGGCGCTGCCTGGCGCGAGGTGACATCGACCTGGAACCGCTCGACCTCTTCACCGACGATGCGGCGAACAGAGTCTGCTTCGCCGGCACGCTTCTCGATGCCTTTGGCCGCCCAGTCGCGGAGGTGGTCGAGGTTGAGCACGGTGACACCGGGCAGCAAATCGACCGACGAGTCGACATCTCGCGGAACGGCGATGTCGACCACGAGCAATGGGTGGTCGACGATGTCGCGAGCGATCGCAACCGTCTCGTGATCGATCAGGATCGTGCCGCTGCCGGTACAGGTGAGCAGCACGTCCGCTCTGCTGATTGCCGATGGCAACTTGCCGAACGGCACGACCTTGCCGCCGACCCGCTCGGCGAGTTGATGGGCGCGGGCTTCGGTGCGGTTGGTGACGGTGATCTCGGCTGCGCCGGCGGCGAGCAGCGAGACGGCCACACCCTCGCCCATCTCGCCGGCACCGACGACGAGTACCCGCTTGCCGTGCAGTTCTCCGAGCAGTTCGCGAGCCATTTCGACCGCAGCGTGGCTGACGCTGGCGGTACCGCGGCTGATCGAAGTATCGGTTCGAGCCCGCTTGCCGGTCTCGATCGCGTGCCGGAACAACAAGTTGAGCGTGCTCTTGGCCCCGCCTTCACGTTGAGACAGTTCCCAGGCACCGCGAACCTGGCCGAGGATCTCGTGCTCGCCGAGCACCGCCGAATCGAGACCGGCGGCAACTTCGAACAGATGCGTCACGGCAGCTTCGTCGTGCTGGCTGTAGAGATGGGGGTGCAGTTCGTCGGGGGCAAGACCACCGAGTTCGCAGAAGAAGTCACGGATGTCGGCATACGCGCCGTGGAACCGCTCGGCCACCGCGTAGACCTCGGTCCGGTTACACGTGCTCAGAACCACGACCTCGCGGACGTTTTCGCGGCTGGTGAGACCCGCAATCGCCTTCGGCAACGACTCGACCGACACGGCGACGCGCTCGAGCAGGGCCAAAGGCCCCGTCCGATGATTCACGCCTATGACGACGATGGACACGTTGCGACGACCTTTCGTTCTTCTCGGAGCCTACGCGCTCGCCCCGCGGGAGGAGTCATTCGACCCCACCGCGTGCAGGCCAACAGGCACCCGCCGCTGCTCGTAGTAGCTGAGGATCTGGAGTTCGACCGCGAGGTCGACCTTGCGGACGCTGACACCATGGGGAACAGCGAGCACGACCGGGGCGAAGTTGAGGATGCTGGTGCAACCGGCTCGAACGAGACGATCGGCAGCATCCTGGGCAGCGGCCGACGGGGTGGCCACGACACCGATGCTGACTCGGCGGGACTGCACAATCTGGGGCAGGTCGTCGATGTGACGAACACGAACGCCACCGATGACGCTGCCGACTTTGGCCTGCTCGATGTCGACGACACCTGCCACCGGGAAACCTCGCTCGCCGAATCCGCCGTGACCGGCAAGGGCTTGGCCGAGGTTGCCGGCTCCGACGATGACGACCGGCCAGTCATGGGTCAGACCGAGCTCGCGGCGGATCTGGTAGACGAGGAACGCGACCTCGTACCCGACACCGCGTGTGCCGTAGCTCCCGAGGTACGACAGGTCCTTGCGGACCTTGGCGGCATTCACGCCGGCCAGTTCGGCCAGACGCTCGCTGCTGATGCTGTCGATGTTCTCGTCGCCCTGCTCGACCAGGATTCGCAGATACACCGGAAGCCTGGCCACGGTGGCCTCTGGGATTCGCCGACGGACTCGTTCAACGGGCATGCACCTCGAACCCTAGGCAATTGTGCACACGTTCACAAAGCGCGCCAGCGATGTTGTGGGTGCGCTCAACGTGCATTCCGTCACGCCGCGACACGCTGGTTCACGACGGCTCAAAGGGGTCAGAGAGGTCAGCCGAGTTCGCGCCGCAACAGTTTGCCGCTGACGTTGCGCGGCAGTTCATCGACGAACAGGATCTTCGACGGGCACTTGTAACGGGCGAGTTCGTCGAGACAGTGATCGATGAGCGCATCTTCGTCGAGATGTGCGCCGGGCTCTGCCACCACGAACGCCTTGACCGCCTCGCCGGTGTGGGGATGGGGCACCCCGATCACGCCAACCTCGGCAACCCCGGGACAGTCGGCGAGCACGTCTTCGACCTCTTTGGGATACACGTTGAACCCGCTGACGATGATGAGATCCTTGGCCCGGTCGATCAGGTACAGGAAACCGTCGTCGTCGGTGATCGCGATGTCGCCCGTGCGCAGCCAGCCATCCGGGGTCAGCACGCGAGCGGTGCTCTCGGGGTCGTTGAGGTAGCCCTTGAACACATTCGGTCCCTTGACCCAGATCTCGCCGGCATCACCGTCGAGGACGTCGTCGCCGGATTCGTCGACCAAGCGCACGTCCATCCCGTCGAGCACCTTGCCGACACTGCCGATCCGGATCTGGCCGTCGCGTGACGACGTGACGACCGGTGATGCTTCGGTGAGCCCATAGCCCTCTGCGAGATGCACGCCGAACAACGACTCCATTCGCCGGATCGCTTCTTCGGGCATCTTGGCCGCACCCGTGCTTGCGCTGCGAACCGTTGCGAAGGAATCGCTGGGAGCATCGTCGAACTGCGAGAACGCGACCCACATCGGCGGGGCTCCGGGCACAACCGTGACCTTGCGATCGCGGATGGTCTCCAACGCGGTCGAGGGATCGAATCGCTGCACGAGGACCACGGTCGCACCAACCGCGAACGAGATGCCGAGCACCACGTTGAGTCCGAAGATGTGGAACATCGGCAACACGCCGTAGACGACATCGTCTGCCCGGGTGGCCGAGTCGGCTCGGGAGGCCTGCTCGATGTTGGCGAGCAGGTTGCCGTGACTGAGCATCGCCGCGCGTGGCGAGCCGGCGGTTCCACTGGTGAAGATCAACACAGCGAGTTGGTCGACATCGACGTCGGCGATCGGGGCTGGAGCCGATGCGATCAACTGATCGAGCGAGGTCGCGTCGGCCAACTCGCCCTCCGCCGCGATCACGAACTGCACGGTCGGTGCCTTGGCCCGATCGACCTGGTTCCACGCGGCGAGGGCACTCGGCCCGACGACGACCGTGGATGCGTCGACCGCAGCGAGTTCACGCTCGATCTCGGCCGCTGGGCTGGTCGGGTTGAGTGGCACGGCCACTGCTCCGATGCCGAGCACGGCGAGGTAGGACACGACGAACAGTCGGTTGTTGGCAACCAGCAAGGCGACACAATCTCCGGGCTGGATGCCCAGTTCGAGCAGTCCGCCCCGAGCGCCGGCGACCTGGTCGCGCAACGTGGCATAGGTGGTCTCTCGTCCCCGACTGATCAGCGCGACCTTGTCTGCTGGATGTGCCTCGATGATGCTGGCAAGATTCAAAACAGCCTCCCCCGACTGGAGATGGTAGTGGGGACGCTCGACGACCTGTTGGGTTCTCACGAGCGTGTGAGCTGACGACAGGTCAGAGGCGGAGTAGCGAGATCGTGCCGGCGACCAGGATCATCAGCAACAGCAGTCCGAGGGCGAGCGTGGTGGCTGGGCGCATCGGCTCAACCTACCGGGTGATCCGGAGGTTGACCGGCCTGGTGATGCTCACCGATTGGGCGACAACGCCCGAGCCATCGGAGCCGCCACCGTCGGGATTGTCGTCCTCGATGGCTTCGAGCACGACTTGGTCACTCGGCCCGACTTGCAGTTCTGCAGCGGCCGATCGACCCTCGATGCACATCGCGATCATCCCGTAGCTGTCGACGATGAGAGCGACGGCACCGTTGCCGAGTTTCTCGAACGTCTCCACTCGACGGCCGACTCGCGACATCGGTGTGCCGTGCAGTTCGCCGACGCTGACCCGGATGTGCTCGCCGAAGCGAGCGACCTCGTCCGGTCCGACGTTGAGCTGCACGTTGCCGAACCGGTCGACCCATAACACCTCGGCGATCAGCGCATCGGCTTCGTCTCGCGGCAGCGGAACGGTGGCCGGCAGCAGCAGCACCGGATCGATCTCCTCGCCGAGCTCCATCAGATCGACGCCGTTGCACAGATGCGCTGCGACCGGGCCGAGGATGTCTCGGCCAGCGAACGGTGCTCCGGGAGCAGCGAGGTGGAACTCGGCGTTGTCGAGCACGACGGCTCTCCCCGCTCCGCCAGCCATGGCGACCGCCGGTGCGAGCAAGCCGTTGTCGGGACCGACGATGACTCCCTCGCCATCGGCGACTTCGATCGCGATGCACCGACGCACGCTGCCGATGCCGAGATCCACCGAGGCCAGGACGACGCCGGACGGAACGTAGGAGATCGCTCGGGCCAACGCCAGCGACCCGGCGCGGATGTCGAACGGCGCGATGCCGTGGGTGAGATCGATCACGACGGCGTGGGAAGCAATGTCACGGATCACGCTCTTGACCACGCCAACGAACTCGTCGGTGGTGCCGTAATCGGTGAGGAACGAGATCGTGTCGTAACGGCGGCCCATGCGACGCAACGCTATTGGCGAAAACCCATCGGCGAGCGACCATCGGCGAGCGACCATCGGCGAGCGGCGCGCACGCCGGGAACGGGAAACGACCAGGGCTGGTGTCAACCCCCCGATGACACCAGCCCCCGTCGGCGCAGCCCTTGCGGGCGCGACTCCCATTTGCTTTCGCAAATCGGAGGCCATCACGACCTCTGTCATCAGGATAGACACATCAGGCACCGCGAGAAAAGAGTCACACTCGGAAATGATTTTCGGTCGTCGACCCTGACGCACCGATCCGCTCAGATGGACGGTCGGCCAAGTTCTCGGCTGCGTTCGGCGGCAGCCATCACGGCCGACTGAAATGCCGATCTTGTTGCCCGGTCTTCGAGCACCTTCAACCCAGCTGCGGTCGTGCCACCAGGGGACGTCACCATCGCCCGCAGTGCGGCTGGGTCGCCGCGCTCGGCGATCATGGCCGCCGAACCGGTGAACAGCTGGGTCACCATCGCCACAGAGGTCGATCGGGACAGGCCTGCCAGTACACCTGCGTCGATCATTGCTTCGGCCACCAGGAACAAGTACGCCGGGCCGCTGCCGATCAGCCCCGTGACGGCATCGAGTTGGTACTCGGGGACCACCTCCACCGTCCCGACCGACGACAGGATGCCGACCGCCCACTGCACATCGTCGTCGCTGGCGGCGCGTCCACCGCTGAGACCGGCGGCGCCGGCACCGACCAGAGCTGGGGTGTTCGGCATCACCCGGATCACGGCGACGCCGGGACCGGCGGCCGCTTCGAGCGTTGCCAGCGAGACACCAGCGGCGATCGACACGATCCGTGTCGCTCCGGACAGCACGGCGGCGGCCGTCGCGGCCACGGCATCACCGGGCTTGACTGCGATCAACGCTGCCGAACATGGCGGGACCTGAGTTCCGATCGCAACGCCCGGGAAGCGATCCGTGAGACGCTCACGTTGCTCGGGTGACACTTCGACGATCGCAAGGTCTTGGACCGCAATCCAGTTCGACGAGAGCAGCCCGCCGACGAGGGCGGCGCCCATGTTGCCGCCGCCGATGACCACGAAGGCCTTGGTCGAAGATGTCGTCTCAGAGCTCATGGCCCGACACCGTAATTGCGACCGGCTCCACCAGCGGCTTCTGCCGCCGGTGGAGCCGGGTTTCGTTGTTCTGTGTTGCCGGTGCGGATCCCACGATCTTCCCCGATCTGATCCGCACCGGCTCTTTACTGAGTGCTTCGAGATCGCGAAAGTGGAAAATAAATCTCGGATTTCTCTGCGGCAGTCGGGGCGTCAGTCGAAGATGTAGTACCCGGCGACATCGACCACGAGATCGGTGCCGGACTGGGAGAAGATCGAGACCTCGGTGCTGCTCACGCCGCCGACGCCGACGATTGCCGAGTTCGGGATCGTCTGACCGACCCGCTCGACGTTGAGGTTGGACACGACCGGCCGTGCGATTCCCGTCGGCCAGACGGTGATGAACCCGGGTGCCGTGGCTTCGGTGGCGGTGACGTTGAGCACGACTGCGAGGACGTCGCCGTCGGCGACCTCGACATCGAGCGAACCACCGAGGGCGAGGCCACTGTTGGGGCGGGAGTCGAGCACGCGGTGGGGGTCGATCGGGAGGAACAATCCAGCGGTCGAGACCGGGGCCGAAGCGTCGGTGAACCATCCCGTGATGTCGACCACCAGATCGGTGCCGGTCTGGGAGAACAGCGACACCTTGCCGCCGGCGCCCACCGGAACGATGACGAGGTTGGGGATCGTCTGGCCGGCCTTGACGACGTTGAGGTTGGACACGACCGGGCGGGCGCTACCTGCGGGCCAGACGGTGACGAAACCAGCCGCCGCCGAGTTCGTCGCGGTCACGTTGAGCACGACCGCTGACACGTTGGCCGGCACCGTGGCCACCGAGGTGACGGCGAGATCGATCGAGCTACCGGCACCCACTGGGTTGGTGGTGCGGGTGTCGAGCAGGCGGGTCGGCGTGACCGGGGTGAACCGACCGGCTGTGCGGGCCACTGCCGGGCGGTAGTAGCCGGCGATGTCGGCGATCAGATGCGTGCCCGACTGGGTGAACAGTGCGATCTGGCCAGCGGTGCCGACCCGAACGGTCACCAAGTTGGGGATCGTCTGACCGGCGAACTCGAGGTTGAGGTTCGAGGCCGTGGGCTGATTGCTGCCTGCGGGGTAGACGGTGACGAAACCGGGGGCGGTCGCCTCGGTTGCCGTCACGTTGAGCACGACAGCAACGACGCCAGTGGCCGGCACGCCCGGCGTTCCGGTAACCGTGAGCAACGTCGTCGAACCAGCGGCCGGCTTGGTGCCGGAGTCACGGGTGTCGAGGATTCGCACTGGAGCCACGGGTACGAACTCCGAGAGATCGCTGCCATACGAGATGATCGGCACCGTCGGCCCCGTCGGCACCGTCGTCGCCGTCGTCGTGACCTTGGCGGCTGAGCAGGTGGTGTCGACGCACACGGTGTATGTGAACTCGTCTGCACCTTCGGTGTTGGCGGTGTAGCGGACGACATTGCCGACGAACGAGGCCGTGCCGTGCAACGGAGCCTTGCTGATGGCGAGCGTGACACCCGGATGGTTGCCATCAATGGTGGTGGCGTCGAGGCCGAGATCGTTGCCGAGCACTGCGATGTCGAACGGATCGGCAACCTTGACAGCGGCGCTGTCAGGACTGGCGATGACCGTCCGCTCGTAGGCACCGGTGTCACAAGCGCCGGCCGGGCGAGCGATGTTGCGCTGGTCGACAAGTCCGGCTGCGCAGGTGGAGCTGTTGATCGCCGGGCTACCGGCCAGGACAGCATGCGTGAAGGTCGGCCCGCCGTTGTCGGCCAACGCACCGAGACCGGCGCTGGCACCCTGCAGATCGAGCAGCGCCGCCGAGTTGGGTCCACACGTCGAATCGCCGATGATGTTACGACCGAACACCGAAGGCAGGCCGCTGCAGCTGCCACCGAGGTTGTTGGCAACAACGGTGTTGATCAGCGTGTTGTCGCCGTTGCCGATCTCGGTGACGGCGCCACCGCCGACACCGAAGTTCTTGGTGATGGTCGACCGGTCGATTGTCCACTGGTTGTTGATGCCGGCGCCACCCTGGTTGACGAGCGCCGACCTGGTCGGGGCCTGGTTGGTGGAGACCGTGACGTTGCTGAGACCCAACGGCAGGCCGCTGCCGACGATGGCGCCGCCGTATCCGGCAGCGGAGTTGCCGCTGAAGGTCGACTGGCTGATCGTCGCCGGGCCGCCGGTCGACGCGAAGTAGATCGCACCGCCGGCCTTGGAGGCATCGGTCGAACTGTTGCCGTGGAACGTGGAGTTCGAGATGGTCATGCCGCCGTTGGTGAAGAGCGCCCCGCCCTGGCCAATTGCCTTGTTGGAGCGCAGCGCGACGTGATCGAGTGTGATGGTCGAGCCGTTGACCACGTCGATCGCGCCGCCGTTACCGCCCGAATAGCCCTTCGTGATCGTCAGCCCGACGAGCTTCAACGATCCGGTGCCGAGCACGTGGATCGCTCGCTCGCCGATGCTCTCGGCATCGATGAACGTCTTGTCCGCTCCGGCGCCGGTGATGGTGATCGGCGACAGGATGTCGAGGTCACCGTTGGTGTTGTCGTCGTCGAGCACGGCGGCCAGGTCGAGCTGGTACGTGCCGGCCCCGAGCTGGATCGAGTCAGGGAGCTGATCGAGGTTGGCGATCTGGACCGCTCGCCGCAGCGAGCCGGTGCCGCCGTCGGAGAACAGCGTGACCGCTGAGGTGTTGGCAAGGGCCGCACTGCCGCTGTCGATCACGATCGCAGCGGTGAGCGCCAGCGATGCGGCGACCGCAGCGCGGCCGAGGGAGGGAACAAGTCTGTGGATCATGTGACCACCGTGCGCTCTCGGAGCGAACAGGGCATGAGTACGACGTGCTCATTCGGGGGACCGTGTCGTGCACATACTCACCCGATCGCGTGAGTAGTCCGCCGGGTGACTCCCGATCAGGCAAAGCGGCTGGCGAATCCGATCCGGAGCAGGCTCTGAAAGCACTGCTCGGTCGTTGCATACAGCGAGCCGATGACCCGGTCGAGTTCGTCCTCGCTCAGCACTGCGACCGGAAGATCACCGCGTAGGAACACTGCGTCCTCGACGCCGATCGCGAAGTGATGTCCAACGAGGCCCTGGTTGCGGCGGAGCAGGTTCTCGTAGACCCGTTCGGTGTTCTCCTCCGGTGCCGGCATCACGTAGGCCTCGTAGCGCAACGTGCGCTGGCCGAGCGTGAGCCACACCGTGATGAACTCTTTCTCCTCGCCGATCATTCGCACATACCACCGCGGCTCGTCGCCGTCGTCTCGGTTGACGGCAGCGATTGCCGGATTCGTCTCGGCGAAGTCAGCCAGCCAAGCGTCGATCTGATGGGTAATGGTCTCGATCGCGTCGGCTCCGTGGAGATCGCTCACGAGCCGTTTCCTGAGCGCATCATGAACAGGCGACGAGTTCGCGGACTGCGACGTCGGCGTACACCCGGCGCAGTCGAGCCGCAGCGAGACTCCAGGTGTAACGCCGAGCGCGTTCGGCGGCGCGCCCGCTCATCGAGGTCGCCAACCGTGGGTCGTCGATGATGCTCGCGATCCGTTGGGCGAATTGGTGCGGATCTCGTTGCTCGATCAGGAACCCGGTCTCGCCGTCGTCGACGAGCGTCAACAAACCACCGACCGCGCTGGCGACGACCGGGATACCGCAGGCGGCTGCTTCGAGGGCGACGAGTCCGAAGCTCTCGCTGCGGCTCGGCACGACGACCACGTCGGCGGCTCGGTAGTAGGTCGACAGGATGTGGTGCGGCTGTGGCTCGACGAAACGGACCTGGTCGCGCACGCCGAGTTCGTCGATCAACGCCATCACGCGATCGACCTCGACGCTGCCTTCGAGCCCACTCGCTCCACCGACCACGAGCAGCAGAGCATCCGGCCGGTTCAATTCGGCGAGGGCGCGCACGGCAACGTCAACACCTTTCAGCGGCTGGATCCGGCCCACGAACAACAGCAGTGGACCGGCGGGCAGCGACAGCGCGTGGCGAGCGCCGCGCTTGTCACCGGGAGCGAAGAACGCATGCTCGACCCCTGGCGAAACGATCTCGATCCGACCACGGGGGTCGCCGTACAGGCGCCGGAACTGGCTCTCCTCTTCGGTGCAACTGACGCAGATCGCGTCGGCACAATTGATGATGTCGGCCTCGGCCCGCTCGCGCCAGATCGGTTCGGGGTCGCCGCCCTCGGCCTTGACTCGGGCGAGGGTATGGAACGTGGACACGAACGGCAGATCCAGTTCGTGCTTGACCCGGTGGGCGACCAAGCCGCTCAGCCAGTAGTTGGCATGGACCACATCGGCCCCGGGTCCGTTCTTGAGATGGTCGATGACGGCATCGCCGAACTCTTCGACCACGTGGGGCAGGTCTTCCTTGGCCAAGTCGAACGGCCCGGCCGGCAGATGCACGACCCGGTGACCTGGCTCGACCTGGACCACCTCGGGCAGACCCGGCCGCGATGCCCGGGTGTACGTGGTGCAATCGACGCCCGCCTGGGCGAGTGCGGAAACGAGTTCGCGCACGTAGACGTTCATTCCGCCGCTATCGCCCGACCCTGGCTGAGCCAAAGGCGAGGTGTGGAGGGAGAGCACGGCGACACGTTGCACGATGGAAAGAAACCCTACCGAACAGGTCGGTATTCCCGCACGGTCGTCCACCTGCTCCTCGCCGAGATCGCCACGGGGGATCAGTGAGTGGCGACGAAGCTTTCGTAGACGTTCAGCAATGCCTGCTTTTGTTCAGGGCTGAGGTGGGGGTCGCTGCCGATCGCTTCCCGCACCCCGACGAAGCCGGGTGACTCCTCGTTGAGGATGCCGGCCCGCACATAGAGCGTCTCGACCGAGATCTTGAGCGCCCTGGCGATCTGTTGGAGGATCTCCGCCGACGGTTGGCGGAGACCTCGCTCGATCTGGGACAGATACGGGTTGGACACGTTGGCCGCTTCGGCGAGGCGCCGGATCGACATGCTCGCGACCTCGCGCTGATTGCGGATGAACTCGCCGACGTCCGCGAGTCGGCCCTCGATCTCGGTGCGGAGGTCGGGCGGCTGTTTCACTCGTTCAGTCGCCGGCCAGCAGGCCATCGACACTGGCTTCGCCGTCGCGATAGCGGCGGACGAGTTCGGCGCTGAGTGCATCGAGTTTGGTGAACAATTCCTGACGCTCGTGGGAGCGAGCCTGCTCGTATTCCGACAGGCCGGTCTCGACCCGCTGGAGCTCGTCGTCGCCGAGGTCGGCGATGTGATCGGCGCCGAGCTGGCTGCAGAGTTCATCGAGCTGTTGGGCGAGCGGGTGCTCACTGGAGTCTTCGGTCGGGCGAGGTGGGCGCGCCGGACCACCGGTGAGGTGGCGCCCCAGCACGGCAGGCAGATCTTCGGCGATGTTGAGGTGGCTGCCGGACAGCCGACGCCTCTTTTCCTCGAGCACCATGTCGAGCCGGGCCTGGACCAAGCGACGCACGTAGCTGACCGCATCGTCGGCGGCCTGCAGGTGGGCGCGCTGGGCTCTCAGATCGACGAGCGACAGTTCGGATGGGTCAATGGTGGATGCGTTCATCGCAAGTCCTCAACAATCTGATCGGCGTCGACGCCGATCTCCAGGGTTCCCGATTCGAATGCGCCGCCCGAGACTGGCGGCAGCACGGCAACCTCGTCGGCAGCCGTAATGGCGGTGTCGGTCGACGCTGCTTCACCGTTGACCCACACCTTGCACGACCCGAGTACCTGCACAAACGTCGGGCCGTATCGCTCGCCGGCAATCGTCAGCAACTCGCCGACGGTTGCGCCAGGTATGTCGTCTCGACCGGTCCCAGCGGCCTCACGAGCCGATGCAAAGAGTCGAAGGATGGCCACGTTCAGCATCGTACCGTTGCGACCCAGAGCCAGGTTGCTACCCTCGGCGAGAGTGTCCACGCCACCCCAGTCACCTTCACCGACGCGCCTGTCAACGCGCCTGTTGGTGCTGCGCCACGGCCAGAGCGAATGGAATGCGGTGGGCCGGTGGCAAGGCCAGGCGGATCCACCATTGAGCGACGAGGGCCGGCTGCAAGCAGCAGATGCGGGGCTCAAGCTCGGCATGTTCGATGCGGTCTGGGCCAGCGATCTGGAGCGGGCATCGTTCACGGCGGAAATCATCGCTGCAATCATCGGGATCGGCCCGGTCCTCCTTGATCCACGTTTACGGGAAACTCACGTTGGGGCCTGGGAAGGCCTGACCCATGACGAAGTCAACACCGGATGGCCGGGATATCTTGACAATCACCAACGTCCCGAGGGCTTCGAACCGTACGACGATGCCGCGGCGCGGATGACCGATGCATTCGTCGACATCGCTGCTGCCAACCCCGGCGGCGAGATCCTGGTCGTCAGCCACGGTGGCGTGATCCGTGCGATCCGGCGCCTCCTCGGCGCTCCCGATGCACGAATGCCGAACCTCGGCGGGAGTTGGTTCACGGTGCGCGGCACCGATGTCGACGCCGGTGACGTGGTCGACCTGATCGGCACCGTCGCGACCGGAACGGCGCTCTGACGACGATGGCCACTCGGCATCCCCGACTCGCCCACCACTCCCGACCCTCCCGGCCCTCCCATCTCGATGAACTGCGCTTGTTCGACGATCCTGCACCCATCGCGGCGACCCCGGTGTCGGCCCCGCAGGCTCCGATCACCGGTCCGGCGATCGGTCCAGCCATCGGTCCAGCCATCGGTCCGTCCGATGGTCTTGTCGATGACGATGACCTGCCGTTCACGGTGCAGATCGAACGGTCGGCCAAGCGCAAACGAACGGTCGGCGCTCAATTGGTCGGTGACGTCCTCAAAATCGTGGTGCCGTCGTGGATGAGTCGGGCCGAGCAAGATCACTGGGTCGATGTGATGAGCGGCCGCTTCCGTCGCAAGTTGTCGACCGACCGAATCGATCTCGTCGAGCGCTCGACCGCACTCGCCCGCCGCCACGACCTTCCCCGGCCCCGCTCGATCGCGTGGTCCGACGACATGCTTTCTCGATGGGGATCGTGCACACCGTCGACCGGAGCGATCCGGATCAGCAGCCGGATCGCCAGGTTCCCAGACTGGGTGGTCGACTACGTGCTGATCCACGAACTCGCCCATCTGGAAGTTGGTGACCATTCCGAGTCCTTCTGGCGCCTCGTCAACAAGTTCTCCAAGGCCGAGCGGGCGATCGGTTACCTGATTGCCAAGTCGGGCGACGCCGAACACGACTGACCACATGCCGACCACCCCGGGTGGATTGTTCTGGTGAATGGCTGAGGTTGAGTGGCACCGCCCGGCAAGTAGCGTGTCGCCCTTGTGGGTACCGACAAGCGCGAACGTCAGAAAGCAAACCGCCAGCTGAAGCTGCAGGAAATGGCCAAGGAGGCCCGCAAGCGCAAGACCAAGCGTCGCGGCCTCCAGATCGGCATCGGCGTACCGGTTGCGATCGCGCTGGTGTTCGGCCTGGTGTACCTGTTCGGCAACAGCGACGACAAGGCCGCGACCGACGCGACCCCCGCTACCACGGCCATCTCGTCCGATCTCGGTGCCGTGTCATCGATCGATCCGATCAGTACTGGCGCAGCCCCGCTGCCGTGCCCGGCAGCCGACGGCAGCTCGGAGAAAGTGGACAACTTCCCGGCCGCTCCCGAGATGTGCATCGATGCGGCCAAGACCTACACCGCCGAGATCCAGACACCTCAAGGATCGATGACGATTGCACTCGATCCCTCCAAGGCGCCGGTCGCAGTCAACAGCTTCGTCTACCTCGCCCGCTACCACTATTTCGACGGCATCAGTTGCCATCGAGTCGTTCCCGGGTTCGTCGCCCAGTGCGGCGATCCCCTCGGTACGGGCAGCGGCGGCCCCGGGTACTCCTTCCCCGACGAGTTGCCCGCAGCCGGTGAATACAAGATCGGTTCGTTGGCGATGGCCAACTCAGGGCCCGACACGAACGGCTCACAATTCTTCATCATCTCAGGCCCCGAGGGCGTTGCACTGCCACCGAGTTACACTCGCTTCGGCCAAGTGACCGAGGGCCTCGATGTCGTCTCGGCGATCGATGCCCTGGGCGTACCTGGTGCGCCGATGGGCGCGCAGCAGCCCTCCGAGCCCGTGGTCATGCAGACGGTGACCATCACCGAGAGCTGATCAACCGGGCAGGTCGCCATGGACGTCGGCCTTGCCGATCTGTTCCCACACCCCGTCGATGCGCAGCAAGGCCGAGCCGGTTGGCAGCACGCCGACCGCAAACCCTCGCGCGAGCTTGAGCGTGCGATGCAGCCGCTCGGGCGACATCTTCTCCGACTCGGTGAGCACAGCGAGCCCTTCGACCAGACCGAGACCGAGCGAAAACGCGCCGCCGCGAGGGTCCGTCATCGGATCACACAGACACGCAGCGCTCGCACCCGTGGCTGCGACCACGCCCCCGTTGGCGACAACCGTCTGCAGCGCTTCGAACAGCGAGGTGTCCTTCAACACCGATCGCAGGTGTAACGGCGAATCGCCGACCAGATACACCATCCGAGCGTCATGGACAGCCTCGGTGTGGTCGGCTTGGTTCGCGTCGGCCCGACGGAACACGGCGCGACCGTTGATGGTGACGCCGAGCCGTTCGCCCCAGACCTTCGCCGCTTCGATCAGGCGGCCGGGATGTTCGAACGCATCGGCGGTCGGCAGCACGACCACCTCAGTCGCCTGGCTGAGCTCGATCAGGCGGCTGTCGATGTCGTCGTTGTCGGTGAATGGACCACCACCGAGCAGTGCAATCGTTCCGGTCGTTGAACTGGTCATAGGGCTGCACTGTAGGCCGTGATGGTCGATCTCAACCCGCTCGGCAGCCGTCAGTCAGCCGTCAGTCAGCCGGTTCTACCAACCGGATCCGCAGCGCGTCGATGGTGGCGTCGGTGATGCCGATCGACTGCACGTAGTCGATGACACTGCCGTGAGTGGCCGCCAGTTCGGCGAGCAGTTCGGTCATCACCGCTGCCGGTGACTCGAAGTAGTGGGAGCGGTCCTCGTTGAGCTGCTCGACCTGTTGGGGTCCCTGCTCGGCAGCCCACGCGGCCCACGATGCCCGCATCCGCACCATGCCCTCGGCGGTCTTGCCATAGTCAGCGGCGATGTAGTCGGCCGGCACGTCGAGTGACGCCAGCAGCAGTGCGGCGAGCAGCCCCGTTCGGTCCTTGCCGGCCGCGCAGTGGAACACGAGCGGGGTGTTCTGGGCCTCGGCAATGATCATGAGACCGGCGGCCAGCTTCGCCGCACCGACCGCGAGCATGTCTCGGTAGGCCCACATCAAGAACTCGTGGGCGGTGTCGAACTCGGGCACCTCGCCGGGCATCCAGGTCCGGTCCTGAACCGGCAGATGATGGAACCGCACGGCATGCTGGTCGACGGGATACCGTCCCCGTTCGGAAATCTCCAGGTCCGTGCGCAGATCGATGACCATCCCGAGTCCTCGATCTCGCAAGGTCACGACGTCTCCCTGTGTCAGATGGTGCAGACCGTCTGCCCGGTAGACGAGACCCCAGCGAGTCCTGCCGCCACCCGCCGCCGGGTACCCGCCGAGGTCACGGAAGTTGTGCACGCCATCGAGCACCAGCAACCGCCGTTCGTCAGCAATCGACTCCGACAACAGATTGTGATCGGGCCGAGCGGGATTGGATGAGGGGGGTGCGGTCACGTCCGTCGACGGTACAGCGGGACCCGTCCAGCTTTCTGAGGTTACCCACGGGTAGCTAACGTTGCAGCCATGACGGACACCGCCACCACCACGACCGACACCTCTGCCCCTGCCAGCGACGCGGCGGCTGCAGTCATGCCATCGCCGGCTATTGCCACCGTCGGAATTCTCGGATCCGGCATCATGGGCGCCGGTCTGGCCGAAGTGGCCGCTCGAGCCGGGTACACCACCATCGTGCGCAGCCGCACCCAAGCCGCCGCCGATGCCATGATCACCTCGATTACCAAAGGACTCGCCAAGCAGGTCGAGCGGGGCAAGCTGTCCGAAGCCGACCGCGACGCGATCCTCGGCCGGCTGTCGGCCACCGACGATCTTGCTGGCCTCGCCGATTGCGACCTCGTGATCGAGAGCGTGGTCGAAGACATCGCCGTCAAAAAGGACCTGTTCGCCCAACTCGATGGCATCGTCAAGCCGACCGCCATCCTGGCCACCAACACATCCACCTTGCCGGTGGTCGATCTGGCGATGGTCACCACTCGTCCCGAGCAGGTCTGCGGCGTGCATTTCTTCAACCCGGCGACGGCAATGAAGTTGGTCGAGATCGTCCGCCCGCTCACTGCCAGCGACGCCACGATCTACGCCGTGTCCGCCTTCGCTGCTGCGTGTGGCAAGGATTCAGTCGAGGTCAAGGATCAAGCCGGGTTCATCGTCAACGCACTGCTGTTCCCGTACCTCAACAACGCGATCCGACTCGCCGAGCAGGGCACGGCCAGCATCGCCGATATCGATACTGCGATGAAGGGTGGCTGCAACTTCCCGATGGGTCCGTTCGCGCTGCTCGATCTGGTCGGGCTCGACACCTCGCTGGCCATCCTCGACGCCCTGTACGACGAGTTCCGCGACGCCAACTTCGCCGCTGTGCCGACACTAAGGCGGATGGTGGCGGCGGGTCGGCTCGGCCGCAAGTCCGGCCGCGGCTTCTTCGACTACGCCCGCTGACCAACAGCGCTGGAACGATCCGGTCGGCATCGGGCATGCTGGGTGCGCATGCGCGGATTCGATGTCGTTCCCACCGAACCGCCGCGTACCTCGTGGCGGCTGCCGCCGGCCCATCTCGCCGATCCGCAAGGACTGGTTGCCATCGGTGCCGATCTCGAGCCGGGGACCTTGCTCGCGGCGTATCGCACCGGGTTGTTCCCGATGCCGATGGGTCGCAAAGAGATCGGCTGGTGGTCGCCGAGTCCGCGTGGCATCTTGCCACTCGAGAATCTCAAGGTCTCGTCGTCACTGCGCCAGAGTTGTCGCAAGTACCACACTCGGATCGACACCCGGTTCGTCGACGTGATGTCGCACTGCGGTGATCCTCGCCGTCCGAACGGCTGGATCAACAAACCGTTCATCGCCGCCTACGACCGGCTCCACCGGCTCGGATGGGCGCACAGTGTCGAGGCCTACGATGCCGATGGCGCGCTGGTCGGAGGCCTGTACGGCGTGCGGATCAATGGATTGTTCGCGGGCGAGAGCATGTTCTCGACCGCCCGAGACGCATCGAAGGTGGCCCTGGTTGCGCTCGTCGACCAACTGCGCTCGACCGGCGTCACTCTGCTCGACGTGCAATGGACCACGCCGCACTTGATCTCGCTCGGCGCCGTGGACGTGGCCCGCGATCAGTACCTGCGGATGCTCGAGGACGCGGTCGATGGGTGATCCGAGTCGAAAAATGGAACATCGGTGCCGGAAGCTTCCGCCTCAACCGGCACCGATGACCCGCCCGTCGAACGTCTCGCCCGTCCGTTCCACGATGCACCGAAGCACATCGTTGTGCCACAGCTTTCGGCAGGTTTGGTGATGAACTTGAGCGATTCTTGAGGAAATTTCCGAGGCTCGCAACGGCATGCGCAGCAATCAGCCTCGGCGCCGGGTCGATCAGCGCGTGCGGAACAGGCGAACCGTCGCCGACGATCGGCATCGACCGCGCTCCGGCAGGCTTGCAGCGGATCGTCGGCAATCGACCCGCCGCTGCCACCGAATTCTCCGAGGTGTTCGTCTGCGCCGCGCCGCCAGACACCACCGACCCCAACTTCGGCGATTTGCCGCTACGGCTCTCGCTCGACCCAGCCGCGATCGCGGCCCAGATGAACGACAACGTGACGCCCTACTTCGAGCAGTTGTCGAATGAGCACTATCGACCGACATTCGTCGGCGGTCAGACGCTGACGATGACGAAAGACGAGACCCACGATCAGTGCGTCGAGCGTGCGATCGACGCCAGCAGCGTTGACACCGCCGTCGTGATGGTGGTGGCGAACGCGGAGAACGTTGCCGGAGCGGCGGGTGGTTGGGGGCGGCCCGGCGAGCCGTGTCGCTTCGGTTTCTGTCCGGCCGCCCAGACCCGCAGGGCGCTCTTCGTCGGCGCATCGGACTTCCACCCCGATTGGGGCGCGATTCCCTTGCTCGACTTGATCGAGCACGAGATCGGCCACACCCTCGACCTACCCCACAGCGGCGACGGCAACCTGACCGAGAACCAGCACGCCAGCGCGCTCGATGTGATGAGCAACAGCGCCGCGCCGCGCGAGATGGCGGAAGCTGCCAACGGTACGCCGACCGATCGTTCGACCGAGCGCAAGAACGGTCAGGACACGCTGGCGATCGACCGGCTGTCGCTCGGCTGGCTGCCGCTCGACGACGTTGCGATCGTGTCCGAACACGGCGGCGAGTTCAACCTCTCGCCGTCGTTCGACACGAACGGGCTGCGGATGTTGGTGCTACCCGACGAAGACAACGGCGAGGTGTTTCTGACCGTCGAACACCTGGCGGCGACAGGATTCGACGATTTCCTCCCCGAGTCCGGACTGACTGTCCACCGGATCGATCAGCGCCCCACGGCGTGCGACCGGGCGACGACCGACCCATCGCCGTGCACCGGTGTGAGCCGGGCCCAGATCGCGCTCGGAAGTCCGGATCCGCACACTGATCTGCTCGATCAGGTCGGCGATTCGTGGAACCTCGACGGGTGGACGATCACGGTCCGTTCAACCGGCGCGTTGCTGGGGGTGGAAGTCAGGCCTACCGAGCGGTAACACTGGCACCATGAGCGACACCAGCAGCGCCAGGCCGGGCCGGACCAGTAGCGACGACGAGCCGGCGGTGCGGCGAGACGATCCATGGCTGATGCGCACGTATTCCGGCCATTCGACCGCCAAAGCATCGAACGAGCTCTATCGCAGCAACCTCGCCAAGGGTCAGACCGGCCTGTCGATCGCTTTCGACCTCCCGACCCAGACCGGTTACGACCCGGACGACCAGCTCGCCCGCGGCGAAGTCGGCAAGGTGGGCGTCCCTGTCGCCCACCTCGGCCAGATGCGCACGCTGCTCGATCAGATCCCGACCGGGCAGATGAACACGTCGATGACCATCAACGCCCCGGCTGCGTGGATGCTGGCGCTGTACGTCGCCAACGCCGACGAACAGGGCGTGGCGTCGGCCGCGCTGCGCGGCACCACCCAGAACGACATCGTCAAGGAATACCTCAGCCGCGGTACCTACATCTTCCCGCCCGAGGCATCGCGTCGGTTGATCGTCGACATGATCGCGTGGTGCGCCAAGAACGCCCCGAAGTGGAACCCGATGAACGTCTGCTCGTACCACCTCCAGGAGGCGGGGGCGACGCCGGTGCAGGAGATCGCCTACTCGCTCGCGACGGCGATCGGGGTGCTCGATGCGGTACGCGACAGCGGCCAGGTGGAGCCGGACGAGTTCGCTCAGGTGTTCGGCAGCATCTCGTTCTTCGTCAATGCCGGCATCCGCTTCATCGAGGAGATCTGCAAGCTGCGCGCGTTCACCGAGCTCTGGGACCGGATCGGTCTCGAGCGGTACGGCGTCGCGAACGACAAGGCCCGCCGGTTCCGCTACGGCGTCCAGGTCAACTCGCTCGGCCTCACCGAGGCTCAGCCGGAAAACAACGTGCAGCGGATCGTGATCGAGATGTTGGCCGTCACGATGTCGAAGCGGGCCCGCGCCCGCAGCGTGCAGTTACCGGCTTGGAACGAAGCGCTCGGTCTGCCCCGTCCGTGGGATCAGCAGTGGTCGTTGCGAATGCAACAAGTGCTTGCGTTCGAGACCGACCTCCTGGAATACGACGACATCTTCGACGGCTCGAAGGTGATCGATGCCAAGACCGCCGAACTGCGCGACTCTGCATGGACCGAACTCCAAGACGTGCTGGCGATGGGCGGCGCATTCGAAGCGGTCGACGAGCTCAAGGGTCGCCTCGTGCGCTCGATGGCGCGGCGCACCCGCCGGATCGAATCCGGCGAGCAGATCGTGGTCGGGGTCAACAAGTTCACCGAGTTCACTGCCAGCCCGCTCGCCGGCGAGGGCAATATCTTGATCGTCGATCCCGCCGTCGAGCAAGAGACCATCGATGACGTCGTTGCCTGGCGGGCCAACCGCGACAACGACGCCGTCGCCGCCGCCCTGTTCGCATTGCGCACGGCTGCGCTCAGCGACGAGAACATCATGATCCCGTCGATCGAACTCGCACGCGTCGGTGGCACCACCGGCGAGTGGGCCGGCGAACTACGCGGGGTGTTCGGCGAGTACCGGGCGCCCACGGGGGTCAGCGCGGCCGTCGGTGGCAAGTCGAACGAACTCGCCGCAGTCGCCGAATTCGTGCGCACGATCGTCGGTGGTCCGCCGAAGTTCCTCGTCGCCAAACCCGGTCTCGACGGTCACTCCAACGGCGCCGAACAAATTGCCGTCGCAGCCCGCGACGCCGGCATGGAAGTGATTTACAGCGGCATCCGGCTGACACCCGAACAGATCGCAGCATCGGCCCGCGACGAAGATCCTGACGTGATCGGCCTGTCGATCTTGAGCGGGTCGCACCTCGCACTCGTACCCGATGTGCAGAAAGCACTGGCCGAGATGGGCGTCGACATCCCGATCGTGTTGGGCGGCATCATCCCCGAACAGGACCGCGCCGGACTGGCCGCGATCGGCATTGCCCGGGTCTACACGCCCAAAGACTTCGAACTGGGTCGGATCATGCGCGACATCGCCGAAATCGCGATCGCCCACCGCGCCGCAACCGGCCAGTAACCCGAAACATCGGATGGCCGCACCACGCGGTCAGGCGGTGCCGGTCAGGTGGCAGCGCTGGTAGACGATTCGACCCAGCGTTCGAGGACCGGGCTGGTCTCGAAGCTGGTGATCAGGGCGTAACGGGGCTCGGTGCCATTGTGGACCACCACGTGCCACAGACGCTGCGAATCGACCACGAACCGTGCACCCCGATGCAGTGGTACTCGCACTTCGGTGGCCGGGTCGGGGAGCCCGTCGGGTCCGTTGTCCATCAGCAACATGTAGCTGTCGGGGTTGTCGGTGAGTTCGAGCCAGGTCCGAACGACCCAACCCTCGTTGTCCGGGTTGAACCGGTTGTTGTCATCGCGGTGGAAGCTGGGAAACGCCTTGTCGCGTTCTTGTGGTTCGAGCTTGATCACTCGGACCCGGCCGAAGTTGGCGCCGATGTCGTCGACATAGCGTCGCAGCGTGGGTGCGATCTCGGCGTTCGAGGTCCACAGCGCGTCCTTGTCGGTCTTGCCCTTGTCCCAGAAACCACGACAATCGAGCTCGCCATCGGCTGATGCAAGTGGCGCGAAGTTCGTGTCGCCGCCGCTTTTCCAGTTCATGTATTCGAGCGACTCCCACTCGTGGACCGGCACCTCGAAGTCCGCGTCGTCGATCTGGATCCAGCCATGTTCGGCGAGGGCAGCGAGGCGTGCGTGAGGGGTGTCGAGCGGGATCGTGACGGACCAGTGTTCCTGATTCGGCCACCACGCAGTCGTCTTCGAAGTCATGCCCGAAGTCTACGGACAGCTACGGGGTGGTAACGGTCGTCGACACTTCGCTCGTCGACGCAGCATCGGGGCCGACCGTCGTAGTCGTGATGATGTCACCCGGCTGGGGGATCTTGAGCACCTGACCGATTTCGATGTGCTCGTAGTCCGTGATCCCGTTGAACGCAGCCAGGGCGGCTGTCGACAGATTGAAGGACTTCGCGATCTGGGACAGCGAGTCGCCCGCTTTGATCTCGTACTCGGACGGAATCGTGGTGGTGGTCGGGGCCATCGTCGTGGTTGTCGTCGTGGTGACGATCGCTGGGAGAGTGTCTCGAGCGGCATCCCCATCAGACCCGCAGGCCACCATGACGCTCGCTGCGGCAGCCGCCAGCAGCATCGACATCCGCGCTGAGTATTTCATCCCTCGACCTCACATCATCTCGTGGAGCCACCCATCGGCCCCATCCGTTCGCGCCGTCAACGGGCACCTCGACCACCTCGGCGCGCGCAGCCTACGCGTAGATTCAACAGCGTGGACCTCGCCCTAGATTCCGACACGAGAGTGCAACCGGAACGTTTTCCTGACACTTCCAATGACCCCGATGTGCAACGTGGCAGGTTCCCCGGAGCCGTTGCTCCGCTGCGTCAATACGTGGTGTCAGCCGGCTCGTTGCAGCTTGCGGTGCACGAGTGGGGCGACGCCGACGCGCCACCGTTGTTCGTGGTTCACGGCGGATTCGACTTCATCCGCACCTACGAAGTGTTCGCACCATTCCTGGCAGCAGCGGGGTGGCGGGTGATTGGTTGGGACCAGCGCGGTCATGGCGACAGCGATCATGCCGAGCTCTATTCGTGGGACGGCGACATGCGTGACGCAATGGCCGTGATGGATTCTGTGACCGATGGGCCCGCCCCGGTGGTCGGCCACTCCAAAGGTGGAGCGTTGATGCTGCAACTCGCCGACGCGCAGCCGTTTCGGTTCAGCCACCTCGTCAACCTCGACGGGCTTCCGTATCGGCGGGCGATCCCCGACGTCGCCGACCACGAACGCACCGCCACGATGGCCAAAGACATCGGCCGCTGGCTCGACTCGCGACGCACCGTCGCTGACAAAGAGCGGCGGCCAGGCACCCTCGATCAGCTCGCCGACCGGCGCGGGGCGATGAACCCACGCCTGTCACCCGAGTGGCTCCGTCACCTGGTCACCGTCGGCGGCCGCCACGACGCCGATGGCTGGCGCTGGAAGATCGATCCGCAGATGCGACTCGGCGGGTTCGGACCGTGGCGGCCGGAATGGACCATCACCCGCCTGCCGGGTTTGGGGATGCCGTTCATGGCGATCCTGGGCAGCGAACAGGAGGTGATGGGATTCGGCACGATCGCCCGCCACGTCAACAAGTTCATGCCGGATGGCGGTCACTGCGAGACGCTCGAAGGTGTCGGCCACTTCGTCCACATCGAGCAACCCGAGGAGGTGTCCGAGATGGTGCTTGATTTCGTCGGCGTCCCGGGTGCTGCATCGGGAGTTGCACCGGGGGCTGCATCGTGAGTGCCGTGACGATGCTGCAACACGGCAAGGTGTCGCTCGCTTTGCATCACCTCCGCGAAGGCGACGGCCGACCGCTGCTTGTTCTGCACGGCCTCGGCGAGCGCGCTCCGAGTGCGGTGCCGCATTGGTGCCACGGCTGGGACGGACCGGTCGCTGCACTCGACTTCACCGGTCACGGGCTTTCGACGGTGCCTCGCGGCGGCGGGTACAGCGCCGAGACGCTGCTCGCTGACGCCGACGTCGCGCTCGCAGCCCTCGGCGAGGTCACCGTTGTCGGCCGCGGACTCGGTGCATACATCGCGCTCCAGTTGGCCGGAGCGCGGGCATCGACCGTGCGCGGCGCAGTGCTGACCGACGGACCCGGTCTGGCGGGTGGATCCACCGAGCCGACATCGGGCAGCTTCGTCGAACTGCCTCCCCGCCGTTCGACACCCGATCCATACGCGCTGTACGAACTGTCACGAGATCTGCGACCACGCGACTATGCGATCGAGTTCGTCCGGATGGCACTCGACACGTCCGGTCTCGACGAGCCGATCACGGTGTCGTCGATCATCCGTCCGGCATGGCTCGCTGCAGTGGCTGACGAAGTCGGAGTGGTGCAGGCCGGTGTTCGCGACGCGCTCACCAACTATCAAGCGATCGCCTGACCGATTCCGATCGGACTCCGATCGGACTGCGATCAGATGTTGCGCCAACTGACGTAACTGGCAAGTTGGCGCAACTCGTCACGGGCCTCGTCGGTGATCGGTGCCTCGACCAACGCAGCGATCGCGGTGTCCGTGAGCGTCGTGATGTGAGCCTCCAACCGAGCCAACGCTCCCGTGTCGATGATCACCTGCTGCACATCGGCGACTTCGGCATCGGTCATGTCGGGGGCGCCGACTCGTCCGAGCACCACGAGTTGGGCTGCATCGGCGGCGGACGTGGCGAGGGCCATCAGCGGTGTCGGCTTGCCCTCGCGGAGATCGTCGGCAACCGGCTTACCGGTGACCGCCGTATCGCCGAACACGCCGAGCACGTCGTCGCGCATCTGGAATGCGTCACCAAGCGGCAACCCGTATGCCGACAACGGATCGAGCAGATTCTTGGCTCGTTGCGGCGCGCCGAGCAGGGCCCCCATCTGCAGCGGCCGCTCGATCGTGTATTTCCCACTCTTGTAGCGACAGATCTGCTCGGCCTTGTCCCACCGCCGTTCGCGGTGAGCAGAGCCGACGATGTCGAGGTATTGGCCGATGTTCAGTTCGACCCGCAACTCGTTCCAGATGTCCCACGCCTCGAGCGGCGCGGCGCGCATCAATTGGTCGGCGTAGACGAACGTCAGGTCGCCGACCAGGATTGCGACACCCTCGCCGTACCGGCGGGCCTCGCCGGCCCAGTTGCCACCGTGGCGCTGCTCATGCACGGTATGCACGGTCGGAGCGCCGCGACGAGTGTGGGAACCGTCCATCACGTCATCGTGGAACAGCGCAAACGCGTGCAACATCTCGAGCGCAGCGCCGGCATCGACGATCATCTGATCATCAGGGTTGCCGCCCGCGCCGACGTATCCCCAGTGGCAAAAGGCCGGGCGCAGCCGCTTACCGCCGGCGAGCACGAGGTTACGGATCGCTGCGAACGGTTCGACGAGGACGTCATCGAGCTTGGACCACCGCGCCTCCTCGGCGTCGATCAACACCACCAGCCGCTGTTCAACTCTGGCAGCAATGTTGGCAAGCGATGGGGGCGCGACGGGAACCACGGCGACGAGGCTAACCAGTACCCGCTCACACGGGACCGCAGCTGATCAGGCTTCGGGGCTCGACTCGGGGGTTGCGACGGCCCAATGTTCGCGGAGGTCGTGCAGCCAAGGGGGAAATTCGAGCGGCGGGTCCGGCAACGGCGTTGCACCGTGTTCGGCAAGCGTCTGCTCGAACAACTCCGGCTGGTCACCCCAGCTGCGCGGGTCGCCGAGCATCACCTCGAAGAAGGTGACACCGTCCGGTCCGGCGACGACCGGGCCGAACGCCGCGCCGAACAGCAACTCGATATGGGTTCCGGCCGGGCACTCGCGATCGCCGAATGTGGCGGACCCCTTGATCACGAACACGATGTGTGGGCTGTAGTGGCCGTGGCGGCGGACAATCATGCCCGGGTCGTATTCGGCGTACAGCGACAGGTACTGGGGCTCGTTCGAGAACGCAAGCCACTTCTCACGCACGAATGCTTGGGTCCCGTCAGCGTTGCGCTGGGCTCGAACATCGCGCCAGCCCATGTCCTCGTCGTCGAGGTGGCGGAAGATGGGATCCTTGCCGGGAATCGGCAACTCGGGGCTGGCGTCGGCGCTCATCACGTACCCAGTTCGGCGACGACGTTCTCGATCTGCATCCGAGCGTTGCCGATCCGCTCGCGGCACAACCGGATCAGCTCGGCGGCGCGCTGCACCTGGCTCGCGAGGCGGTCGACGTCGACGTTGTCGCGTTCGAGCTCGGTGAGGATGCTCTCCAACTCGCTCAGCGCTTGGGCGTAGCCGATCTTGTCGGCGGGATCTGCGGCTTCGTTGTTGCTGCTCATCGTTCCGTTCCTGAGTTCGTCGCTGAGTTCGTTGCTGGGTTCGTTGCTGGGTTCGTTGCTGGGTTCGTTGCTGAGGCCGGGTCAGCGATCACGTCTGTCGGATGTCGATCGGTGGCTTCGATCCGGCTGCGTGCCTCGCCGTCGGCGAACACCGTGACGAGCTCGTCGCCAACGGTCAGTTCCGAGACGCTGCGCACGATGCGACCATCGCTCGTGCGGGTCAGACTCCACCCACGAGCCATTGCGTGGACCGGGTCCAGCAGCCGCATCCGGGCCTCGATCTGCTGCAGCGTCTGCAGCTCCTGGGCCGCGAATTGCAGCGGACGGCGCCCCACCCGCGCGGTGGCCCGGTCGAGTGATTCGTCGGCCCGGGTCAACGCACGCGTGCCGAGCAGGGCAGCGCGATGCGATCGATCGAGCAGCCGCTGCTCGGCTCGTTCGACTGCCCCGATCGTTCGCTGCTCGATCCGGCGAGCCTTGTCGAGCAGCCCGGTATCCGCTCGCTCGATGTGGCGGGTGGCTCGGCTTTCGATCGCCGTCCACGTGTTCTCGGCCTGCGCGGCGAAGTCGGCGACCCGCTCGATCAGGTGCACCGCACACGCAGTCGGCGTCTTGAACGCGGTGTGGGCCACTTCGTCAGCGACGCTGCGATCGATCTCGTGCCCGAGTCCCGTGAACACAGGTACCGGCGCGGCAGCGATCGCGACCGCGATCGACTCGTCATCGAATACCGCCAGCTCGGTCCGAGAACCACCTCCTCGGATGACGACGATCACATCGATGTCGTCGCGACGGCTGAGCTGGCGAATCGCCGAAGACACCATGTCGGCCGCGAGTTCGCCCTGCACCCGTACGTCGACGACTCGGATCCCGAACCCGTGCCCGCTCTCCATCAGTTGATGCATGAAGTCGTGCCAGGCGGCGCTGTCGCGGCTGGTGACAAGCCCGATCCGAAGCGGCATCATCGCGACCCTCTGGCCGCGGTTGGCGTCGTACAGACCGTTGGCGACCAACCGCCGGATCACCTCGTCACGTTGCACGGCCATCTCGCCGAGCGTGTAGCGCGGATCGATCATGCTCATCTTCAAACTCAGCCGGCCATTCGGCGCGTAGTAGTCGAGCACGCCGTAGATGCGAACCTTCATCCCGTCGGCGAGGCGCAGGCGGTGCTTGTGCAGGATCGGCCGGATCCGCATCCGGACGTTGGCGAAGAACGACACATCGAGCACGGCCTTGCGCTCGTCACCGGATTCGACCAGTCGGAAGTAGGCGTGGCCACCCTTTTCGCCATAGCCCTGGATCTCGCCCCGGACCCAGACGCCGTCACCGAACTGGCGACGCAACGAAGCGTTCACCGCGTCGGCGAGTTCGCCGACGGAATACGTTGGTTCGACTCCGTCGTCGAGATCGAGATCGAAGGCGGCCTGACTCACGGCCAAGAGTCTGCCCGAACCGGGGGTCGGATCAGGCGCTGACGGTGACCCTGATGGTGTGCCAACCGGTTGCACCGTCCGGGTCGACCCGAGCCAGTTCCTCGGTCTGGGTCTCGCCTCGGCCATCGGTGGCCCGTACCCGGATCTGGTGACGACCCTCGGTCGCGTCCCACTTGGTCCACCACTGCACCCAGGTGTCCTCGCTGAGCACCGGGCCGAGCATTGCCTCGACCCATTCATTGTCGTCGACCTGCACCTCGACTTTTTCGATCCCGCGGCTCGGTGCCCAGGCAACGCCGCCGATGACGGTGTTGCCAACCGAGATCTTGGTGCCAGGTCGATCGATCCGAGATTGGGTCTTGACCGGCCCGAGCGCCGACCACCCACGCGGAATCCAGTAGCCCTGTTCCTCAGCGAACGTCGTCAGCCGAATCTCCTTCAGCCACTTGACCGCCGAGACATAGCCGTACAGACCGGGGACGACGATCCGAGCGGGAAAACCGTTCTTGACCGGCAGTACTTCGTTGTTCATCCCGAACACCACCATGGCGTCGCGGCCGTCGAGCGTGTTGACCGGAAAGCCGGCGGTGAAGTCGTCGTCGGACACGCCCATGATCTGGTCGGCGCCGCGCTGGATGCCCGCTTCGTCGAGCAGATCATCGAGCCGGCAGCCGACCCAGCGGGCGTTACCGACCAGGTCGCCACCGACGTCGTTGGAGACACAGGACATCGTGATGTCGCGCTCGATCAGGTCACGAGCGAGCAGATCGTCGTAGCTGAATTTGAGTTCACGATCCACCATCCCACCGATCTTGAGTGACCACGACGACAACGAGATGTTGGGGAAGCTGAGTGCCGTATCGATCCGGTAGAAGTTCGTGATCGGCACGATCAATGGCGACAAACCCTGGTTCTCGGGCAGCAGCGCCGGATCCGCCGGCGGCGTGGGCAGCGGATCCTTGGGCACCGGCAGGCGCACCCCGGCCCGTTCGAGCGAACTGTTGAACCGGTGTTGGAGATCCTTGCCGAACGATCCGATGCCGATCGCGACCACAGCGAGCCCACCCGACGCAATGAGGAATTTGCGCCGATCGAGTGGCGGGATCATGGGAACAACCGAGGTCTTGCTCCGAACGCTCTGGCGGGTGACGACCGGGCGTGGATGGGCCATTTGGTAGCCCACCATCAGCACGCCACCGGCGGTTGCCGCTGCGAACAGCGCCGGGATCGCACCGACGATCGTTGTGTTACGCCCGAATCCACCTGCGGCAGCACCGAGCACCCCGAAGATGGCGGCACCGATGATGCCGACCTGGCGCCGGCCACGAACGGTTGCGATGCCGACGAGCGATGCAGCGATCGCGATCACGATCAGGATCGTCCAGATCAGAACGACCTTGTCGCTTGTGCCGAAGTTCTCGACCGCGAAGTCCTTCATCCACTTCGGCACCCAGTCGATGACCCGGTCGCCGACCGTGACGACCGGCGACTTCAGCTCACTGGAGAATCCGGCGACGAGCTCGCCCACGGCAAGGCCGGTTCCGGCAGCAACGAGACCCGTGACGACCCCCCACCAGCGTGGTGGACGGTGGGCCTTCATCCCCGACTCGATCAAGAACTGACGGGCCGCGGCTGCCGAGGACGCGTCGCCACCGGCGGCTGCCGGCTCCGATGGACGGATGTCAGTCTTGGACATGTCAAGGCCTTTCGGGCTGCGGCGGAGGGCGCCACATGCCAGTTCTATCGGATCGAGTGACGGTGTTGACATCGACGCCGAGCCACTGACCTAGATACGGCACCGAGCGTCGCTTCGGATGATTCTGGTCGGCGAGCATCACGCGGCGACGCCGATCACGCCGGGAAGTGTGGCCCACCTGTCGAACCGATTCCGATACGGCGGCGCAACGTTCGCGAAACTCACCATCGTCCCGCTCGGCCGACACCGACCACGTCGTACTGTGTGGCCATGGCTGCACGGGTGCTGATTGTCGATGACGAACCAATGGTTCGAGAGGTTGTGGCC
>JBDSDH010000154.1:0-31254 GCA_039920665.1 Ilumatobacteraceae bacterium
CGGACAACCGTTGGACCGCCGTTACCCTGCTCGCCCGTGTCCGAGCCGTTGCCTCCCCGCCCGTATCAGGGCTTGCGCCCGATCGGCGGGAGCTATACCTTCGGCGGCCGTCAGGGTCGGATGTCGGCGACCCGCCAGCGTGCATTCGACGAGGTCGTGCCCCGCTACGCGGCAGAGCCGCCGTACGCAGGTCGACGGATCATCGTCGAGATCGGATGCGGCAAGGGAGACGCCACTGCCGCAATGGCAGCCGGTGATGCCGGCTCGTTGGTGATCGCCTGCGAACCGAACGGGGCGACGATCGCTCATCTGGCCGCGCTCCTCGATGAGGCCGGCACCGACAACGTGCGGTTGTGGGTGGGGGATGCCTTCGACCTGCTTGCACTCGTTGGACCGGCGTCTGTGGCCGAGATCCGAGTGTGGTTCCCGGACCCCTGGCCCAAGCCGCGTCACGGCGGCAAACGTCTGGTCACCACCCAGCGCCTCGCCCTGATCACCGACTCGATCGAGATCGGTGGCCGGCTCCGGTTGGCATCCGACGACGCCGACTATGCCGCCGAAGCGCTCGCCGCGATCGACGCCGAGCCCCGCCTCGACGGCCGCGTCGTCGCCCGACCGAGCGAGCGCCCGATCACGGTGTTCGAAGCTCGCGGCCTCGCCGAAGGTCGCCCAGCGACCGACATCGAAGCCACCCGCATCCGCTGACCGACTGGCCCACGAGACGACTCGGCCACGCTGGGCTTTGTGTCACCACATTGGCCAGACTCTGGCCTTTGTCCTCACACAGAACGACTCGGCGGGCTTCGAGTCACCCACACTCCATACAATTCGGCCATGTCGCTGGATTCCGCGCTCCCGTCGAACCCGCCCAGCGACCGCCGTTCAGGGCCGCTCGCCGGGGTCCGGGTTCTCGAGCTCGGTAGCTTCATCGCCGGCCCGTTCGCCGGCCAGCTGCTCGGTGACTACGGCGCCGAGGTGATCAAGATCGAGGCGCCACGCACCGGTGACCCGATGCGGACGTGGGGCGTCACCCGTGACGGCGAAAGCCTGTGGTGGCCCGCCATTGCTCGCAACAAGCAGTCCGTTGCGGTCGACATGCGCGATCCACGCGGCCGCGACGTGGTGAAGCGGCTGATGGGCAGCGTCGATGTCGTGCTCGAGAACTTCCGCCCCGGCCGTCTCAGCGAATGGGGGATGGGTTACGAACAACTCGCCGCGATCAACCCAGAGGTGATCATGGTCCACGTCTCGGGATTCGGCCAGACCGGTCCGCGTGCCGCGGAGGCCGGATTCGGCAGCATCGGCGAGGCCGTCGGTGGGATCAGGTTCACCACCGGCAGCCCCGATCAACCGCCCTCGCGCAGCGGGATCAGCCTCGGCGATTCGCTCGCTGCGCTGTTCGCCGTGATCGGGACAATGGCTGCGCTCACCGAACGCAACAACAGTGGACGCGGTCAAGAGGTGGACGTCGCGATCTACGAAGCGGTGGCCGCCTTGATGGAATCCTCGATGGCCGACTTCGAACTCGGCGGTGTGCTCCGTCAGCGCAGCGGCAGCGTACTGACCGGCGTCGCCCCGTCGAACGTCTATCCCGCTGCTGACGGGTCGTCGATCATCCTCGCGGCCAACGCCGATGCGGTCTATCGGCGGCTGTGCAACGCAATGGGTCGACCGGACCTCGCTGTCGACGAGCGGTTTTCGACCCACGGCGCACGTGGCATCAACATGGTCGAACTCGACCGGATGATCGGCGAGTGGACCTCCACGTTGCCGGCCGCAGAACTGCTCGCTGTTCTTGCCGGCGCAGGCGTGCCGGCCGGCGAGATCTTCACGGCCGAGACCATGCTCGGCGACGATCACTATGCCGCCCGCGAGATGGTGCTGCGCCGCACCAATCGAGACGGCATCGACGTCCCGATGACCGGCGTCGTTCCTCGCTTTTCGCGCACGCCGGGCAGCGTCGATGCGTCCGGTCCGACGCTCGGCGAACACACCGAACACGTGCTGCGCACTCTGGCTGCCGTTGATGACCACGAGTACGCAACGCTGGTTGCCGACGGGATCGTCGTCGGCACCGACCGCTGATCGGCCACCCCGACCGGCGATCAACGACCGGCGACCGGCGACCGAACGACCGACGACCGAACGACCGACGACCGAACGACCGAACGACCGACGACCGAACGACAAGGAAGACATCATGCCGAGACTGCGCCAAGTGCCACGCGATCAGGTCAGCGATCCATTCGTACTTGCGATGTACGACCAACTCTTCGACGGTCGTGATCCGGTCGTCGAACCAGGAACTGCCGCCGGCACACCCGGTGACTGGTGGACCGCATTCGCGCTCGTGCCCGATGTGATGCGGCACGCGGTGCGGGGGTTCGCGCTGTACCGCAGCCCGGACCGCCTCCTCGATCCGGTCCTGCGTGAGCTCGGCCAAACCCGCGCCGGATGGGCTCGGGGCAGCCAGTTCGTGTTCTCCCAGCACTGCAAGTCGTGCCGCTCGCTCGGGATGGACGAAGCCAAGATCGAGGCGATCGCCTCCTGGGCGACCGCCGATTGTTTCTCGCCGATCGAGCGGGCAGTGCTGGCCTACACCGATGCCCTCGTGCTCGGCGCCGGACGTATCCACGACCGAGAATTCGCCACGCTGCAGAGCTTCCTCAGCGACGAGGAGATCCTCGAGTTCACCTACATCACCCTCATGTACGAGATGCACGCAACGATGGCCCGCGCGTTGCGGATGGAGTTCGACGATCGCGACGACGCGATCGTCGAGGTCGCCGCACCGGAGGGGGCCATGGCTCGCGACATCGGGGCCGACATCACCGCGAGCGACGAGTGATGTCATCGACTCCGGGCAGATCGGTGTCGGGCAGCTTGCCGTCGAGCGTCCAGATCGTCGAGGTCGGCCCCCGCGATGGGTTGCAGGACGAGCCGAACGTCGTCTCCACCGACGACAAGGTCGCGTACGTCGATGGCGTGATCCGGGCAGGTCTGCGCCGGGTTGAAGTGGCCAGCTTCGTCAACCCGGTGCGCGTTCCGCAGATGGCCGACGGCGAGGCGGTCATCGCTGCGTTGCGTGGCCGCGATGCCCGATTGATCGGGCTCGTGCTCAACGAGCGGGGCATGGATCGCGCAATCGCCAGCGGGGTCGACGAGATCAACGCCGTGGTGATCGTGTCCGACACGTTCAGCCAGCGGAATCAGGGGATGGACACCGCTTCCGCCTTGGCGATGTGGCGCAAGGTCGCCGGCAGAGCCCGTGCCCACGGCTTGACCGCCGGTGTCACGCTGTCAGCGGCGTTCGGCTGCCCGTTCGAGGGACGAATCGATCCCGCCCATGTTGTTCGCCTTGCCCGCCAAGCGGTCGAGGCCGGCGCCGACGAACTCTCGCTCGCTGACACGATCGGCAGCGCAGTGCCCAACCACACCGAAGAGCTGGTCGCCGCAGTGGTCGAGGCAACCGGGGTACCCATTCGGGTCCACCTCCACAACAGCCGCAACACCGGCCTGGCCAACGCAATCGGTGCCCTGCGCGGCGGCGCATCGATGCTCGATGCCAGTACCGGGGGTATCGGTGGCTGTCCGTTCGCACCTGGCGCCACCGGGAACATCGCCACCGAAGACCTCGTTCACATGCTGGATGCAATGGGCATCGAGACCGGCATCGATCTCGGACTGCTGCTCGACACTGTCGCCCATGTCGACCGCATCATTGGACGGCCGTGTCCGGGCATGATCAGCAAAGCAGGCGTCTTCCCCCGCAACTCGTCCGCCGAGCCCGAGTCGCAGCGCCCCTGAGTCACGGTGAGACGTGGCGCGTGCGATCTCCTGAGACTGTCGAAAAACTCACGAAGCCGCAGGTCAGAGACCTGCGGCTTCGTGATGTACCAGGGTGGTTCTGACCGGCGTCGATCCGGTGACCCTACGCTTTTCAGGCGTATGCTCTGCCGACTGAGCTACAGAACCGTGCTTGTCACAGCTGCTTCGGGATTGATTCGGATTGCGTGTTCTTGATTGGCCAGCTCTCACTGAGTTGCCTCAGTGAGAGCGGTCCCGACGGGGTTCGAACCCGCGACCTCCGGCTTGACAGGCCGGCGTGAACTCCACTTCACCACGGGACCAGATTTTCGCTGGCCAGCACCCCCAACGGGATTCGAACCCGTGCCGCCACCTTGAAAGGGTGGTGTCCTAGGCCACTAGACGATGGGGGCCAGGATTACGTCTCGACTCCTGTTGAGAGCGCACGAAGAATATCAGTGAACCGACACAAACGCGACACGGCTTGTCAGATAAACACGGCGCCGTCGCAAAATCCGGTCGATTCCGGTCGATTACAGAATCGAGACGACATCGCAACAAGTGCAGACTTGGTGGCACAACTCGCGTACGTTGGCTCGGATGAGCATGCCAGTCGGCCCGATCGGGCTGTGCACGGACAGCAACTCCCAGTTGCCGCCTGAATTGGCTGAACGATTCGGCGTCGAGATCGTGCCTCTGACGGTGATCGTCGACGATCAGGAATATCTGGAAGGGATCGACCTGGATCCCGATTCGTTCTATGCGCTGTACGCCGACGGCGCAGCGCCAGCCACCCGCTGGGTCGAACCCAGCGCCGGCCAGTTCGCTGCCGCGTACGAGGATCTCGCCGCCAAGGGATGTAGCCAGATCCTCTCGATCCACACGTCGCTCGCTTCGTGCTCGATCGTCCGTGCCGCCCGACTCGCTGCGCACAATTCTCCGGTGCCGGTGCGACTGATCGATTCGGGCACCGCCCGGTTCGGAGTCGGTTGCTGTGTTTGGGCTGCTGGTGATGCAATCGCGGCCGGCGCAACGATCGATCAGGCGGCCACGATCGCAGAATCGTTGGCCCCCGCGATCGGCAACGTCTTCATCGTCAGCGGTCTCGATCTCGTCCCCGACATGCTCGGTACAGCGATGCGCTCAGATCACTCTCGGGCCGTGCTCACCATCGAAGCCGGTCAGATCGAGGTGCTGACCCGGATCGAGACGATGGTCGATGCCGTCAACTCGATGGCTTCCTACGTCCTCGACTGGGGCGATCGGCTCAATGTCGCGATCGGCGTCGCCCACAACGACGCGTGGCCCATGGCCGAAGCGCTCGGCCATGCGATCGGGGAAGCGGCCTCGGTCAACGAGGTGGTCCACTATCGGATCAGCCCCAGCGTCGGCGTCGAAACCGGCCCCGGCACCGTCGGCTGCGTCGTATACCCGGCGTAACCCGCCTCATCTCACGTCAGCGCAACAACACTCAACTCATCGCGGCGCGAACGCTGGCGTCGAGCACCCAGCTGAGGAAGTCGTAGAGGTGGTACTCGCCGACCATTGGGTGGTCGTCGTCGATGTCGTCGATCTCGTGCTCTTCGGAGACGTCGAGCATCGTGCCCAGCACCAGACGCACACCGTTCACAGCCTGCAGGAACGCCATCAGTTGGGCCTCGGTGAGGTGAGGCGGTTCGTCATCGTGGGGTGCGAGCACGTCGGCGAGCAGGTCGAGGCCGGCCAGCCGCGAGGCGACCAGGTCATCGCGCATCAGCCGCCGGAATTCGTCGTCCATCTCCTGGTCGCGTCGCTGGTGATAGGCGGTGGGGAACAGCCGCTTCATCCGGTCGTCGACGGGACCGTCAACTGTTGGCTCGCCCGATTCCACCGACTCGGACTCGGTGAGCAGGCTGCGTAACTCGCCGAGCAGGCGGTGGATCAGCTCGCGCTCCTCGGTGTCGAGGTTCATCCGGAACCCGGTTGCCGTGCGCTGCACCGGTGGCAAGGGAACACGAGCCACGGTCAGGCGTCGTCTCGCTGCATCGTCGCCCACAGGCCGTGCTCGTGGAGCCGGAAGACATCGAGTTCGGCCTTTTCACGCGTGCCGTTCGACACGACGGCGCGACCCTTGTGATGCACGTCCATCATCAAGATGGTCGCCTTCTCGAGGCTGTATCCGAACAACTTCTGGAGGACGAACGTGACGTAGCTCATCAGGTTGATCGGATCATTCCAGACCAGCACGATCCATGGCGTGTCGTTGGCGACGAACTCGTCCAGATCTTGATCGGGGCGATCGACCACGATCGGTGCGGGTGCATTGGCCATTGCGACCATTCTCGCGCCTCGGACCTGCAATGCGACAAGTGACCACCCGATCTGTGCGAATGGGCGCTCGTGAGTTAGGAAGCGCTCCCGATCACACCTAGTCTGAACCTCGATGTCCGTTGGTTCTCGCCCCCTTGTTCCGTCCCGGCTCGCGCCGGGCGGGGTTGCGCACGGCAGTCGGCGCACCCCCACCACCGTGATCGGTGGGTACATCGCGCTCACCAAACCACGCATCATCGAACTGCTGTTGATCACCACGATCCCGACCATGATCCTTGCCGAGGGTGGCTGGCCGTCAACCTGGCTGGTGATCGTCACCTTTGTCGGCGGCACGTTGGCCGCCGGTGGCGCCAGCGCGATCAACATGTACGTGGATCGAGACATCGACAAGTTGATGGTTCGGACCCAGGGCCGACCACTGGTCACGGGCCTGATCGAACCTCGCAACGCACTCATTTTCGCCTGTGTGCTCGAAGTGATCGCGTTCGGCGTGCTCTGGAGCGGTGCCAACTTCCTCTCGGCTTGCCTCGCCCTCGGCGCCGCACTGTTCTACGTCTTCATCTACACGATCTGGCTCAAGCGGACGAGTCGCCAGAACATCGTCATCGGCGGTGCCGCCGGCGCCGTACCGGTGCTGGTCGGCTGGTCAGCCGTGCAGAACAACGTCACCTGGGCACCGATTTTGCTGTTCGTGATCATGTTCCTGTGGACTCCACCCCACTTCTGGGCGCTCGCGATCCGTCACATCGATGACTACAAGGCTGCCGCCGTGCCGATGTTGCCGGTGGTTGCCCCGCTGCAGCAGGTGCTCAAGCAAATGCTGTGGTACACGATCGTGATGGTTGCCGGAACGCTCGTCCTGATACCGGTGGCCGACCTCGGTTGGATCTACAGCATCGGCGCTGTCCTGAGCGGTGGCCTCTTCATCTTCGGCAACATCGCGCTCAGCCGCAATCCCGATCCTCAGAAGGCGATGCGGTTGTTCGGATACAGCATCAGCTACGTCACCCTGCTGTTCAGCGTGATCACCATCGACGTACTCGTCCGCCACGGGTTCTGAGTCACGGGCTCCTCGACAAGACCTCGTGTCGAAGTATTTTCCGATGGTGGTGCGGCGATTTCGGACCTCAGGGGACCGTGTGGGTAATGTCGGTGAAGAACGGACCCGAATCCGAGCCGCTTCGGCGGTCGTACGCGCGACTGGCGCTGCGGAGTTGAAGTCTGACCTCACTGCGATCCCGCACCACAGAAGAACTGCACACGAACTGCACACGAATGACCGACCGACAAGGGTGTTTTGAAATGAGTTGCAGCCCATGACCACAATCGACCGAACAATCGCCCCAACGGCCCAGGCAGAACCTGCTGGCTCGGTGGCTCACGCGTCCGCTGGTCCCGGAACGGCTGTGGTTGCGACGATCGGTGCGTGGATCACGACCAGTGACCACAAACGACTCGGTCGGATGCTGATGGTCGGTGGTCTCATCGCGCTGGTCGGCATCGGTGGGATCGGTGCGCTGCTCGGCTTCGAGCGAGCTGATTCCGGTTCCCTGCTCGAATCCGGATCGATCCAGCAACTGTTCGCGATTAATCGGGTCGGCCTGGCCTTCTTCGTCGTCCTGCCCGTGATGCTCGGCCTGTCGGTGGCCGTCGTACCGTTGCAGATCGGCGCTCGCTCGCTGGCGTTCCCCCGCTTGGCCGCAGCTGGCTTCTGGGCCTGGTTCGCCGGCATGGCGATGGTCATCACCTCCATTGCTTCCAACGGCGGTCCTGGTGGCGGCACCTCGCGGTTCGTCGCCCTGTTCATCTCGTCTTACGGCGTGATGCTGCTCGGCCTCACCGCAATCGCCGTGTCGTTGGCGACGACGGTGCTCACCAGTCGGGCACCGGGCATGAACATGCGCCGGATTCCTCTGTTCTCGTGGTCGGTACTGGTCAGCGCACTCGGATTGGTGCTGGTTCTGCCGGTCGCGATCGGCACGGTCATCTATCTGTATGTCAGCTACCGATACAACCGCCAGCCCTTCGACGGCAACAGTGGCCTGGTCGGTTTCGGTCCCGGCACCGACGCCTCGTCGAACTGGCTCGGCTTTTCGCTGACCCAGCCCACGACCTTCATCTACGCGCTGCCCGCAATTGGCTTCTTCGCTGAATTGCTGCCGCTGGTCGGCCGCAAGCGGATGCCCAAGCGGGGCACCATGATGGCCGGTATCGCACTCGTCGGTGTCGCGATCCTCGGCGGCGTGACCCAGACCCAGCAGACCCTTCCCTGGACCGGTTCGAAGCTGTATCTCGGCGACTTTTTCTGGGACAAGCTCGGTCACCTGCTCACCTACGCCTTCCTGTTCGGTTTGCCCGTGCTCGGTGCGGTCGTCGTCTTGATGTTGGCCCCGATGGCATTCCTCGGCTCGAAGCCCAAGCTCAGCGTTCCGTTCCTCTTCGCGTTCTTCGGGTTCTCGATGGTGCTGGTCGGCATGCTCGGCAATCTGCTGACGGGGATCGAAGAACTGCGCCTGCTCGGCACCGTGTTCGAAGAAGGTGCCTACGTGTACATCTGTTACGGGGCGATTCTGAGCGTGATGGGCGGCATCGTCCACTGGGGCCCGAAGCTGTGGGGTCGCACGATGGACCCCAAGAAAGTCGCTCCGTTCGCGCTGCTCGGCGTCGCCGCAACGGTGCTGGCCTCACTGCCGTACTACATCGCCGGTTTTGCCGATCAGCCCGCTGACGCGGTTGCATTCGACTACAGCGGACCACAAAACCTGTGGAACGTGCTCGTCGGTGTCGGCCACGGTTTGATGGTGCTGACGGTTCTCGGATTCCTCGGCCTCGCACTGCAGAGCTTCCGCAAGGGTGAACTGGCCGGCGACGACCCGTGGGACGGCCAAACCCTCGAGTGGGCGACGTCGTCGCCGCCGCCGGTCAACAACTTCTCGACGATGCATTCGGTCGCTTCGGCCGAGCCGCTCGTCGATCTCAAACCCGCTCCCGTTCTATTAGAGGAGAACTCCTGATGCTCGCGCTTCCATCTGCGCCGGCCCCGGCGGCTCGTCGCCAGCTGTTCGTCGGCACCGCACTCGTGTGCGCCGCCGGAGCAACGATGCTCGGCGGCATGCTTGCGGTCTGGCTTCGCTTTCGCGACGAGGCGCGGGCAGCTGGCACAGCCTGGTTGCCGAAGGGGATCACGGTCCCTGAGGTCGCTTCCAACATCATGTTGTTCAGTTTCATCGCGATCGTCGTCTTCGCTCAGTGGGCGGTGTACGCAGCGCGCCGAGGCGACAAGCAGCACACGGCGATGGCTCTGGGCCTGACCGCCCTGATCGGACTCGCCGTCATCAACGCCCAGGCTGCCGTCTACACCCAGATGGCCCTACCGATTCGCAGCGACGTCGATGTCAACGGCTACGGCGTCATGTTCTACGCCCTCACCGGAACGTTCGTGCTGTTCCTCATTGGCGGCATCGTGTTCTCGCTCGTGACCGCCTTCCGGTACCTCGGGGGACGCACCACCGAGCGAGAGATCGTCACCGCCCACGCCCTCTATTGGAACTTCGTCACGGCTGCGTTCTGCATGCTGTGGTTCGTCGTCTACGTCACAAAGTGAGCAGGTAAGCCTCGATGTTCACCACTGGATCAAAACTCCTCCTCGGCGCGACGGTGTTGTCCGTCTTCGGCACCATCGTCTATGGCATGGCCATCGGTGGGCCGCTCGGCACGCTCGGCTTGGTCGCCGTTTCGATCGCGTTTGCATTCCTCGCCGGCATCAACCTCTGGGTCCGCGACAGCAACGTCTCGGCGATGGATACCGCAGGCATCGAAACGTGCGCAGCGGCCAACGAGCCCGCCAGCGCCAGCATGTGGCCGGTCGTCGCCGGTTTCGGCGCAGCCCTGGTTCCGGTCGGCCTCGTGGCCGGCTTCGCGATCACCTGGATGGCCGTCATTGTCTTGCTGGTCGTTGCCGTCGAGTGGATGGTGCTCTCCTGGAGCGAACGTGCGTCCGGCGACGCCGAGTACAACGCGACCATTCGCAGGCGGATCATGCACCCGATGGAGTTGCCGATCTTGGGCGCCGTCGGGCTGGGCGCGATCATCTTCGCGTTCTCCCGGATCATGCTCTACAAGCCGGGCAATGCCGGAATGTTCATCTTCGCCGGCGTCGCCGCGGCAGTGGTGCTGTTCGGCACGCTGGTCGCCACCAAGCGCAACGTCGGCAAGGCTTTGGTCGCAGCACTGTGCAGCGTTGGTGCGTTGGCCATCCTCGGCGCCGGTGTCGCCACGGCACTCGACGGTGCCCACCCGATCGAGAAGCACGAAGTGATCGGTGACGAGAACACGTGCGGCGTCGAACTCACGGAAGCCGATCAACACCCCACTCGGGCCATCGCTGCCAAGTCCAACCTGGCCGCCACGATCATTCTCGAAAACGGCAAGCTGCGGGCCGAGGTCACGGGCATCAACGGCAATCCGTCGGCGGTCACGCTGCTTCGGTCCAACGACAACTTCGTCAAGTTCAAGAACCTCGATGACGGCGACTTCCGCCTCACTGCATACCTTGGTGACGACGTGCAGGGTGCCGGGACCGACGCTGAGGTGACCACCAAGGACATCGTGTGCACGCAAGCGGTGACCAAAGGTGGCACCCAATTTGTGATCGTCAAGCCCGTTCGGCCGTCGTTCTCGGCCACTGCGGATGCTCCGTTCTTGTTCAGCGTGCCGGGTGTCGAAACAGCGGTTCTGCCGATCGAGGTGCCGTGACATATCACCACGCTCGCGGCGCCAACCAAATGGGGCGACGCACTGAACACATGACTAGCGTTGGCGACGTGCCACAACAGCCTGCGCCGGAACGGACTCGGACAGAACAGTCGGGAGACTCGATGACAAGCTCGACTCGCAGCCTGCGCAAGAGGATTGCTCTGCCTGCCGTCGCGGTCGGTGCGATCACCTTGCTGAGCGCGTGCGCCAAAGATGCGCCGCAGGACACGTTCCAGCCCGCTGGTGAGAATGCTCGCAAGATCGACAATCTCCAGCGCCCTCCGTTCTACATCGCTGGTGTCGTCCTTCTCATCGTCATGGCTGCGGTGTTGTACTGCATCATCAGGTTCAAGGACCGTGGCCAGGCCATCCCGAAGCAGACCCACGGCAAGCCGGCCCTCGAGATCGCTCTGACCATTCTTCCCGCGATCATCCTGATCGCGATCGGCATCCCGACCGTCAGCACCCTGTTCGATCTGGCCAAGACCAGCGACACCCAATGCGTCATCAACGTCACCGGCCAGCAGTGGTGGTGGGAGTACGACTACCCGGTCCAAGAGGGTTGCGGTGGGATCACCGCGCCGATCGTCACCAGCGGACAGATCGTGTTCCCCGCCGGCGAGAAGGTCTTGGTCCGCATCACCAGCCGCGACGTCATCCACTCGTTCTGGATCCCCAAGCTGAACGGCAAGAAAGATGCTGTTCCCGGACGCGTGCACACCCTGCGGATCGAAGCCGACCAACCCGGCATCTACGCCGGCCAGTGCACCGAATTCTGTGGACTGTCGCATGCATACATGCGGATGGAAGCAGTCGCTCTCGACACGGCCGGATTCGAGACGTGGAAGGCCAACCAGCTCGAGCCCTATGCCTCACCGACCGACGCGGCCGGTGCAGCGGGTGAGAGCGTCTTTTTGACGAACTGCAGTCGCTGCCACCAGGTCAACGGCGCCAAGGATTCCGACGGCAATCCGGTGATCAGCCGCCCAGACCTGTACGTGTACTCCGGCGCTGCGCCGAACCTCACCAATCTGATGACACGCAACACATTCGCAGGTGCCACCTACGACCTGCTCACACCGGAATGTCGGGCACGAGTGTGGAACGCATCGCCGGCTGACTTCACCGCCGAATACCTGAAGGGCGTCACGCCCGAATGCCTCGATGCGGTGACGCTGCGCAAATGGCTCCGCAACGCACCGGCAATGAAACCGATGTACACAGAGACCGAAAAACTCGGTCCAACAGACGAGAAGACTCGTGGGATGCCGAACCTGAAACTCAGTGACGATCAGATCGACCAGATCGTCGCCTATCTCATCGAGCGGAAGTAGGACAAGGCATGGCTCTTGCAGAACGCCCCAATCCAGTCATGTTCCGCGGTGGTACCGCTGCAGTGACGCCGAGCACCTCGATGGGTGTCTTCCGGCGTCCGGTGGCAACCACTGGCTGGCGCAACTGGGTTTTCACCGTCGACCACAAAAAGCTCGGGATCATGTACGGCGTCGCCGCCTTCTCGTTCTTCATCGTGGGTGGCATCGAAGCGTTGCTGATCCGGTTGCAGTTGGCAGCTCCGGACGGCAAGGTGCTCAGCGCCGGTGCGTACAACCAGATGTTCACGATGCACGCGACCACGATGATCTTCCTGTTCGTGATGCCGATGACAGCCGCCCTCGCCAACTATCTGGTTCCGTTGCAGATCGGCGCTCGAGACGTCGCCTTCCCACGGATGAATGCATTCGGATTTTGGTGCTTCCTCTCGGGTGGCCTCTTCCTCAACACAGCATGGTTCCTGGGCGGCGCAGCCGACACCGGCTGGTTCGCCTACGCGCCCAACACCAGCGTTGCGTTCTCGCCGAGTCACGGCGTCGACTTCTGGGCGCTGGGTATCCAGATCACCGGTATTGCTTCGCTGACGGGTGCGATCAACCTGATCGTCACCATTCTCAACATGCGAGCGCCGGGGATGATCCTGACCAAGATGCCGGTGTTCACGTGGATGGTCATGGTGACCCAGTTCCTGCTGCTGTTCGCAGTCCCCGTCATCACCGTTGCGCTGTTCCTGCTCACCTTCCAGCGCAACTTCGGCGCTGCGTTCTTCAGCGTCGACAAGGGTGCCGATCCATTGCTCTGGCAGCACTTGTTCTGGATCTTCGGACACCCAGAGGTGTACATCCTTGTCCTACCTTCATTTGGCATCGTCAGTGAAGTGCTGCCGGTGTTCTCTCGCAAGCCATTGTTCGGCTACAAGTTCGTCGTCTTCTCCGGCGCCGCGATCGGGTTTCTCGGCTTTGGTGTGTGGGCTCACCACATGTTCGCCAGCGGTCTCGGCCCGGTCAGTGTTGCGGTGTTCTCGGTCGCCACGATGGCGATTGCGATCCCCACCGGCGTCAAGATCGTCAACTGGACATTGACCCTGTGGGGCGGCAAGTTGCGGTTCACGACGGCAATGATGTTTGCAATCGGCCTGATCGTCGAGTTCACCATCGGTGGCCTGTCCGGCGTCACCCACGCCGTGTCGCCCTCCGACACCCAGCAAACCGACACCTACTACATCGTGGCCCACTTCCACTACGTGCTGTTCGGCGGCGCAGTGTTCGGTCTGTTCGCCGGCTTCTACTACTGGTGGCCGAAGGCGTTCGGCAAGATGCTCAACGAGCGGCTCGGCAAGTGGAACTTCTGGTTGATGGTGCTCGGCATGAACCTGACGTTCGGCCCGATGCACATTCTCGGCCTCCAGGGACAGCCACGCCGGATGCAGATCTGGACCGAGGCCCGCGCCGGAGACGGATTCTTCAACGGCGCCTTCTGGAACCTGGTCGCAACGATCGGTTCGTTCATCCTCGCCCTCGGTGTCCTGCTGTTCATCATCAACGTGATCAGAACCGCCCGGAGCAAGGTGCTCGCACCGGCTGACCCATGGGATGCCAGAAGCCTCGAGTGGATGACGGCCAGCCCGCCCGCCGAGCACAACTTCGATGCGATTCCGACGGTGCATGCCCTCGACGAGTTCTTCCATCGCAAGTACGAAGAGAACGATGAGGGCGTGATCCATCAGGTCGCGACCTACGAGGACGTGATGGCCGACGAGGCCACCCGTGCCGACAAGCACATTCACCTCCCGTCGCCGTCGTACTGGCCGATCATCCTTGCTCTCGGCCTGCCGGTCATTGCCTACGGCATCATCTTCAACCGTCTGCTCGCTGCCGTCGGTGGCGTCATCGTCATGCTTGCCATGTTCGGTTGGTCACTCGAACCGTCGGTTGCAGATGACTCGGACTACGACCCGCCCGCCGACGGTGGCGAGCCGACGAAGGAGTTGGCGCACCTTGGCTGACATCGCGACACCCGAATCAGAACCGGACACCACGGCGAGCACGACGCTCACCGAGATCCCGGACATTCACGGCATGGTTTCCGATGGACATGGCGATCACGACAGCCACGGAAATATCGAACATGGCCACGTCACCAGCACCGGCTTGTCCAACAACAAGTTGGCGATGTGGATGTTCCTCGGCAGCGAGTGCCTGCTGTTCGGTGGACTGATCTCCACCTACATGCTGTATCGCGGCCGCCACGAAGGCTCGCCGACACCAAACCAGCTGTACAACATTCCGCTCACGTCGGTCAGCTCGTTCGTCCTGCTGATGAGCTCGTTGACGATGGTGCTCGCCGTCTCGGCCGCCAAGCGCAAGGACGACCGCAACACCAACACCTGGCTCGTCGTCACGGCGTTGCTCGGTGCCACGTTCGTCGGCGCTCAGGTGTTCGAGTTCACCGAGTTCTACAAAGAGGGCCTCGGTTTCACGACCAACTTGTTCGGGTCGAGCTTCTTCACGCTCACTGGATTCCACGGCGTGCACGTCACCGTCGGAATCATCATGTTGATGGCCCTGGTCGGCATGCTCACCCGCAGCAAGGTTCCGGGCAACAAGGCCGAGGTCGTCGAGATGATCGGTCTGTACTGGCACTTCGTTGACATCGTGTGGATCATCATTTTCACCCTCGTCTACCTGATCCCCGCCTGAGGTTTTGATCATGAGCATCGATATCGAACACGACACCCATGGGACACCCGGAGTTCACGTCGAGGAGCACGACGATCACGGTTTGAGCGACAAGGGCTACGTGATGATCGCGCTGCTCTTGGCCGTCCTGACCGGGATGGAAGTCGCACTGAGCTACGCCGGTTTGCCCGGTGGCGTCTTCATGTTCTTGTTGATCGGTCTGATGCTGATCAAGTTCTTCACGGTCGTCAGCTTCTTCATGCACCTCAAGTTCGACAACAAGCTGTTCAGCTGGTTGTTCTACGGAGGGTTGTTCCTGGCCGTCGGCGTTTACGCCGGTACCTTGGCCACGTTCCACTTCTTCCAGCCAGGCTGATCGATCCTCGGCGTCTGCCGAACCCGTTCAGCTGAGAAAGGCAAGCGATGACCGCCGCGGTCGATATCACTGCCAACCCCTGGGCGTTCAACCTCCACATCGAAGTGTGGGTGCTCGTCGCATTCCTCGTCGGCGCCTGGATCTATTCGGTCCGGGTGATCGGCCCTCGAGTCGTTGGTCCGGGGGGCGTCGTCGTCACCCGCCGTCAGAAGGTGTACTTCGTCGCCACGATCCTGATGTTGTGGGCTGCCAGCGACTGGCCGATCCACGACATCGGTGAGACCTATCTCTACGGCGCACACATGTTGCAGCACATGATGCTGTCGTACTTCCTGCCGCCGTTGGCGCTGCTGGCGATGCCCGAATGGCTGCTTCGGATTCTGATCGGAAACGGCAAGGCCTATACCGCGCTGCGGTTCATGACCCGGCCAGTGGTGGCTGGTGTGCTCTTCAACCTGGTGATCATGCTGACCCACATCCCCGGGATGGTCAATGCCTCCGGCGACAACGCGGTACTGCACTACTCGCTGCACTTCCTGCTCGTGTCGACGTCGTTGCTGATGTGGATGCCGGTCATTGGACCGTTCAAGGAACTGCACATGGGCTATCCGGGCAAGATGGTGTACCTGTTCGCCCAGAGCGTGGTACCCACCATCCCGGCCGCATGGCTGAGTTTCGCGGACCATGCGGTGTACAAGCGATATGACATCCCGGTCCGGGTGTGGGGCATCAGCGTCGTCAACGACCAACAGACTGCCGGGGCGATCATGAAGGTCGGTGGAACAATGTTCATGTGGACGATCATCATCTTCATGTTCTTCCGCCGTTTCGGCGCCGGCTTCGAAGAGCAACAGTCGTATCGACGCGTCAAGCCCACCGCCGTGGCCGGCGCAGCCCGGACCGCGCTGATGGTCGAAGAGGCGCTGACCTATGAGCAGGTCACCGAAGCCTTCGAACGGACCGTTGCTGCTCCCGAACCGGAGCGCACGACCTGACTCCGAGCGACTCGGTCACTCCCAGCGGAACAGTCGGGTCGCCGCAATCGGTGTGATCGCGGCCCACGCCACCAGAATTGCCCACGACGTAGAAGGGCGGACGCCGCCACTGGTCAGGGTTTCCCGAAGCACGTCGGCCAGCGCTCCTGATGGCAGCGCTTTGGCGACGGCCGAGACTGCACCGGGGAGCTTGGTGAACGGGATCACCATTCCGCCGAGCAACAGCAGCACCAGATACAGCCCGTTCAGAGCCGCAAGGTTGATTTCGCCTCGGAGCCGACCGGCCAGCGTCAAACCAATTCCAGCAAACGCAACCGTGCCGACGATGACAGCGGCAAGGGCGGCAATCCAGTTGGGATCCGTGGGGCTCCAGCCGAGGATGTAGGCGATCGGAATCAACACGGCGAATTGGACGAGCTCGACGACGACCACTGCGATGATCTTGGCGGCGATCAGTCGGCCGCGACCGAGTGGCGTGGTGCCGAGTCGCTTCAGGACCTTGTAGGTGCGTTCGAACCCTGTGCCGATGCCGAGGCTCACCATTGCCGACGACATGACCGCGAGGGCGAGGATGCCCGGCGCGAGGAAGTCGATCGGCTCAGGTGTATCCGTCGGCAGCACGTCGACCAAGCTGAAGAACACCAGCAGCAGGACCGGGATGATGAGCGTCAGCAACAGTTGTTCGCCGTTGCGCAAGGTGGTCGATACTTCGTGGCGGAGTTGGGCGCGTAACGGACTCATGTCGATCCTTCGTGACCGGTGAGGCGCAGGAACACGTCTTCCAAGCGCTGTTTGCCGGCTCGCAGATCCTCGAGCGGATGTCCGGCATCGTTGAGCCACGCTGTCACCGCTGCGACGTGTGCGGCACCCCCATCGACGACGTACTCGCCGCGGCCCACCGCTCGTACGGGCACGTGGAGTGTGGCTGCAAGCGCGCCGACATCGAGGTCTGGCGCGCTGCGGAAACGGATCTCATCATGGCCTCGACGCAGTTCGTCGAGTGAGCCGTCGGCCACCACCCGGCCCCGGTCGAAGATCACAACATGGTCAGCGAGCTTGTCGGCCTCGTCCAACTCGTGGGTCGCGAGGACAACGGCACAACCCGTCGCAGCAAGATCGCGCACGATGGTGCGGATCGTCTGGCGACCGGTGATATCGACCCCGGACGTCGGTTCATCGAGGAACGCGACCTCGGGTCTCGCGGCCATCGCCATGGCCAGCGACAGCCGTTGCTTCTCGCCGCCGGAGAGTCGCCGGAAGTTGGACCGTACTCGTTCGCCGAGGCCGACCTGCTCGATCAGTTCAGCGGGGTCGACACCTTTGCCGTACAGATCGCAGTAGAGCCGAACGACGTCGGCAACCTTGGCCGACGGCGACACGCCACCCTCTTGCAGCATCACTCCGATCCGCTTGCTCATCTCGGTCTGCTGTCGTTGCGGGTCGAAGCCGAGCACACGCGCCGAGCCGCTGGTGGGGCAGCGGTAGCCCTCGCACACCTCGATCGTCGATGTCTTGCCGGCGCCGTTCGGGCCGAGCACCGCGGTCACTTCACCAGCGGCGGCCGTGAACGAGACGTGATCGACAGCGACCAGATCGCCGTAGCGCACGACCAGATCTTCGACCACCACGGCGTGCGTCACGAGGATTCACGCTACCCCTGTGCCTGGCGGGGCCGCGAAACGACGGGGAGCAGCCGAGGGCTCAAAGGTAGCCTCTTGTCCGTGATCGATGTTCGTCTGCTCCGTACCGATCCCGAGGGTGTGCGCAGTGCGCTCGCCCGTCGGGGAAACCCCGAGATCCTCGAACAGCTCGATCAGGCTTCCCGGCTCGACGCCCGTCTTCTTGCGATCACCACCGAGCGCGACGACAGCCGTCGCCAGGTCAACGAACTTTCCAAGCAGGTCGGCCAGTTGCGCAAGGCGGGCGACAATGACGCCGCCGAAAGCATGATGACCGCCAGTCGAGATCTCGGCGAGCGCGAGCGCGCCCTCGGCACTGAACACGACGAAATCTCGGACCACCTCCGGGACCTGCTGCTGCGGATCCCCAACCTGCCGAGCCCGGACGCTCCCGATGGCGCCGGCGAAGAGGACAATCCGCTCGTCAAGGGCCCGATCAACATGCCGGAGTCTTTCGCCGATCACCAGCGCGTGCCGCACTGGGAAACTGCCACCGCGCTCGGCATCCTCGACAACGAGCGGGCCACCAAGATCAGCGGTGCGATGTTCACGATGCAGCGCGGTCTCGGCGCCACCATGGCTCGGGCGCTGTGCCAACTCGCGCTCGACAACAACGCCGATGCGTTCGAGGAGGTTCGACCGCCGACACTCGTCACGACTGCCACGCTCACCGCCACGGGTCAACTGCCGAAGTTCGCCGACGACGCCTATGCGATCGAGCGCGATGACCTGTGGGCGATCCCGACGGCGGAGGTGCCGTTGACGTCGCTCTACAGCGGCGAGATCCTCGACAGCGCGGACCTCCCTGCGTTGATGATGGCCCAGACATCGAGCTTCCGTCGCGAGGCCGGCTCGGCCGGGCGCGACACCCGCGGCATGCTGCGCACCCACGAGTTCGACAAGGTCGAGATCCTCGCCGTGGCCACGCCTGACCAGGCTGCTGGACTGCTCGACGAGATGGTTGCCCGGGCCGAGAAGACGATTGCGTCGCTCGGGATGCCGTACCGGATCATCGAAATCTGTACCGGCGACATGGGCCAGAGTCACTACCGCTCGTATGACATCGAGGTCTATGCGCCCGGTTGCGACAAGTGGCTCGAGGTCAGCTCGATCAGTTGGTTCAGTGACTACCAGGCCCGCCGGGCCGATATTCGTTTCCGTCGCCCGGACACGCCGGAACAGAAGTCGAAGGGCACCGTCATTGCCCACACGCTCAACGGTTCGGCGCTCGCAGTGCCGCGGGTGTGGGCAGCGATCATCGAGAACTTCCGCCAGCCCGACGGCAGCGTCGTGATCCCCGAGGTGCTGCACCCGTACATGCGCGGCGCCACCATCATTGCGGCGAAGTGATCGGCTGCCCGTGAGCGACGCTGACTCGATTCGTGACCGACGGGTGCAGTACGAGACCGCCGGTCTCGACATCGGCGACGTGCTCGCTGATCCGATCGCGCAGTGGCAGCGCTGGTACGACCAGGCATTGGATGCCGGCTGTGTCGAGCCGAACGCGATGGTCGTCTCCACCGTCGATGCCGAAGGTCTGCCCGACAGCCGTTATGTGCTCGCCCGCGGCGTCAGCGCCGAGGGTGTCACGTTCTTCACCAACTACGACTCGGCCAAGAGCCGCGCCCTCGAAGGCTGGCCGCACGTCTCGGCGCTGTTCACCTGGTTGCAGTTGCACCGGCAGATGAAGGTCCGCGGCCCGGTGATGCGGGTGACGGACGCCGAATCAGATGCGTATTTCGCGACACGGCCGCGCTCGTCCCAGATCGGTGCATGGGCGTCGCCGCAGTCGCAGGTGCTGACCGATCGAGCCGAACTCGAGCAACGTGTGGCCGACGTGACGGCCTACTACGCCGACACCGAGACCATCCCCCGCCCACCGAATTGGGGTGGCTGGCGGATCGTCGTTGTCGAAGCAGAACTGTGGCAGGGACGGCCGAGCCGACTCCACGACCGTCTCCGCTATCGCCGCCCCATCGAGCGAGATCTCACCAGCGCCGCCGAAACCAGCGCCGCAGACCCCGGCCAACCACCCCCCTGGATCGTCGAGCGTCTCGCCCCCTGACTGTTTCCCGAAGGATCGTGCCCCCAAAAGGGTCACAATTTGCGCAAACAACAGCAAGCACCGCGCTTGCGGCAGTTCGCATCCCGAAAAGTGACCGGACAGGGGTCGTCGATCTTCTCGAAACCTGGTGTTCGTGAAGTCGGTTTGTCGGTTTGTCGGTTTGTCGGTTTGTCGGTCAGAGCGGCCAGGCGAGTGCCGCCGCGGCGAGTCCGCCGATCAGCGACTCGGTGTGCGGGGTGTGTCCAGGGCCTTCCCAGTCCCACCACATCGGGCTCGATCCGCGCACTCGCGGCGGGAGTTCGATCTGCACGCCCTGCTGGCGGGGCAGGTTGACCGGGTTGGTCGGATGCTGGCCGCGGAGATCGGACGGGATCGTCTCGAGATCGGTGCGAATGTCGTAGGCGGGCAGATGACGTGCGAGGTGAGGGCCGATGTGTTCGGCCAATCTGCGGTTCTGACCACCGAGCAGCAGCGACGTGAACATTCCCTGGCGCCCGTAGCCGTGCACCGTGACGACGACATCGACGTGATCGAGAAATGCGGCCATCGCTGGAGAGTCCACCGGGTCCAGTTTGTGCGACGAGATGTGCCACTGCAGTCCTTCGGGCTGCAGCAATCCGTAATAGCTCGCTCCGCTGCGCTCCGCTGCCGCCGCTGCGATCACATCGGTCATCTCCTCCAGCGAGCCACCGTGGAACGCCATGAACCCGAACCGCGACCGCAACACCGACTCCTCGCGAACGCCCGGCTTGGCCAGTAGTTCTGCCAACATCAGCCGTCGACCTGGGGATGCTCACGCCGGCGACTGATCGTCACGAATGCGATCGCAGCGACGACCGGCACGAGAAAGATCACGAGCAGCGTCCAGACGCCGACTCGATTGAAGAGATCGACAAGACTCTCGCTCCAGCCGCCGACCCGACTGGTCAGCCCATCGGATTCTGTTCGATTGCTGATGCCCGTGTACCAGTACCAGGTGAGGTAAAAGCCCGTCGCCATCACGAACAATGCCGCGACCCGGTCCATGTACTGCATCAGCCGCCGGAGACCGAGCAACAATCCGCCGCTCGCAAACGCGAGCGTGACCGTCAACGCTGTGACGATCAACCCCATTCCAACGCCATACAGGGTGATCGCAACGACCCCACTGACGAAACCCTTGCTGAAGGTGCCGAAGACTGCCGAGACCAACAGCCCGATGGTGCATCCGATCGATGCAACGGCATAGGCGACCCCGAATCCGAACATCGAGCGGATCGTCTGCTGACGTTCTGCGCCGGCGCCGATCTGGGGGAGCGCAAATGGCGGCTTCCACCCGGCGAGCAGGAAGCAACCGAGGATGATGAGAGCGATGCCGATGACAAAGCCGGCATATTTGACGTTGTCCTCGATGACCGACGTGAACAGTCGGGACACCGTGCCGACCACGACGAAGACGCTCACTGCGCCGGCGGACGTCGCTGCACTGACCCGCAGCGCACGCACGAGGCTTGCTCGCTGTCCGCCGCCGGGCCGGGTGCCCTCGAGCCCGAGGAAGTACATCAGGTAGGCCGGCAGCATCACGAACCCGCAGGGATTGACAGCGGCAGCAAGGCCGAGCGAGAAGCTGTACGCGAAGTAGCCGTCGAGCGCGATCACGACAGCAGTGCATCGTTGATGGTCGACCGGATGGTGTCCTGCGACAGGGCAACGCCTTTCTGGGCGACGATCGTGCCGTCAGCGGCGATGAACAATGTGTAGGGAAGCGCGGTCACCTTCAACTGGGCGATGAAGTCGCCATTCGGATCCTTGAACGACTCGTAGTTGACGCCGTACTTGGCCGCGAAAGACTTCGCTTCGGCGATGCTGTCGCGCCCGGAATTGATCCCGACGAAGCGAACGTCGTCACCGAACTCGGCATGCATCGCAGCGAACGCCGGTAGCTCCTTCTGACACGGCACACAGTCGCTCGACCAGACATTGATGACCAATGGTTGGCCCAATAGATCAGACGTCGAGATGAGGTTGCCGTCGCTGTCGGAAAGGTCGATGGCTGGCAGTCGATCGCCCTCGACCTGGCCGTTGAGTGGAAGTCCGGGCTCGGAGTACACACCGTTCGAGGTGATCGTGACGGTGTCATCGACCGGCGCCGTGGAACCGGAGTCGTTGCTCTGGCTGAGGGCGTACCCACCGGTGATGCTGACGATGGCTGCCACCGACAGCGAGCCGATCAGGACCTTGATGTTGACAGCCACGGTCCGAGGATACTTGCGGCCCGTGGGGGGCCGCCCGTCGCGAGACCGCACTCCCGTCACATCTCCCGGGTTCTGCGTGACCACAATCACCAGAGTCTGGTCTGTGCGGTTACGCAGAACGAAGAACATCGCCGATCGATGGGTCGAAAACGCCGACATCGGGATGGAGCGTGCAATCCTCCATCCCGATGTCGGGCAACAGACCGGGGGTCGCTCTTCCCATGGGGCCGGGCGAGGGCCTGCGACGGGGGGTTCGCAGGCGCTGTCCGGCGCACGACCATGGGGGCGTTGCCCCGGTCCGAGATCTTTCGAGTCGATGATGCAACGGCGCCGGACCCAGGAACATTCCCAGGGCCAATCCGAGGACCATTCCCAGGAACGGCGCCGTCGCATTTCATCGCTCGATGCCGGCGGTGTCGGCGGCCGTCAGGCCACCCGCACCGCGACGGCAATGGCGTCCTCGTTGATGACAACGAGTGGACGTGGGTGCTTCGGGGGACGACCTCTCGGCCGCTTGTTGAGGACGATCCGGCCGCTCTCGAGCAACTCGCCGCCCCAGACGCCCCACGGCTCGGCCCGGGCGAGTGCCTCCTCGAGGCAAGCGACCGACAGCGGGCACTTGCCGCAGATGGCCTTGGCGCGGGCGGTGGCGATCGGCTCGTCGGAGAAGAACAGGTGGGTCAGGGTGCCGTTGCCGTCGCGGCAGCGGGCCTTGCTCCAGTCAAGCGTGCCCATGGCCGCAGAGTCGGCGGTGACCAAGCCGCTGGTGATGTCGATGATGGTGTCGGTCAGGGGGTCGGGGAATGTGATGGCGTACATCTCGGGTCCTGTCTGGTCGTGCTCTTCGGTTCGGTGCCGTTGTGTGTGTCGTGGGTGTCCCGTGTGACGGGTTGTTTGTCGAGTTGTCTGGCGAGTGGTCGGTGCTGTTGGTGTCAGGGGAGTCATCGGGATCTCGGTCGCTGTCGGGCTGGAAAAGGGTGCGGAAAATGCAAAAGGCCGCCGGGGAAGTGATCCCGGCGGCCTCGGAGCGATGTGCTCGACGTGTGTTACGTCGATCGCATTCCGAGCCGTCGGGGCGGTCGCTTGGTGCCGGTGTTTGCCATGAACGAGAAATCCGAATTGGATGCCTTCGTGCAGGGGGAGGTCACCGTCGGCCAGCCGTAACCGAGACCCTGGGTGCCATGCATCGCCTGCGTCGCCAGCACATCGGCACGCGCAGCCACGGCGCTGGCGCCGGCTGTGTGGTGTGCGAGGCTGCGAATCATGGACGGGTCCTGTCGTGAATGGGTGCGGCACCGTGCCGAACCGGGATCAAGGAAACCACAGTTCGCGCAATGTCGTCAACCAATTAAATGAAGGTCTCATGTGAGAGCGTGGAAAGTCGTCCTGAGTAGGGTCACCGCAATGGGTGATGGGGCCGATTCGTTCGAGCACGAACAGTTGATGACGCGGCCCGACGTCGGTCGAGTGTTCGAAACGTCACGACGGGTGCGGATGACCGACACCACCTCCAAGGGCCGGCTTCGGCTCGACGGAGGGGTGCGATATCTGCAGGACATCGCCAACGACGATTCCCGAGATGCCGGCAGTCCCAATCCCACGTCCTGGGTGGCCCGTCGCACCGTTCTCGAAGTGATTCGCTTCCCGCAGTATCTCGATGTGCTGACGCTGGCCACGTGGTGCAGCGGACTCGGCTCCCGTTGGGCCGAGCGACGGTATTCGATGGTTGCGGCGGGCGCACCCGAGGGTGGGTCCGGTGAGATCCAGGCATCGACACTGTGGGTGCACATCGACATGGCCACGATGCGCCCGATCAAGTTGCCCGAAGGCTTCGCCGAGCAATTCGGCGCCGCAGCATCGGGCCGCGCCGTCAGCGCCCGACTGCATCTGCCCAGTCGACCGCCGATTTCCGACGCAGTGCGGCACGCGCCGTGGCCCCTGCGGTTCGTTGATTTCGACGTCCTCGGACATGTCAACAATTCGGTCTACTGGGCGATCGTCGAGGAGCAACTCGGCCGTCAGCGCGGGGTGTGGGCCCCCGTGACCGTGACGCTGGAACACCACGATGCAATCGATCCCGGCGACGACGTGACGGTGTCCGTGCTGGAGACGGCCGCCGGATTCGATCTCTGGGTGATTGCTCGGCCAGTCGATCAACCAGGTGCAAGCGGCAAAGTGACCGCAGTCGTACGTGCGACGGTCAGCGCCAGATTCGCCGACTGATCTCGGCCCACAACGATCGGTAGGCGCGAGCCGCAGCGGACTTCGGGGCGAGCGCTCCGACCGGAGCCCGCTCGTGACTCATCCGCTCGATGATCGAGGCGCTGGGAATGTCGGTGTCGAGCATGTTGGCCCATTCGTTGTGCAGTTGGGCGGCAATGTCGCGTTGCAGCGATCGGCGACGATCCAGCATCGACAGATAGGGCATCACGAGCGGTGGTTCATCCCAATCGGCGAGGAACTCGGTCAGTTGGGTCAGAGTCCGAGCCGACAGCGGCGTCGGGATCGTCGGTACGAGCAACGCGTCGGCTGCGCCGAACACGCTCTCGCTGGCGAGCGAGATCGACGGTGGGCAATCGAGGAGGGCGACGTCGTAGCGATCGGCGATCGGAGCGAGCAGCCGACCGAGTCGTTCGACCGGCTTTTTCACATCGTCGAGCACGACGTCGAGGTTGCGCAGCGAGAAGTCGGCGGCGATCACGTTGATCGCCGCAAACTCGGTCGATCGGATATGAGGATCGAGCTCACCCCTGTTGCTGACCAGCCTGTCTGCACCGCCCTTGAGCTTTGGCTTGGCCCGCAAGAAATAGCTTGCCGCTGCTTGGGGATCGAGGTCCCATACCAGCACGCGGGCCCCGGCTCGAGCGGCTTCGTAGGCGAGGTTGACGGCCGACGTGGTCTTGCCCACTCCACCCTTGATGCTGTACGTGGCGAGGATCTTCACGATTCGAGGGACTCCAGCAGTTCGGTGACGATGCGGTGCGTGGCCTTCGAATCGAAGCTCGCAAACCGATCGGCGAATTCGGCGCGGGCTGACACCTTCTCGAGTTCGAGGTGTTCGATCAACTGACCCAAGGCGAGCAATGTCGGCGGCGTGGCGTGCTCGTCCGACAGTTCGTGGGCGACGACCTGCAACTCAGCGCTGTGGACCTCGGCATCTTGATGACGACCGAGGTTGTCCTGCAGATCCTTGAGTTGACGCACGAACGCCTTGCGACCCTGATTGGGCAGCAGGCCACCGAAGCACTCGACGGCGTAGCGCAGCTTCTTGGCGTCCTTGCGTAGGTCGTGCAATGCCTCGGCGGGGGAGCCGGCGGTGATCTGGCGTCCGTTGCCGATCACGGTGTCGTACGCCTTGGCGATCTGCGTGGCCACGATCTCGCGCAGCGGCCGCTCGGCATCGGGGCCGGGTTCGAGGTCGCTCGATATTGCCGTCCATTCGCGGAGAAGCCGCGACGCTCGCTCCGACTTCAGGTCTGCGATCATCGCCTCCAACGCAGCCTTGCGGTGTTGTTGCAAATGCAATAACACCGGTCTCAGGTGGAGGAGACGATCAGCGGCGAGGTGCCCGACTGTGCCATTCCATTCGAGGATGTACACATCGAGGTCTCGCAGCGGTCCGGTGACACCTGCGAGCCACGCGAACTCGGTGCGGTAGTACTGGCGGGCGCTGCTGGCCACCACGTTGTTGCCGAGGCCGAGCACGGATCGGGTCCGGCGGATCGCAACCCTGAATTCGTGGAGGAACTCGGTATCGATGTCGTCGATCGTGCCGCCCAGGTTGGCACTGATCGTTGCGACGAGGTTGGTGAACACCATTCGGAATCCGTCGACCGCGGCGACGTCATGGTCGAGGTCGACTGCGGGCGAGCTGTCGTATCCGCGCCGGTCGAAGGACCGGGCGCGAGCGATCGAGTCGATCAGGGTTCGTCTCGATGTCTTGCCTCCGACGTCGATCAGGGCCGCGACGACTTCGTCAGCGCGGTCCTCGTGTCCAGGGGCCGACACGATCTCGACGACGGGGGTCGATCCCGCTTCGGCGAGCGAATGCACGATGGCGGTCGCGATCACACTGCCGCGACTGTCTCGCAGTGCGCCAGCGATGGTGGTGTCATCGAAGGCGAACAGCGGCATCATCGCCCGCATCTCCAACGGCTCGATGAGGCGCCGGCGCAACGGACCGGCTGGAAGATCGTCGGCGAACTCGGGAATCCGACGGACGACCAACGTCGCTGGAACCGAACCGGGCTGCAACACGAGCAGCATCGGGGCCTGACCGATCGCCGAGATGTGGAGAACGGTGATGCCGGTGGCATGGAGCCTGCCGTCGAAGGAGTCGAGCACGGTGTAGCGACCAATGGATGGCAGACCGATCTCGAAGCCCAGGTCGACCAGCGCATTGGCGACGTCGGCCACTGTCGATGAACGGTGGACGAGCGTGGTGGTCTGCGGGGCGGCGGCCATCGCCCAAACACCGTAGCGCCGCTTCGCCGCAAAATCGATCGTGAGCCCGTCGTGAGCCCGGCAACAGCTCATCTGCGGCAATACTGAGCGACGTGACCACCGAGATCGAGCGCAAGTTCCTGGTCGACGTCCCACCACCGACCGACGAGTGGGGAGTTGGCGTTCACTTCCGTCAGGGGTACCTGGCTGAAGACGGCGACGTCGCGGTGCGGATCCGGATCACGCCCAAGTCGGCCATCCTCACCGTCAAAGCCGGCTCAGGTCTCACCCGGACCGAGGTCGAGTCCAACCTCACCATCGAGCAGGGCGAGGCGCTCTGGGCCCACACGGCCGGCCGTCAATTGAGCAAGGTCCGCCACGAGTTGCCGGTCACCGGTGGAGTGGCCGAACTCGATGTCTATGAGGGCAGACTCCGTGGGCTGCTCACGGTCGAGGTGGAGTTCAGAAGCGAGGCGGAGGCGAACGCTTTTTGGCCGCCTCCGTGGTTCGGTCCCGAACTCACTGGGGATGGGCGCTGGACCAACGCTGCGCTGGCGCGTCACGGGCGGCCGCTGTAGCACTCGCGGTGACTCGGACCGGCCTGCCACCCGGCCTGGTGGCTTGACCGGTATTCTTCATTCGTCATGAAATCGAAACACTCCACGACACGCCTTCGGCGTGCCATCTTGCTTGCGCGCTGCGTCGCGCTGATGGGGATCGTGATGAGTGTGCTCCCGCTGATGAGTGCCGACGCTGACACGCTGACCTCACAACAGGTCGCTCAGGAAATTCTGCGGGTCCAGAACAAGGCCAATGCAGCCGCGCAGGCATACGACGAGGCAACCGTCGAGGCCGCCGACCTGGCTGATCAGCTCGTCGTCGCTCAACAAGAGGTGGATGCGTCCGAGGCCGAGTTCGCCTCGATCGATGCCGGGCTGTCGAAGCTCGCGGTGCAGCGGTACATGGGTGGCGGATCGGCCGAGACCCTGTTGTTCACAGATCCGCTCGATGGTCTGCAGGCAGACGCACTGACCGGTGTTGCCGTGGAGTCAGGTGCGGTCTCGCTCGACGACGCACAGCAGGTCAGCAAGACACTCGAAGCCCAGCGCGGAGAGCTCGAGCGATTGCAGACGAACACCGAGCAACTCGCAGAATCGTTGGCAGCTCAGCAGCAAGATCTGAGTGTGCAACTCGGTCAGCTGGCGGTGTTGAAGGAGAAGCTGGTCGACGAAGAGACCAAGCGGGCGTACGAAGCTTTGGTCGCGAAGCAGAAGGCCGAGCAGGACGCTGCTGATCGTCAGGCCGAGCAGGATCGCCAGAAGGCGGCAGCGGCGGCGGCTGCAGCCACCACCACGGCGCAGCAATCGGCGACGACGACTGCAACGACCACCACGGCGCCCGTGTCGGGTGGCTCCGGCAATGGCGGATCGTCGGCCACTGGCGGCACACCCCAGCCGACGTCGGCACCGACCACCAAGGCCCCTCCGCCGCAGACGACGGCCCCCGCACCGGTGCCTGTACCGAACCCTGCACCCGTCACCGGATCGTTCAGTTGCCCGGTCAACGGGCCCAACGCGTTCGGTGACACGTGGGGCGCAGCCCGATCCGGAGGGCGGACGCACGAGGGTGTCGACCTGATCAGTCCTGCCGGCACGCCGCTCGTGGCCGTCGTCAGCGGATCGGTGCAGTTCAAGCAAACCCCGCTCGGTGGCAACTCGATCTGGCTCACCGGCAGCGACGGCAACAAGTACTTCTATGCCCACCTCAGTGCGTTCGAGGGCAGCTCACGGGGCGTTTCCCAGGGCGAGGTGATCGGCTACGTCGGGGCGACCGGTAACGCCAATGGCACGAACCACCTCCACTTCGAAATTCACCCGGGAGGCGGCGCCGCCGTCAACCCGTACAGCACCGTTCGCCGGTATTGCTGACCCACGACAATCGGCACCGGGGTGTCGGAACTTGGGCGAAGATGGACGAACGACCAACCGACGATGGTTTGCCGAGATAGCGTCGCACCGCCCGAACAAGAAGGACTCATGATGGCAACCGCCAAGCTCACCCCGCTCCAGGAATCAGAAGCCCGCCGCCTCGCCAAGGCCGCTGGCACCGACAAGCCCAAGCGGGCCATCTCCGAAGAGGAGAAGGCCACTCGCAAAGAGCGCGTCGCCAAGGCCAAGGATGCTCTTGCCCGGTCGATCGGCATCCGTGGCGATCAGGTCGCTCCGGCCCGCGCCGCGTTGAAGTCCTACCTGCAGAAGCTCAACGAGCCGAAGCAGCCCGACGACCAGTTGTTCGAGATGCTGATCGAGGCTCCGTTCAAGGCGCCGCCGAAGAAGCGCACCAACGAGGGCCGTTTCTAAGCTTCGACGTCGGTCTGGCGATCGAGCGTCGCGTTACTGGAACGCGGCGGCGACTTCGGTCCAGAAGCGTTCGATGGTCTCGCGCCGTTTGGCACCGTCGTTGCCCAGTGTGAAGTCGGGGAGCGCGAGTTCGTCGATCCCGAGATCGACGTAGCCACCGATCAGATCGATCAGCTCCGACGTGTTACCGACCAGCGAGCGATCGCTGGGTGCCGAAGCGCTCACCTTGTCGCGGGCTGAGTCGGAATCGGTGAGGAACACGAGCGCTTGCGCAGATCGGCGAATCGAATCGAACTCGGTCCCGACCGTGTCGCACGCGACTCGGAACTTCTCGGTCTGGCTCGTGACCAATGACGGAGCACCCCAGGTGTTCCATTCGTTGGCGTAGCGGGCGGTCGTTCGCATCATCCGCTCGCCGCTGGTGCCGACCAGCAGCGGCATCGGGCTCTGCACCGGCTTGGGCTCGAACGGTGCGTCGGTGAGGTTGTACCAGCGCCCGTGGAACTCGGCCCGCTGATCGTCGAGCAGGTGACGGATCACCTGGATCGCCTCGATGAAATGAGTCACCCGCTCGCCGGGTGGTGGCAGCTCGATGCCGAACGCAGCGTGTTCGTTGACCTGCCAGCCCGCTCCGAGGCCGAGCACCACGCGTCCTCCGCTGATCTGGTCGACCGTGGCCGCCCGTTTGGCGAGCACGACCGGATGGTGGATCGTGACCGGTGAGACCATCGACGTCAACCGGATGCGCGGCACCTGCGATGCGAGCGCGGCGAGCACGCTCCAGCACTCGAGAACCGGTCCGTCACCGGGTGTGTCGTCCGGTGTCTGGGACATGTAGTGATCGGCGTACCAGAGGCTGTGCCAGCCCGCTCCGTCAGCGTAGGTTGCGAGGTCGAGCAGGTCGGCCCACGAGTGGCCGTTCGATGTCCAGAGCGAGAACTTCACCGCGCCGACCGTACCTGGTCGAGCTCGCGGGAAGTCAGGCGAACGAGGCCGTGTCGGGATCCGATCCGTAACGCTGGCCACGATCGAGTGTCGCGATCTGGGCCAGATCATCGCCATCGAGTGTCACCTCGACCGCAGCGAAGTTCTCGGCGATCCGCGATGGCGTGACGGACTTGGGGATCACCACGTTGCCGATCGCGAGATGCCACGCGAGCACAACTTGGGCGGTCGATGCGCCCTTTCGTTCGGCGATAGCAGCAAGCACCGGGTCGTCGAGCAGGCCATGCCCTGAGCCGAGCGGTGACCACGCCTCGGTCGCGATGCCGTGCTCGGCATTGAACGCGCGCATCTCGGCCTGCTGCAGGTACGGGTGCAGTTCGATCTGATTGAGCTGGGGAACGACACCGGTATCGGCGATGATTTCCTCGATGTGCTGCTGGTGGAAGTTGGACACTCCGATCCCGCGAGCAAGCCCATCGAGATGCAGTTGAACGACGCCTTCCCACGCTTGACGGTACGTGCCCAGCGGCGGCGCCGCCCAATGGATCAGGTACATGTCGATCCGTTCGAGGCCCAGTTTGTGCAGGCTCTTGCTGTAGGCCTCGTCGGCCTTGAGGTGGTCGGCGTTCCACAGTTTGGTCGTCACGTAAATGTCCTCACGAGGAATGCCCGATGCCGCAATGGCTCGGCCGACGCCGCGCTCGTTGCCGTAGATCGAAGCCGTGTCGATGTGGCGATAGCCGACCCGAAAGGCTTCGGACACTGCGGTCTCGGCTTCGGCGTCTGGCACCTGCCACACCCCGAACCCGAGTTGCGGGATTGTGCTGCCATCAGAGAGTGGGTGGGCGGGAACGGCAGGGGTAGCGGACATGCTCGGGACGCTACCGAGCGATCTGGAAGTCGTCTCGTCGAACTGCCATCCGGTGACGATCGCGCACTACCGTCCGGTCCCATGAACGACGCCCTCAACATGACGATCGTGCGCGACGTCAACCTGGCCAACGAGATGTCCGGGACCGGGCCGACGCTCGTCTGGGGCCACGGGCTGTCGAGCAGCATGGCCAAAGAAGACCTGTTCGGACTGCTCGACTGGCCCACTGTTCGCCACGTCACCAACCTGCTCCGCTACGACGCCCGCGGTCATGGCGAATCGGGCTCGACCGCCGAGCCGATGGACTACCACTGGCGCAACCTCGCCCTCGACCAGTTGGCCCTCGCGGATGCGCTCGACATTGGTTCGTACATCGCCGGGGGAGCATCGATGGGCTGCGCGAC
>JBDSDH010000155.1:0-60696 GCA_039920665.1 Ilumatobacteraceae bacterium
GCGGCGAGGCGCACTGCATCAGGTAGCCCCGACGCAGTACCGCAACCCGATCACCCATCGTCATCGCCTCGATCTGGTCGTGGGTGACGTACATGGTCGTGATGCCCAGCCGCCGCTGGAGCCGACTTATCTCGGCCCGAGTCTGCACTCGCAGCTTGGCGTCGAGGTTGGAGAGCGGCTCGTCCATCAAGAACAGCTTCGGTTCGCGCACGATGGCGCGGCCCATCGCGACGCGCTGACGCTGACCACCGGAGAGCTGGCCCGGCTTGCGGTCGAGCACGGCCGTGAGTTCGAGCATCTCGCCCACTTCGGCCACCTTGGCGGCAATGGTGGCCTTGTCGACCTTGCGCAGCTTCATCGCGAATGCGATGTTCTCACCGACGGTCATGTTCGGGTACAGCGCGTAGCTCTGGAAGACCATCGCGATGTCGCGCTGCTGAGGGCTGAGGTCGTTGACTCGGACGTCATCGATCATCATGTCGCCGCCCGTGATGTCCTCGAGACCCGCAACCATCCGCAGAACCGTCGACTTGCCGCAACCGGAGGGTCCAACGAGGACGAGGAACTCACCGTCTTTGATCTCGAGATCGAGGCTCGGCACGGCTTCGTAGCCGTTGTCATAGGTTTTGTTGAGTTGTTTCAGCACCAATGTCGACATGGATCAGCCCTTCACACTTCCGGCCAGCAGGCCACGGACGAAATACTTTTGCAAACTGAGGAACACGATCAGCGGTACGACGACGCTGACGAAGGCACCGGCGGTGAGCAACTGCCAATCGTTGCCCTTTGAACCAATCATCTCGTTGAGGGCTGCGGTGATCGGAGCGTTCTTGGCACCGCCGCCGAAAACCTTGGCGACGAGCAGGTCGTTCCACACCCACAAGAACTGGAAGATCGCAATCGAGGCAATTGCCGGAACCGACAACGGCAACACGATCCGGGTGAAGATCGTCATGTGCGTTGCTCCATCGACACGAGCTGCCTCGATCACCTCGCCTGGGAGGGTGCCGATGAAGTTGCGCAGCAGGAAGATCGCCAGCGGCATTGCGAAGATGGTGTGGGCGACCCAGATCTGCGGGACGCCTCCATCGAGCGGCGACCAGGAACTGGTGAAGAACTGCAGCAACGGAATCAGGCACATCTGCAACGGCACCACCAACAGCGCAACGATGCCGACGAAGATCTTGTCCCGACCGGGGAACTTCATCCATGACAACGCGTAGGCCGCGAACGCCGCGATCACGATCGGGATGATCGAACCCGGGATCGTGATGGACAGCGAGTTCCAGAAGAAGTCCCCGAACGGTCGACCGTTCTGCTTGAACTTGAGCACGCCCTTGTAGTTGTCGAGTGTGAACTCGTGTGTACTGAACGCCGTCCACCAGCCGGTGGTCTTGATATCGGTCTCCGGGCGGAATGACGAGATCAACAGGCCGAATGTGGGGACAGTCCACAGGACCGCCAGCACCCAGACCAACACCCGACCGAACGGACTGCCGGTTTTTTTGGTGATGCTGCGTGCAATCTTGGTGGATGTTGCCAGCCTCGGTTTCGCCAGGGGGTCGGCGATGACTCCGACGATGGGTGTTGAAGCGGTCATCAGCGGGACTCCCTCACAGCGCGTTGATTACGGGCATTGACCCACACGATCGGGATGACGGCGATGAACAGCACGACAGCGAGCGACGAGCCGTATCCCTCGTTCTGTTGGGTGAAACTCTTGACGTACATCTCGTTGGCGAGCACGTTGTTCTCGAAGCCACCGCCGAGCCCCATCGCCTGAACGATGTCGAACACCTTCAGCACCGCAATGACGGTGGTGGTCACCACCGTGATGATCGTGGTCTTGACGTACGGCAGGATGATCTTGAAATACGCCTGGCGATCGGTGGCACCATCGATCTTGGCGGCCTCGACAAGATCGTCGGGCACACCTTTCATCGCTGCCGACAGCACGACCGTCGCGAATCCGGCCTGGATCCAAATCAGCACGATGATCATGAACACGGTGTTGGAACCGGGCAGAAAGCTGCTCTTGATGCCGAAGAACGTGGTGTCCTGCAGCCAATAGTGAGCCTCTTGCTTGCCGGGCAGAACCGGATCGAGTCCGACCCAGATCCAGTTGAGCAAGCCGTATTGCTTGCTCGGGTTGTTGGCATAGACGAAGCGCCAGATGACGCCGGCGCCGACGCCGGAGATCGCAGTGGGCAAGAAGATCATCGCTTTGGCGATCGGCTCGCCGCGCATCCGGTCAGCGAATCGTGCCACCGTCAAACCGACGATGGTGCTGAAACCCGTGACGAGAATGACCCACCACACGTTGTTGCGCAGCACCAACAGGTTTTGACGTTTGGTGAACAGGTCGCGGAAGTTGCCGAGTCCGTACCACTTGTTGGCCGCGGTGCCGGTGAAGAACGACAGCCGACCGGTCATGATCGAGGGGATCACGAGGCCACCGACAAGGAGCAGCACGGCGGGCCCGATGAACACCGCGATCCGCAGACGCTCGCGCCATGGCTCGGGGAACTGGCTGGCAATCGCGTAGAGGATGCCGATGAACAACACGAAGCCGCCGATGCCACTGGCCACGGTGAACAGGGTGGAGTACAGCTTGGCAATCGCCGAGTTGCTGCCGTCGAACAGTCGGTTGATCAAGAACATCACCGCGTAGATCACGACGACGACGCCAGCGGTGACCTTCCAGTCGGCCTGCGACAGGTGGATCGAGCTGAACCGGCTCATCCGAGCTCGTTCGGCCTGAGCATTCGGATCGTCCGGCGCGTCCGGCATCAGGGTGTCGGTCACAACCGACCCCCGAACTTGGTTTGCGATGGTTTCCGTGAGCCGACGGATTCATGCCGCGCCCCGACAACTTCGACTGCCTCGCTCACGTGACCCCCACAGCAACGTACAAACGGATTCGGATTGTAATTTCAGACCCCTTCGGTCGGACGGTCGGACCGTTTCGGGGTGACACTTCGAACTGTATTCGGACTGTATACGCAAAGAGGGTGGCAGGCTGCGAGAACCTGCCACCCTCATGCGTGGCATTCGTATTCAGTGCAAGTGCACGGTCTGACGTTTCGGTGGGACCGAACTCAGCTGGCGGGCCAGCTGGCGTCGATCGCCTTCAGAGCGTCTTCGGTGCTCTTGCCGGTGACCCACGCAACCATCTCGGTCCAGAATGTTCCGGCGCCGACAGCGCTGGGCATCAGGTCCGAACCGTCGAAGCGGAACACATCGGAGCTGACGAGCAGCTCGGCGAATGTGCGCTCGAGCGGATCGACGACCAAGCTCGGATCAGCGTTCTTGTTCGGGGTCATCCAGTTGCCCTGGGCCAGGCGGTTGTTGGCGTAATCAGCACCGGTGAGGTACTTGGCCACGAGTTCGACCTCGGGCTTGGCGTTGAACGCACCAATCAATTCGCCGCCGCCGAGCATGACCTTGGGGTCATCTGCCTTGACGGTGGGGAAGTAGAACGTGTTGACCTGACCGTCGGGGCCCTTGGTGGTGCCCTCCGGGAATTGGTTGCCGTAGAAGTTGGCCTGACGGTGCATGTAGCAACCACCGTCGAGCAGCGGCAAACCGGCCTCTTGGAAGGTGGTCGACGGGATGCTCTGCGAACCGTTCAACACGAAGTCGTTGTTCTTGAGGATCGCGCCAACCTGATCGAGCGCATTGACAATCGCAGGATCGTTGAATTTGATCTCGTGGGCGACCCACTTGTCATAGACATCGGCACCAGCGAAACGGAGCACGGCATCTTCGAGCCAGTCGGTGATGACCCAGCCTGTGGCCTGATCAGAGCCGGCACCGACACACCACGGGGTCTTGCCGTCGTCGACCATCTTCTGGCTGAGGTCGAGCATTGCTTGCCACGTGGTGGGGATTTCGTAACCGCCCTCTTTGAACTTCGCTGGGCTGTACCAGACAAGGCTCTTGATGTTGGCGCCGAACGGCGGTGCGTAGAACTTGCCGTCGACCGAGCCGAACCCGACCCAGCCATCGATGTCGTTCGAGGCGACGTCAGCTTCGAGGTTGGTCAACGGTGTGAGCTTGCCGTCGCGAGCGAGGGTTGCGAGCAGACCCGGCTGCGGGATGAAGGCGAGGTCGGGCGCGTTGCCGCCGTCGACGCGCACCTTGAGGTCGGCCTCGAAGGCACCGGAACCCTCGTGCTGGATGTCGATGCCGGTCTGCTTCTCGAAGCAGCTCCAGGCGGCCTCGAGGCGGTCGGCCTCGATGTCGCGAATCGAGCTGAAGATCGAGACGGTCTTGCCGGCATAGGTCTTGTCGCCCGCGCTCTCGTCGCAGGTGCCGGCGGCGACCGAACCAGCGGTCGAGTCAGCGGTCGCGGTTGAACCGGCGGCCGGAGTGGACGCGGCAGTCGTCGTGTCGGCCTTCTTTGCGTCCGAGCCGCATGCTGCGACCACCATCGAAACGGACATTGCGGACGCAATCAAGCGCAGATATTTACGGCTCGCCATAGGTGTTCTCCCCCTATTGAGAAAAGCGGACGGCCTGCCCGCTTTCGTATGTAAGCGTTTGCAACGCTAATGCACGTGCCCTCGCCCGTCAATGTCTTCGTCACCAAGATTTCACGTGGAAGACACGGCAGCGGTGCTTGCTCGCGACACCAGAGCGATCCCCAACGGGTGATGGGCACAGGACGTGCCGTGTCCTGCGAGGATGTCGATCATCAGCCGAGCACCCATCCGACCCATTTCGCGAACGGGTTGTTGAATGGTGGACAGGCCGAATGCCTCCGAAGCCGGATGATCGTCGAATCCGATCAACGACAGGTCGCCAGGAACGCTCAGCCCGAGTTCTCGGGCCGTCTGCATGACGCCGAATGCCATCTCGTCGGACATGCAGAAGATCGCCGACGGCGGATTCGGACCCAGCAGCATCTGGCGGGAGGCGCGTCGACCACCCTCGATCGTGAACAATCCGTCCACTTGGAGACTGCGCTCACGGCGAACCCGTTGACCAGCGAGCGCTGCCAGGTACCCGGCCGTGCGATCGTCGGGCACACTGCTCTGACTCGCCGGGGTGATCACGCCGCCGATCAAACCGATCCGCCGGTGTCCCAGTTCGAGCAGGTGACGGGTGGCCAACTCTGCGCCGAGACGGTTGTCGATCGACAGCGATGTCAGTGTTTGCAAGCTCTCGCCGAGCACGACAGCCGGTGCGGCGACCTTGGCCAGTTCCGTTGCGCCGGCTTCACCGACGAACATGTCGACGAGCAGCATCCCGTCGACGCGCTGTCGAAATGCACCGTCAGGACCGAAAACTCGGCGGGCATCGGGCGATCCTGGACGGGTGCTGATCAGCAGGTCGAGTTCTGCGTCCTGGAGCATCTCCTCGACACCTGCGATGACTTCGCTGGTGTACCAACTCGTCAGGATGGGCGCCAACAAGCCAATCGTGTTCGAACGTCCCGATGCCAGCCTGGAAGCGTTGGCATCAGCGACGTAGTGCAGATCTCGTGCGGCGTCGTGCACTCGGGCGCGGGTGGCATCGGCAACGTGGGGATAGTCGCGCAGGGCGCGACTGACGGTCGCCACCGAGACTCCGGCGCGCGCCGCGACATCGACGATCGATGCGTGCGTCGCTGCTGAATCTCGTCCGGCCACGGTCCCCCTCGAACCCTTGTCGTGATTGTGTCTGCGATCGGGACCTCGTGTTCGTGAAACACCGCCAGCAGGCCATTCAGCCCGCCGGCACGATCAACGCGTTCCGACTGGAAGCGTTTGCACAAGTCGGCACATTAACAACCAGCGCGACCGGTGCAAAGTCTTCCAGTCGATCTGTCCCAGATTTCGCAGTTGCCGCAGCCAGCCCAAGACAGCCTTCTGCCGGCGACGACCGGGCGCTAACCTGGGGGACGGAACGATGGCAGAGCGGCCAAATGCATCCGCCTTGAAAGCGGAAGGGTTCACGCCCCGGGGGTTCAAATCCCTCTCGTTCCGCTGCAGGGTTCATGGACGTCCTTCCGCATGCACCGCGATCCATCTGACCAGGCGGTGAGCACACTGACGAGGATCGGCGTGCATAGTTGTTCAGAGAGCGTTACTCTCACCGCTCCTCTCATGGTCGGCCCTGAGAGCGACCAGAGGAGGTACCTCTGATGCTCAAAACGCCTCGTGGCAGCGAATCATCGATCCCGCCACCAACTCGTTTCGTGTCGTCAACAAGGCACCCAATGGCAAGGCCGAACCGTACTTCGATCGCGTTCGAGGCGTTTGGGTTGCGCCGTGGCGATAGGCGGACGGCTCGACCATGTCGCCCGCCACCGCGTGCGCGCTGCGTCGCTCGCCATGTATCGAAAGCGCGTCGACGTCATCGCGGATCGACTGGGGTCCGTCCCGGTTCGGGGCCTGCGCGCCGAGAAGGGAGCCGCGTTCGACTCCGCCCTCGCTGACAGCGGCTCGACATCGAGGGCTCGGGACCTGCGAGGACTGCTCGGTCAAGTTCTTGACCAAGCCGTCGACCTCGGTCTCGCCACCGAAAATGCGACGGTCGCCGGCGACGGGTGTCGGCTGCTGACGATTGCCTCTGCAGCGGAATTCCCTGCCATCAGCAGCGTCCCTCGTGCCGAGCATTGCCGAAGGTCGCCGGTTTGGAATGCTGACGTTGTGGGCACAGCCGATGCATCCATCAGGTCATGAAAGGACGGCATGGCCTCCGAGCGGTTCACTGGCGACGTCGAGAGCATTCGTAAAGCTCGACAATTCGTGCGCAGTCAGCTCGTCGATGTCTGCGCCCAATCAAGCGACGTCGACGATGCGATTCTCATCACGAGCGAACTCGCTTCCAACGTCGTGACCCACGCCCTCACCGATTTCGAACTGGTCGTCCTCACCACTGACGCTGCGATCCGAATCGAAATTCACGACGGAGTCGCTGTCAGCGAAGCCTTCCATGACCTGATCACCAATCCACCCGTCACCATCGACGTCACCGCCGTCGGGGGCAGGGGTCTCATCCTCCTTTCGAGCACCGCCCACCGGTTTGGCCTCATTGACAACGGAGCCAGCGGCAAAGCGATCTGGTTCGAAATCGATCGGCGTCCCGGCGATATCGGTCACGCACCGAACGCACAACACCAGCTTCGGGGTCGATGACTCGCTGCCTGGACTCGTTTTGTACAGCGTTGGCTAGAACTACGTGGTGCGTTACGGTGGGTGTCCGAGGGCGTTGGATCCGTCAACAGTTGGTCGAGCCGTTGCGACCCTCGATCCGAGGAGCGTTCCGTGACCACATTCTTGCTGCCCGACGAACCGATCACATCGATGGCTGCCTACCTCGCGACCGACACGGGAGGGCAGGGTGTCCGGCGCGCCCAGGAACTCGGACCGGCCGCGACGATCGACGAGGTGATGCGGTCGGGGCTGCGTGGCCGTGGCGGTGGGGGGTTTCCGACCGGTCAGAAGTGGGCCGGAGTCGCCGCTCAGACCGGCGGACGGCGGTATCTGGTGTGCAACGGGGCCGAAGGCGAGCCGGGGACATTCAAGGACCGAGCGCTGCTCCGGGCCAATCCGTATCAGTTCGTCGAAGGGCTGATCATCGCCGCGTTCGCGGTGGCAGCCGACGAGGCGTTCGTCTGCCTGAAAGCCAGCTTCGAGCGCGAGATCGCCGGTGTCACCCGGGCGGTGCAGGAGTTCCAGACAGCAGGCATCTGTACCGATTGCAAGGTCACCATCGTCGCTGGTCCCGAGGAGTATCTGTTCGGCGAAGAAAAGGCGATGCTCGAAGTCATCGAGGGCAACGAGCCGTTGCCGCGCTGGCTGCCGCCTCACATCCACGGCCTGTTCTCCACTGCGCCCCAACTCGGATGGCAATCCCATGACCGCCAGCCAGATCAACGTGGCAGTCGCGACTCCAACCCGACGATGGTCAACAACGTCGAGACGCTCTCCAACGTCGCCCACATCCTCGCCCGAGGGGCCGCCTGGTTCCGTTCGATGGGGACCGCCGAGTCGCCGGGCACCATCGTCACCACCGTCGTCGGCGACGTCATCGCTCCCGATGTCGGCGAAGTCGAGATGGGCACGCCGTTGCGATCGGTCATCGATGCCGTCGGCAGCGGCGTTGCACCGGGGAGAACCATCAAGGCCGTCTTCTCCGGTGTGGCGAACGCCGTGGTGACAGCCGCAGACCTCGACGTGCCGGTCAGCTACGAGGGCTTTCAAGCAATCGGCAGCGGGATGGGTTCGGCCGGATTCATCGTGTACGACGACACCGCGTGCATGGTCGACGCGGCATACCGCTTCTCGCGGTTCTTGTCGATCGAATCATGTGGTCAGTGCCCACCCTGCAAACTCGGTTCCGGTGCCATCACCGAGTTGCTCGAGCGCCTCGAGACCGGCATCGGTGACGACCACGACATCAGCGCGATCGCCGGGTGGTTGGAGCGCGTGACCGACGGCAACCGCTGCTTCCTGGCCGTCGAGGAACAGATCATGGTCAGCAGCATCCTGCGCTCGTTCCCCGAAGAATTCGCCGACCACATCGAACTCCACCGGTGTCCACAGCCTCGACAAATGCCGATCCCCAAGCTGGTCGATCTCGTCGGCGGTCGAGCGGTGTACGACGAAACGTTCTGGCGCAAGCGGCCCGACTGGACCTACGAACCCGAAAGCAACACGCCGGTCGAAATCGAGTACAGGAGCGCCGATGTCCAACGAGACCAATAAAACGAAGCCGGTGAAGCGGATCCACGCTGATCCGCCGGGCGAGCAGCCATCGCATCCTGCGATGAAGGCAAATCTGTTGATGGCCGGCGTCGTGTTGTTGATCTTGATCTTGGCCGTCACGAGCACCCTCGGCGGTCGATGATCACGCTGCAACTCCAGGCCCGGGCCCTCGGCGATCCAACGCGCCACGAAGTCTTCCGCTACATCGCCGATTCGGCTCACTTCGTCGACGTCGCCGAGCTCGCTGAACATCTCGGGCTTCACCACAATGCCATCCGTCAGCATCTCGCCAAGCTGCTCGAGGCGGGGCTGGTGGTCGAGTCGACGGCCCCCTCGGTCGGACGCGGCCGGCCCAGGTTGCGTTACGCGATCGACGCGTCGGCTGACAGTCGGTGGGGTGTCGCTGGGCCGTATGAGCGATTGAGTTCGATGTTGACCGAGATCATCCGCACCAGGGATTCGCCGGTCGACGTCGGACGTCGAGCCGGTCGCCAGGGTCGTCCCGGACCGAAAGATGTTGCTGATCCGGTTGCAGGTATCGCCGCGCAGATGGCGCAGTACGGTTTCGAGCCGTCGGTGGAGCGGTCCGGCGATCAGGCTGAGATCACCCTGGAAGCCTGTCCGTTCGAGACGACGGCACTCGTCGATCCGACAACGGTGTGCGGGCTGCATCTCGGACTTGCACTCGGCTCCGCCGATTCCTTGACCGGCCTGGTGATCGACGAACTCGTCCCGAATGATCCGCGGCGAGGCCAATGTCGGCTTCGATGTCACATCGAGCGTTGACTGCTCGATCAACTCAGCAGGTTCACTCGATTTCGATGAAGATGCACTCGCCGGGGCATTCCTCGGCGGCCTCGATCACACGGTCCATGCCGTTGTCCGGGATTCGGGCCATTCCATCGGCCCCGGCCGGGTTGGTTTTGCCGTCGAAGAGTTTGTCGGTGCCGAAGTTCGCTGCCGATTCCTTGACGTAGAACAGGCCGTCGTCCTGGCCGAAAAACACGTCTGGGGCGATCTCCTCGCACAAGCCGTCTCCGGTACAGAGGTCCTGATCGATCCACACCTTCATCTGTCGCCTCCTTGGCGGTTCGCTCGTTCAGACTCTACACTGAAATATCTACAGTGTTCGATAGAACTATTGAACGACGAAGAGTAGTCTTGGTGGCAAAGAGAGGTGACCATGCACACAGCATTGAACATCGACGGGGCCAACTGCTCGATCTGCTTCAACGAGGCGGTCGACAATCTCGGACGAGTCGACGGGGTCCGGACCGTGCAGGGATCGATCGGCGAGTCGTGCATCGACGTGGAGCACGATGACGTCCCGGTGGAATCGCTCGCGTCAGCCGTTCGTGACCACCTGCACGGTTTCGAGATGTACGCCAGTGAGATCCGGATGGTGCCCATCGATCCGGTCGCGGTCGGGACGGGTTGCAGTCATCTCGGGGCTGCCCACCAGGCGCCGCTTGCGGCGGTCGCAGCGAGCGACATTGTTCCCTCGATGACGCTCGGTGAGATCGTCAACCTGCAGCCGACGCTCGCAGCCGAACTCGAACAGCGCGGTCTCGACTACTGCTGCCACGGAACCAGGACTCTGGCTGCGGCCGCAGTCGACGCTGGGTTGGACCCTCAGACCGTCGCCGACGAACTGTCGGCCTCGCGCAGCAAGGAGCCGCCGGCCGAATGGTCATCGCTCGAGCCCGCTGATCTCGCTGATCACATCGACTCCGTACATCACCGCTACCTGTGGTCCGAACTCCCGCGAATCGGAAACCTGGTCGACAAGATCGTCAACGTCCACGGTGACCGACACCCCGAGCTCGTCGAGGTCCAGCGTCTCTACGGCGAGTTGCGAGCCGATTTCGAACCGCACCTGATCCAGGAGGAAGAGGTGATCTTCCCGATGGTCCGGCGTTTCGGTGGTGGCACGCATCCGGCGGCCGCCGACATCGCACTTCTGGCAGAGCGGATCGACAGCCTGTCGGCCGAGCACGAGGTGGTCGGTGGCCTGCTCGAGGACCTTCGACGCGTGACCAACGGCTACGCAACCCCGGCCGACGGTTGTGCCTCGTATGCAGCGTGCTATGTGGCTCTCGCCGGACTCGAAGCGGATACGCACCTCCACGTTCACAAGGAGAACAACGTGCTGTTCCCTGCGGTCCTGGCCCTTCGGTCGTAGCGAGCGGTCAGCGGCGCGACCACGCGAGGATCGAGCCGATCGGAATACTCACCAAGAGCACGACGAGCAACACCCGGTACAGCGCGAGCAGCAACCGCTGACGACCCACTCCCCGAACTACGAACGTCGCAATCGCAAGGGCTGCAACGAGCGGTGCACTGCCGACCGTTACGGCGATGGGAGCCGAGAGCAGCGTGCCGGCGACGACCGCAGTGCAGCCGATGTTCCACAACACACATTCCGCAGCGGCCACGCGGCTGTTCGGTGCGGCTGGGGCGAGGGAAGCCTGACCGGCGCCGAGACCGATCTGGGCCACGCCGGCCACCAGAACCAGGAATGCTGCGACCCAGGATCCATGGCTCCAATCGGTGGGACCCGTCACCGCTGCAGCCATTCCACCGGCGATGATCGCCACAGTGCCGGTGGACAAGAACGGCACGCTCGGCCGCCACCGCTGCGCCGCTGACGAAGTGTCGGTGTCGTTCATTCAGCGCGCATCTTCGATGCAGCAAACTTCGTCGACACGTCGGCATGCTCGCGGAGGTATTCGCGCAACACGACTGCGTTGTTGTGGCGAGCATCGTGGGCGCCGAACACGAGCGTGACCCGTCCGGACCTGACCCGATCGACGAGGTCGGCGAATTCGGCGGAGGCCGGGCCTGTCTGGGCGGCGAGTTCGTCCCGGTATCGCGTGCGGAACTCGTCCCAACGAGCCGGGTCGTGACCGAACCAATGCCTCAGCGCATCGGTGGGCGCCAGATCGCGAGCCCAGACATCGATCCGGAGCTCGACTTTGCTGACCCCGCGTGGCCACAGCCGATCGACCAGCACCCGAGAACCGTCGACAATCGAGGGCGGGTCGTAGGCCCGGCGGATCCAGATTCGACTGCTCAACTGGATCAGAGCATTCCGAGTTGGAGGCGGGCTGCGTCGGACATGCGGTGCACCGACCACGGCGGATCCCAGACGAGGGTCACGTCGACATCGTCGACGCCGGGCACGGCCTGAGCGGCGCGCAGGGCGTCGGCGCGCAGGATGTCACCCATGCCGCAGCCGGGGGCAGTCATCGACATGTCGATCTCGATCCGTCGGGTCCCGTCCGCGTTGTTGATCTCTTCACAGCGGTAGACGAGACCGAGTTCGACGATACTGACCGGGATCTCCGGGTCGTAGATGCCCTGCAGCGCGTCGATGACGTGCTCGATCTCGAACGGTCCAGCCGCTGCGCGCTCGCCGGCGTCATCCAGCGGTTCGAGGCCGAGTGCGTCAGCGTCGGCGCCGTCGATCCGCATCAGCGAGCCCATCTCGGTCCGCACCGTGATGCTGCCGCCGAGACGTTGAACGATCTCGACCAGGCCTCCGGCGGTGAGAGCGACCCTTTCTCCGTAGGGCACGGTCGTGGCCGTGCAGTCGCGGGAGAGTTCGGTGGGAGACCAGTGACTCATGACAACTCCTCGGTGTCGGTCGCGATCGTCGTGCTTTTCGCCGCGATGAGCTCCACGATGTGAGCGCGGAGTGACTCGTGCGGGATCGCGTCGGTGATGTCCCGGATGAACGCGCCGATGAGCATTTGCCGCGCTGCCTCGAGCGGGATGCCCCTGCTGCGAAGGTAGAAGAGCGAATCGTCGTCGAGACGGCCGACGGTGGCGCCATGAGTGCAGCGCACGTCGTCGGCGAGGATCTGCAGCCACGGTCGGGTGTCGGCTTCGGCGTTCGGACTGAGGACCAGATTGCGATTGGTCTGATGGGCGTCGGTTGCAACGGTGCCCGGTCGCACGATGATCTCGCCGCTGAACGATCCGCGCCCATGGTCGTCGACGACGCCGGTGAAACGCTGCTTACTTGCGCAGCCCGACGCCAGGTGATCGACGGTGACCACGGTGTCGTGTCGCTGTTTGCCTGTCGTCACATTGACCCCGACCAGTTCTGTCACCGCGTCCGGGCCGCAGAGGTGGACGTCGATCGCGTTGCGGGCGATGTCGCCACCGATCGTCACCGACAACATCCGAAATCGTGAGCCCTCTTGCTGCTCGACCCGGGTGTTGCCGATGTGGGTGGCACGGGTCGACTCGGTCTGGATTCGGCAGTGGTGGACCTCGGCGCGACTCCCGATTCGGATCGTGGTGGAGGCGTTGCTCACGGCGCTGCCGGCGAGCCCGCAGTACGTCTGGATGAGATTGATGTGGCTGGCGTCGCCGACGTCCACAATCGTGCGCGGGTGGCTCAGGAGCGGAGGGTGTTCGGACTCGCCGGTCGTGTCGGGCGCCGAGAGGTGGATGATGTGCACCGGCGTCTCGATCCGTACGTCCGGGTCGACCACGATCACTGCAGCATCGCCACCGTCGTCATGATTGCGGGCCAGGAACCCATCGACTGCCGGATCGATGATCGTCAGTGCAACATTGGCTGCAGTCCGACCGTTGGCGAGATCGGCCAGCCCGCACCACAGGCCGGCTGGAAGATTGTCATGGTCAGACAGGACCGCGTCGTACACGCCATTGACGAACACGAGGCGCGGTCCGCCGTGGTTGCCGGCGAGAGAGTCGACGGTCGAGCAGGACACCCATGTTCCGATTGTCGTTGAGGCCGTCGAGTCCGTTGAGTCCGTTGAAGCCGTTGCGGCTTCGAACCGGGAGATGATCTCGCCGACGGGTGTGTACCGCCACGGCTCTGCTCGGGGCGACGGAAAGTCCGTCACCGACCCGTTCGCGGCCTTCATCCGGGCACCGCCGCGAGGGTGGCCGTGTACCCGTCGGCCTCGAGTTCGGCAGCGAGATGATGATCGCCGGATCGCACGATCCGTCCGTCGCTGAGCACGTGAACACGATCGGGTCGAACGTCGTCGAGCAGCCGCGGGTGATGGGTGATGATGAGCATCGATCGATCAGGACTGCGCAGCCGCTCGATGCCCCGGGCGACGATCCGGAGGGCGTCGATGTCGAGTCCTGAGTCGGTCTCGTCCAGGATCACCAGTCGGGGATCGAGCATCGACATCTGGAGGATCTCGTTGCGCTTCTTCTCGCCACCGGAAAAGCCGGCGTTCACCGAACGATGGAGGAAGGCGGGATCGATCTCGAGCCGGGCCATGTGCTCCTTGGCCAACGCGAGAAAGTCCATTGCTCCGATCTCCGGAAGTCCCCGCTTGGCCCGTACCACGTTCACCGCGCTCCGCAAGAAGTACATGTTCCCGACGCCCGGGATCTCGATCGGGTGTTGAAACGCGAGGAACACCCCCGCCGCAGCGCGGTCCTCGGGCGTGAGTGCCAACAGGTCGATGCCCTCGAACGTCGCCGTCCCACCGATCTCATAGCCATCGCGTCCTGCGAGCACGTTGGCGAGGGTGCTCTTGCCGGCGCCGTTCGGGCCCATGATGGCGTGCACCTCGCCGGCGGGGATGTCGAGATCAAGACCGTTCAGAATCTTCTGACCTGCGATCGACGCGCGGAGGTTGGCGATGTGCAGCATCATCCCACCGCCCCTTCGAGGCTGAGGCGCATCAGAGCCTGGGCTTCGACGGCGTACTCCATCGGGAGCTCATCGAATACTTCGCGACAAAAACCATTGACGATCATGGATGTGGCATCCTCCTCGGTGAGGCCGCGTTGGCGGCAGTAGAACAGTTGGTCCTCGCCGATCTTGGAGGTCGAGGCCTCGTGCTCGACCTGAGCGCTGTCGTTCTTGACTTCGACATACGGGAACGTGTGAGCGCCACAGTCCGGTCCGATCAGCAGCGAGTCACACTGGGTGTGATTGCGAGCGCCGGTGGCCGAACGCAGGATCTTGACCAGGCCGCGGTAGGTGTTCTGGGCGTGTCCGGCCGAGATTCCCTTCGACAGGATCGTGCTCTTGGTGTTGCGACCGATGTGGATCATCTTGGTCCCGGTGTCGGCCTGCTGGTGGTTGGTCGTGACCGCCACCGAGTAGAACTCGCCGACCGAGTCGTCGCCCTGAAGGATCACACTCGGGTACTTCCATGTGATCGCCGAGCCGGTTTCGACTTGGGTCCAGGAGATCTTCGAACGCTGGCCGGCGCACCGTCCACGCTTGGTCACGAAGTTGTAGATGCCGCCCTTGCCGTCGGCGTCGCCCGGATACCAGTTCTGGACGGTCGAGTACTTGATCGAGGCGTCGTCCATTGCGATCAATTCCACGACAGCCGCATGCAACTGGTTCTCGTCGCGCATGGGAGCAGTACAGCCTTCGAGGTAGCTGACGGTGGCGCCCGCTTCGGCAACGATCAAGGTCCGCTCGAACTGGCCCGTCTGAGCAGCGTTGATCCGAAAGTACGTCGACAGTTCCATCGGGCAGCGCACCCCGGCCGGAATGAAGCAGAACGAACCGTCGGAGAAGACCGCCGAGTTGAGCGCCGCGAAGAAGTTGTCGCGGTAGCCGACGACCGAGCCCAGGTACTGACGAACGAGTTCGGGGTGGTTCTGCACCGCTTCGGAGAACGAGCAGAAGGTGACCCCGACCTCGCCGAGTTTGGCCTTGAAGGTTGTGGCCACCGAGACCGAGTCGAGGATCGCATCGACAGCAACACCCGAGAGCCGCTCCTGCTCGGCCAGGGAGATGCCGAGTTTGTCGAATGTGGCCCGGATTTCGGGGTCGACCTCGTCGAGGCTGGCCAGCTGAGGCTTGGGCTTGGGGGCCGCCCAGTAGTGCATGTCCTGATAGTCGATCGGTGGATGATGGACGTTGGGCCAGGTCGGCTCCTCGAGCGTCAGGAAATGGCGGTACGCAGCGAGTCGCCATTCGAGCAGCCATTCCGGCTCGTTCTTCTTGGCTGAGATCAGCCGCACCACTGCCTCGTTGAGGCCCTTCGGCGCGATGTCGGTGTCGAGATCGCTGTGGAACCCGTAGGCGTACTCGCGGTCGACGAGTTCTTCGATGAGGTCGGACATACGGCTCCCTTGGATCGGCGCTATTATTCTAGCAGACTACAGAATAAACCAACGAGCGGACCCGGAGATCAAGATGCGCCACACGCCGTACCCCACCCCAACCCGCGACCTCGACACGCCCGAACAGATCGACGAGATGGTTCGGCGCTTCTACTCCGACGTCACCCAGGACGATCTTCTCGGCCCGATGTTCAACGAAGTCGCCCGCGTCGACTGGGCCGAACACCTGCCCAAGTTGGCTGCGTTCTGGTGTCGCGCTCTGCTCGGGATTCCTGGCTACGTCGGCAACCCGTTCCGGGCCCACGCGCTCATCCACGCCCAGCGGGCCTTCACGGCCCCCCACTTCGAACGCTGGTTGGCGCTGTTCCACGAGAACCTCGAACTCGGCTGGGTCGGTCCGAACGCGACCCGGGCCGGCGACCTCGCCGATAACGTCGCCCGGGTCCACAGTCACCAATTGCTCGGCTACGAAGTTCGCTTCGGCACCGACGAAGTGAGCGCATCGCTGTGACGAAACCTCGCCGACGATACGGTCGGTCCTGAGCCATCAACACCGAGAGGGGCCCGCCACATGGATGAGCCGACACTTCCTGCGCAACTCGTCGAGGCACGTCGAACACCGCTGTTCGACTTCGCGACGTTGCCCGACGCGCTCGCCAATTCACATCGAACAACGGTGTGGGCCGAAATTCGTGTCGCGGTCGGCACGGTCCGCTTCGTCGAGCTCGAGGGTGACGAGCCGCGCGACGAACGCCTCGATTCGGGCGAGAGTGCGGTGATCGTGCCAGGCATCGAACATCACGTCGAGGCATCGACGGATGCCCAGTTCTATGTGCAGTTCTTCCGCGAACCCGATGCGGCGATGGTGCCAGGTGTGGCGCACGTCGACAGCCTGAACCGTGCGGGACCGTGGACGCCGCGCAATCGCGATCTCGACACCGATCAAGAGATCGTCGAGATGGTCACGCGGCAGTACGTCGACGTGCTCCAGGATGATTGTTTGGCGCCGTATTTCAACTTCGGTCCGGAATACATGGACTGGCAGGCTCACATCCGCTCCGTTGCCGACTATTGGTGCCATGTGCTGCTCTATGCCCCGGGATATGAGATCGACGTGATCGAGAGCCACCGTCACCTCCACGATCACGCCGCGTTCACGCCCGAAGTGTTCGATCGCTGGCTGCAGATTTTTCTCGACACGGTCAACGGTGGCTGGCACGGCCCGCTGGCCACCACCGCCAACAAGCGGGCGACAGGAATGGCGTGGGCCATGGCTCACAGGTTTCTCGGCCACGGCGTCTGGCGCCCAGCGGATCGGCTCTGACGAAAGGTCCTTCGGCCCTATGCGTCGGTCGCAGAATCCGAGAGCCTCGGGGTGTGCGATCGTTCGAAAAGGAGAACATCATGATCAATCTCGAGGTGTCGACGACGTTGGCCGAGGCTGTGGACGCGTTTCCGCAGTTGGCGCGCGAATTCGAACGTCGCGGTCTGGACTACTGCTGTGGGGGTGCTCGCACACTCGGCGAGGCTTGTGCCCTGATCGGTGTGGATCCGGAGGCCACAGTCGCCGAACTCTCGGCCGCGGCCCCGACATCACAGCCTGCCGAGTGGACATCGATGACGGCCGACGTCCTCGTCGATCACATCGAGTCCACCCACCACCGGTATCTGTGGGATGAGATGCCGAGGGTGACGGCGCTGGTCGACAAGATCGTGTCTGTGCACGGTGGTCGACACCCGGAACTCGTCCAGATTGCGGCGTGCTTCGCCGAGATTCGCGCGGATCTCGAACCGCACATGTTGAAAGAGGAGCGGATGCTGTTCCCGATGATCCGCGAGCTGGCCACTTCGACGGGCATGCCGACTTTCCACTGCGGTTCGCTCCAGAATCCGATCTCGGTCATGTTGCGTGAGCACGACACCGTCGGCGAACTGCTCGTCCAGCTGAGCCGGATGACCAACGGCTACACGCCACCGGCGGATGGCTGCGCAACGTACGCGGCGTGCTTCTCGGCGATGGCGGAGCTCGAGTTCGACACGCACGTCCACATCCACAAGGAGAACAACGTCCTGTTCCCGATGGTGGTGCGGCTGGAGGCCGAACGCGAAGCGATGGCGCACTGATGCGAACCGACGGCCGAGCCGACATCCAAACTGACGGCCGAGCCGATACCCGCACTGACATCGTCGACCGCGACGACATCGAACTGGTGGTCCGCAACTTCTACCGCGACGCCGCGATGGACGATGTGCTCGGTCCGGTGTTCGAGGCTGCCAACGTGAACTGGAATGCGCACATCGCGACGCTGATCGATTTCTGGGCCTGGCAATTGCTGGGCGAAGCCCGCTACGACGGTCAGCCGCTGCTCGCCCACGAGTCCGTCCACGCCCGCACGCCGCTGTCGCATGCCCACTACCAACGATGGGTCGAGTTGTTCTGCGAAACCATCGACGTGGCGTTCCGTGGGCCGTCCGCAGAGGTCGCGAAGGGCCGGGGACGCAAGATGGCATCTGCGATGGAGCGACTCCTGTCGGGGGTATCGGCCTGCGGCAGCGAGCCGATCGAGCCGCTGTGGCGTCGCGTCGATCCTGGTTGACGCTCAGGTTGGGCGTCGCCATGCGGGCCAGACCTAAGGTGGCCGTGTGAGCCAATCTTCGACCCGACTCGATCGCCGAGGTTTGATCTGGGGTGTCATCGGCGTCGCGATCGTGATCGCGCTGACATTCATCGGCAGCGACCGTCTCGTCTGGTTCGATGCCGCACTGGTCGGCTACCTGTTCGGCGTGGTGTTCGCCGTGTTCGGTGTGGCGTACCGGTACGCCGTCTGGCTCCGTCGGCCGTCGACGGCGATGCTCAACCGCCGTGGCTGGGACGCATTCCGCCAACGCAAGGCCCGAAACGTCGCTGCGTTGCCATCGCTCGTCGCCACCCAACTGCTGACGCAGGGCTTCATCCGTCGCCGATCCCGGGCTCGCTGGCTCGCGCATCAACTCGTGTTCTGGGGATGCATCCTCGCTGGACTGGTGACCATTCCGCTGACGTTGGGGTTGCTCCACTTCGAGAGCGTCGGCCAGCAAGCCGACCATTATCAGGTGTACATCTCGCGCGTCGGCACCCTCAAGTTCGATGCCGAGAGCATCATCGGCTGGTTCACGTTCCATGCCCTCGACGTCGCAGCCGTCCTCGTCCTGGGCGGTGTGTTCATCTTCCTTCGTCGACGCCTGCGCGATCCCGGCGCGATGGCGGTCGAACGCTCCGGCGACTTCCTCGCGCTCGCCGGACTGTTCGCGGTCTCGGTGACCGGACTGTTCTTGACTGTCTCGAGCATGTGGTTGGAAGGCCGCTTCTACTCGGCGCTGAACACGATCCACGCGTTGACCGTCATCCTCGGCCTGATGTACCTGCCGTTCGGCAAGTTGTTCCACATCTTCCAACGTCCCGGCAACCTCGGCGTCGCCTATTACAAGCGCGCCAATGCCGAAGGCGAACCAGCGGTCTGTCGTCGCTGCGGCGAAAACTTCGCCAGCGCCCAGCAGATCGCCGATCTCAAAGAAGTGCTCCCGCAAGTGGGTTTCGACTATTCGATCGATGGCGGCGGCAACTACCAGGACACCTGTCCGCGGTGTCGGCGCACACAATTCACCCTCGCCCAATCGGTGCGGGTAGGAGGCTTCGGCTGATGGCACAACCACCGCTCACCGACGAGGAACTGATCGCTCGCTATGGGCCACACCTCAACGAAGCACCGCCAGGCGGCTGGGATGCCGGCCTGACGATCGACAAGGTCGTGAAGACCCACTGTTGCTTCTGTGGTCAGCAATGCGGCATCAAACTGAAGGTGCACGACAACGCGGTCGTCGGATTCGAGCCGTGGTACGAGTTCCCCTTCAACCAAGGCAAGCTGTGCCCGAAGGGCGTCAAGAGGTACCTGCAGGGCGGGCATCCCGACCGTCTCCTGCACCCGATGGAACGCGACGAGACTGCACCTGATGGTTTCCGCGCCATCACCTGGGACCAGGCGCTCGATCGGGTCGTGTCCGAGATCCACCGGATCCAGGCCGAGTACGGCGACGATGCGTTCGCGATGTTGTCCGGCGTGTCGCTGACCAACGAGAAGAGCTACCTCGTCGGCAAGTTCGCCCGACTCGCGCTGCACACCGCAAACCTGGACTACAACGGTCGCTTCTGCATGGTGTCGGCCGGTGTCGGCAACAAGAAGGCACTCGGCATCGACCGCAACCCGAACCCGTGGAGCGACATCCCGCTCGCCGATGTCGTCTGGGTCGCCGGCTCGAACGTGGCCGAGACGTTCCCGATCACCACCAGCTACATCTGGCGGGCGCGTGATCGTGGCGCCAAGTTGATCGTTCAGGATCCCCGTGTGGTGCCGCTCGCGCGCACCGCCGATCTGTTCCTCCCCGTGCGGCCAGGCACCGATTCCGCGCTGTTCGGCGCCGTGCTCCACGTCTTGATCGAACGCGATTGGCTCGACCACGAGTTCATCGATGCGCACACGATCAACTTCGACCAGGCGGCAGCAGCGGTCGTCGACATGACCCCGGCCTGGGCTGCCGACATCACCGGTGTACCGGCCGCTCGGATCGAAGAAGCCGCAGAACTGTGGGGCACCTCGGCGACGGGAATGATGCTCCATGCGCGCGGGATCGAGCAGCACACCAAAGGTGTCGACAATGTCCTCGCGGCGATCAATCTCGGCCTCGCGACCGGCAAGTTCGGCAAACCCGGTTGTGGTGTCTCGACCATCACCGGGCAGGGCAACGGCCAGGGCGGCCGCGAGCACGGCCACAAGTGCGACCAGCTGCCAGGCAACCGTGACATCACCAACCCCGAGCATCGCGCCGCTGTTGCCGAGGTGTGGAACTGCGATGAATCCGAGATCCCGGGCAAGGGCGTCCCCGCCCAGGAATTGATCGAGCAGATCCACGACGGCACGATCAAGGGTCTGCTGTCCATCTGCTTCAACCCGGCAGTGTCGGCGCCCGACGTGAACTTCACTCGCGAGGCGCTCGACAAGCTCGAGTTCTATGCGGTCATCGACTTCTTCCTCTCCGAATCCGCTCAGCACGCCGACATCGTGCTGCCCGGGTCACTGCACGAAGAAGACGACGGCACCTCGACGAGCGGTGAGGGACGGATCATCAAGATCAACGCCGCGGTCGCCCCGCCCGGCGAAGCGCGGCGCGATTGGGAAATTCTGCTCGACATCGCCGAGCGCCTCGGCAAGAGCGAGTACTTCCCGTACACCGACACCGAGCAGATCTTCGACGAACTCTGCCGGGCCAGCAGCGGCGGCTCAGCCGACTACACCGGAGCCACCTGGCAACGGATCGAGGACGAGATGGGATTGTTCTGGCCCGTCCCGGAGGTCGGCCACCCCGGCACCCCGCGACTGTACGAGGGCGGACAGTTCAACTTCCCCGACGGCAAGGCCCGCTTCCACGGCGTGCCGTACAAGTTGTCGGCCGAGGTCGTCGACGACGAGTACCCGGTGCTGCTGACCACGGGTCGGGTCGTGTCCCAATATCTGTCCGGCACCCAAACCCGACGGATCGCCGCGCTCGTCGCCCAATACCCGGAACCGTTGTGTGAGATGCACCCGAACCTCGCTGCACCGCTCGGCATCGCCGACGGCGACCTTGTCACCGTCACCTCTCGACGAGGAACGATCACACTCCCGGCCCACGTGGTCAACACGATCCGACCCGACACCGTGTTCATCCCGTATCACTGGCCTGGTGGTAAGGCTGCCAACCAGCTCACCGTCCGAGCCGTGGACCCACTGTCGAAGATGCCCGAGTTCAAGGTTGCAGCGGTTCGGGTCGAGCGTGCCGGCGGACATACGCCGACAACCGATGCGCGCGACATGGCACTGCAGGGGGAGCAGTCATGACCGCGGCACGCTTCAGCATCGACGATCATCCGGTGTTCGTGATCGATCAGAGTCGGTGCATCGGATGCGAAGCCTGCGTCCAGGCGTGTGCCGAATGCGGCACCCACCGGGGCCAGTCGCTGATCCACCTCGACCGTGTCGACCGGGCCACGACGACCCAGACCGCGCCGATGGTGTGCATGCACTGCGAGGACCCGACCTGTGCCCAGGTCTGCCCGGCCGACGCGATCAAGCAGACCGAAGAGGGCATCGTCCAATCGGCGCTCAAGCCGCGCTGCATCGGCTGCTCGAACTGCGTCCTCGCCTGTCCGTTCGGGGTGCCCAAGTACGTCGCCGACTTCGATCAGATGATGAAGTGCGACATGTGTACCGACCGCACCTCGGAAGGCTTTGCCCCGATGTGTGCATCGGTCTGTCCCAGCGAAGCGCTCTGGTACGGCACGATCGAGGAGTACAACGACACCCGTCGCGGGTCGCTGTTCCGCGATTTCATGTTCGGTCGTCAAGAGGTCCGGACCAAGGTCTACACCGTCATCGACGACGCGCTGGCAGGTCCGGTCGACGTGATCTCTGGGGTCACCAGAACCTGGCTCGACGACCCGTTCGGTCTCGATCAGGCCCAGGATCCATCATGAACGACAGCGTCGAGCCGGTCCCCGTCGATCCACCCTGGAAGCGTGACTTTCCATACGAGTCGCAGTCCGAGGAAGAGGTCACCCGACGCGAATTCGCCCGCTACCTGGTGCTCGGTGCCGGCAGCATGGCAGCAGCAAACGTCGGGATTGCGGTCTGGACCCAACTGCGCAGTATCAATGCCGGAGAACCACGCGCGATCGTCGCACTCGACACCGTCGAGGTTGGGGGCACCTTCTTGTTCCGGTACCCCGGTGACGATGATCCTGCGGTTCTGATCCGCTTTGCCGACACCGACGTGGTCGCGTTCAGCCAGAAGTGCACCCACCTCGGTTGCGTGGTCTATTACGAAGAATCAGAGCAGCGATGGCACTGTCCATGCCACGAAGGCAACTTCGAGGCGCGCACCGGCGCCGTCATCTCAGGCCCTCCGACCCGACGGCTCGGCCAGATCCATGTCGAAGTTCGCGATGACGGAATGATCTGGGCACTGGGCAGAGAGACGTGAAAAGCACCTCCCGCCGCCGCCGCCCGACGTCGTCGGCTGTCGTGCTCTATGTGGTCATCCTGGTCGCGTTCCAAGTGTTCTTGATCACGGTCGCCGTCGAAGCGTTCCAGACCGACACCGAGTCGCTCGCGTGGGCAACGGCGGCAGTTTCGGTTGTGATCTTCGGTGCCGCAGCGGCGTTCTTGCGGTACCTGCGCCAGTGAACGAAACCAAGCCAACCCAATCCGTGGAACGGCGAAGCAACAATCCGATCGCCTCGCTGTTCCCCGGGTATTTCGCACTGGTGATGGCCACCGGGATCATCGCGATCGCTGCTCAGCTCCTGCAGATCGACTGGCTCGCCGAGGTCCTCTACACCGTTGCGGCTGTCTCCTACGCCGTGCTGCTCGTGCTCCTCGCGATCCGGGTCGTCGTCTTCTCGCGCCAGTTCGTCGCCGACCTCACCACCCACGCCAAGGGATTCGCGTTTCTGACCATCGTCGCCGGAACCAATGTCCTCGGCAGTGCATCGGCGGTGATCCACGGTTGGTGGACCGTCGCCGAAGTCCTGTGGTGGTGCAGCCTGCCGCTGTTCGTGCTGCTCGTCTACTCGACACTGATCGCTGCCGTGCTCCGCCACGACAAACCGGGCCTTGGCGCCGGCATCAACGGGTCCTGGTTCTTGCTCACCGTGTCGAGCGAGTCGATCGCGGTGCTCGGTGCGCTCATCCTCGTCCACGACCCGAACGACTTCCTGGCTTTCGCGTGCATCGCAGCGTTCTGCCTCGGCCTCGTTCTCTACCTGATCGTGATGACGATGATCTTTCTGCGTTGGACCTTCCAACCGCTCGAACCAACCGAGGCCGATCCTCCGGCGTGGATCGCCGCCGGTGCCGTCGCGATCACGGTGTTGGCCGGCTCCAACCTGCTCGGGGCCAGGAGCGTGTCGCCGCGCGTCGACCGGCTCGGTCCGCTGATCGAAGGCTTCGTGATGCTGGCCTGGGCCACAGCCACGTTCTGGTTCCCGTTGATGATCGCGATCGGGGTCTGGCGCCACATCGTGCGCAGGGTTCCGCTGCGCTATCACCCGTCGTATTGGGCGTTGATCTTTCCGCTCGGAATGTACGGTGTTGCCACGTTCAGGATGCGCGCTGTCGTGCAACTCGAACAACTCGAATGGGCCCCCAAAGTGACGCTGGCTGTGGCGCTCGTCGCCTGGACCGCAGCGTTCGTCGGTCTCACGGTGCAAGGCGTCCGAGCCGTCGTCCGGCGGATTCGACCGAACGAGCTACCATCCCGTCTGCCTCCCGAGTCCCCGATCGCAGAATCGAGCACACGATGAACCCCGCCCGCTATCAGCCATGGCTCGATCAGCTGACTGACGAGCAACGCGCCGAGGTTTTCGAGGTCGTCAATCTGCCGGACTGGATGGTGGAGAGCCTCGAAGCGGCCGATATCGCAGTGGTCTCGGTCGAATTGCCGGATGGACCTGCGCATCTGATGACGACGGCGTTCCGCGATTTCCTGGATGGAATCCGCGAGACGCCGCAGCCGCCGGCTGTGTGATCAGTTGCGTTCGATGATGATCGCCGGTGCCATGCCTCCGGCTGCGCACAGCGTCACCAAGCCGTAGCGGCCGGGTAGGTCGGGATCAGGCTGCGGTCGAAGCGGCCCTCGCTCATCGCATGTGCCGCGCGTTGTTGAGAAACGAAAGCCACCCCGATCGTCGATCGTGTCAATCCGTCGGGGTGTCGGTCCAGAACTCGAGCCGATGACCTTCGGGATCCCAACAGAACAAGCTCGACGCGCCCCATCGGTGGTTGATGTCGGTGACCCGAACACTGGCTGCGACCAGTGAGGCGTGGACTTCGGTGAGATCGCTCATCCGAAGCGTGATCGTCGAACCTTGGCCGTCGACGGGCTTGATCGTCGCCCGAGCGGCATTGGCGATGCTGACGAACGCTCCGGGGCAGATCTCGAACTCGACGAACCAATCGTTGACGAACACCGGCACCAGTTCGAGAACATCACGGTAGAAGGCGACCGTCTCGGTCCAGTGTCGGCAATACAGGATTGTGTTGGCTCGATCGATCTTCATGGGTGACCTCTGGATTCTCCCCTGCAGCGGTGTTGCAGTGACGGCGGCGTCAGGGAAGCAGCGGTGGTGGAGCGCCCCGTCATGAACAGATGTTGAGGAGTTCCCCCACTCCTTCGACCACGGTGCGGACCGTCTGCCCGCGACGCAACCAGGCGGGCGGCGTGCGGCCCGCGCCCACGCCATCGGGCGTGCCGGTCGCAATCAGGTCGCCGGGCTGCAGCGTGAAGATCTGGGACAGGTAGGCAATCGAGGTCGCGACATCGAAAATCAACTCGTCGGTCGTGTCGTCCTGCATCACGACACCATCGACCTCGCACCGGACGGCGAGGCCCTTGGCGCCGAGCGGTAACTCGTCCGGGGTCACCAGACACGGTCCGACAGGCGTGGTGGCCTCGAACGTCTTGCCCTGCAGGAACTGTGACGTGCGCCGCTGCCAGTCGCGAGCGGTGATGTCGTTGACGACGGTGTAACCGGCCACATGATCGAGCGCGGAATCGACGGTGACATTACGAGCTGGAGAGCCGATCACGACGCCGAGTTCGACCTCCCAGTCGAGGTTCTCCGAAACTGACGGCATCTGGATCGGATCACGCGGCCCGATCAAGGCTGAGGTGTACTTGGCGAAGATCGTCGGGAAGTCGGGAGGTTCGCGGCCCATCTCGCGAATGTGGCGCATGTAGTTGAGTCCGAGGCAGATGATCTTGGGCGGACGCGGGGTCACCGGCGCGAGGTCCGATTCGACGAGTTCGATCGAGTCGCCGGTCGACGCGGCTGCGGCCATCCACTCGGGCTGGACGAGCAGTTCGTTGACATCGACGAAAGGCAGCAGTATGACGCGGTCGTCCTCGACTCGACCGGCGCGAGTCGCGCCCTTGTAGCGAACGGTCACCAGTCGCATTCGTGTCTCCCTCGTCGTCGGTCTGGTCGTTGTCATCGTAGGGTTCCCATCCATGACCGACGAATCCGCAAACTCCGCCAACTCGACCCACGAGGTTCCACCGACAATGCGTCAGCTGCGGTCACTCGTCAGTGAGGCGGGCGAACTGCGACTCTCGATCGAGACGGTCGACACGCCGACTCCGGCCGACCACGAGGTGCTCGTGCGGATCGATGCCGCCCCGATCAATCCATCGGATCTCGGCTTGCTGCTCGCGATGGCCGACGTGTCCAAGGCCGTCAGCACCGGAGATGCTGATGCTCCGGTGGTCACTGCCCCGATTTCGCGTGGCGCGCTCGCAGGGATGCGGGCCCGGTTCGGCGAATCGATGGCGGTCGGCAACGAAGGAGCGGGCATGGTCGTTGCAGCCGGCTCGGCACCGGACGCCCAGGCGCTCGTCGGCAAGTTGGTCGCGATCATCGGGGGAGCCACGTACGGTGAGTACCGCGCCGTCCCGGCGATGATGTGCCTCGTGTTGCCCGATGGAGCGACAGCCGAGCAGGGAGCATCCTGTTTCGTCAACCCGCTGACGGCGCTCGGGATGGTGGAGACGATGCGGATGGAAAATCACACCGGACTCGTGCACACCGCCGCTGCGTCGAACCTCGGCCAGATGCTCAACCGAATCTGCGTTGCCGATGGTGTCCCACTCGTCAACATCGTCCGCCGTCCTGAGCAGGCCGCCATTCTGCGCGGACAGGGCGCGGTGCATGTGTGCGACTCGAGTGCGGACACGTTCCTTGACGACCTCACCGCAGCATTGATCGCCACCGGCGCAACGCTTGCGTTCGATGCGATCGGTGGCGGCCCCCTCGTCGGCCAGATCCTCGGCTGCATGGAGGCGGCCGCCAATGCCACCGCCGCCGAGTACAGTCGCTACGGCAGCACCGTGCACAAGCAGGCCTACATCTATGGCGGCCTCGACCGTCGCCCGACCGAGCTGAACCGCAACTTCGGTATGGCGTGGGGTCTCGGTGGATGGCTGCTCACACCGTTCCTGGCCAAGATCGGCATCGAAGCCATGTTGCGTCTGCGTCAGCGCGTCGCCGACGAACTGCACACGACGTTCGCCAGCCACTACACCGATCGGGTGTCGTTGAACGATGCGTTGCGGCTCGACGTGATCGCCGGATACGCCCGTCAGGCGACCGGCGAGAAGTTCCTGATCACGCCGAGTGCGTGAGTGCCCGGACCGGGGTGAAGTCGCGATGGTGTTGGTGATCGGGCCGTTGCATCGTGGTCTGTTGATTACTGACCGGATTGAGGATCAACGAAAAGATCCGTCGCGCCCACGGTGAAATGTTGGCCGACGAGCCGTGCACCAGTGCATCGCCGAAAATCAACACGGTGCCCGGCGGTCCTTTCGGCGCGACCAAGCCGCCACGCTCGGCCAGCGGACGGACGACCTCGGGTGCGACGGTCCACAGCGGATAGCTGGTACTGACCGTGTCGAGCGAGGTCGGTGCCGGGCCATCGAGTTGCGAGCCCGGGATGAATGTCAGCGGCCCGTTGAACTCGGTGACCTCGTCGAGAAAGATGTGCAGGTTGAGCGCGAGGGGCTCCGGTACGCCGTCTTCGTGGTGGTGGGTGGCGAAGTCGTAGTGCCACTGCCACTGCTCGCCCGTGAAGGCTTCCTTGGCGTTCACCTTGACCTGCTGCACATACAGATCGGGGTCGCCGATCAGTTGGGCCGCTGGCTCGACGAAGCGGGAATCGCGAACGAGATCGGCGAACAACTCGTCTCGGAGATGGAGCCCCATTGCCGTGCGGACGACATCACTCGATCGCTCCCGAAAGTTCTGCGGGCAGCGCTCGGCGAACAGCTCGGGCAGCCGTTGGTCGATGGCTGCAACCTCGTCTTTGGAGAACAATTCCGGGATCACGATGAACCCGTCCCGCACGAAATCTGCCACCTGTTGTCCACTCAAACGCATCAGGTCAGTCTGACGCGTTGCGATGGGCCCGACCAGCGATTCGCCGCTGATTCGTGATCGAGGAATGCGATCGGAACGATCGGAACGATGCGGGATCTACGAGACCGCTGGGTTGTCGACGTCGACCGTCGTGCCGCGAGCCAGCCGAGCGCCGAGCAGGCCGCCGACGATGATGGCGACCGTTCCGGCGATTGCCGCAACCACGAACGAGCCGGTCAGCAATCCAACGACGAGGCCGAGGATCATGCCTGGGAGCAGTCCGCCGACCATGCCGGATGCCGACAACCGCTGACCGGATCGAGGCGAGGCGATCAAACGGGTCCGGCGAGGTCCCTTTGCCATGGATGTCGCGGAGGCGGATCTCGTGGAACTGCCCTGCGGGCGGCAGGCAGATTCTGTGCGCTGTTCGTCGACCATCCTGTTCATACCCAGCCCCCTACCCACTCACCACGCAAACTGAACCGACACGGACTTCGGCGCGACCTATCCAGCGCGCTCTATTCGGTGATGGGGCACAGTGAGTGGATCGCCGCTGCAGCGATCCGGAGCAGGCGACGATCCGAACCCGGCGCGCCGACAAGCGCGATGCCGAGCGGAAGCCCTTCGTCGGCGGCGACGGGAATCACGACGGCCGGCGCGCCGGACAGCCCGGCGATACACGTCAGCCGGAGCGTCCGCATCCGTTGGGCCTCGTGCGCCGACGGATCGTGCTCGGGGGTCGGCGCAGATCCGGCGGCGGCGGGCATGATCAGGATCGTTTCGTCGGCGGTGGCGGCGAGTACGGCGGCGAGCACATCGGCTCGAATCTCGTCGGCCTGTGCGACATCGGCCGCGGTGACGCGGGCGGCGGACTCGAAACGTCCGGCGATACCGCGACCGAACCCTGGTCCACCATGCGTGTACTGAGCCGTGATCCATCCACCGTGTGCCTGCCAGGCCTCCCATCCTTGGAGAGTTCGGAACGCGGCCATGGCGGTGGCGAGATCGACGCCGAGCACGAGTGGCCGCGGGTCGGCGCCGAGTACGGCAGCGACACGATCGACTTCAGCTGCAACTCCAGCGGTGGAGTCGGCGCGGGTTTCGGCGACCACCCGCATCGAGGCGTGCCCGATTGCGCCGCTCGGTTCGAGGTCGCCGCTCGGGTCAGCGTCGCCGAGCAGGATCGCAGCTGCGGTGGCGAGCAGATCGATTCGACGAGCAAACACGCCGACCGTGTCGAACGACGGCGCGAGCGGGACGACGCCCGCGATGTCGATGGCACCGTGGGTCGGTCGCCACCCGATGATGCCGCAGTAGCTCGCAGGCACCCGCACCGATCCGCCGGTGTCGGTGCCGAGCGCGAGGTCGACGAGTCCCGCCGCGACGGCGGCCGCCGAGCCGGCCGATGAACCACCCGGCACCCGGCCCGGCGCAGCGACGTTGACCGGCGTTCCGTAGTGAACGTTGGTGCCGGAGAGCGAGTAGGCGAGTTCGTCGGTGATCGTCTTGCCGACCACCGTTGCGCCGGCGGCGGTCAGCAGTTCGACCGCTGCCGCGTTCTTGCGAGCGATCACCTGGCCAGCAGCGAACCGCGGGTTCCCGCCTCCGGTGATCGTGCCGACCACGTCGAACAGGTCCTTCACCGCAAGCGTCGTACCGGTGAGCGGCCGGCCGGACTGGCCCTCGATCAACACAGCCGGTTCCGCGACGAACGCATGCACGACGTCGACAAATGAGCGAGAACGTTCTTCCATGAAGCACTACTACCCAGAACTGCGGGCAGAGCAGCACGTTCCCCGCACCCGACCCGACTGATCTGAATGTGCCACATTCAGTGTGGCGGATTCAGATCGCTCGCCGCCTCGATCGCTCGCCGTACCTGCGAGATGATGGTCGTCGGCTTGTTCCGCAGCATGCGTGTCGTGAAGTTGAGGACCCGCCAACCGTCGAGAACGATCTCGTTGCGGCGAATGCGGTTGTGTTCGAATGCGTCGAGCGAGCGCAGATGGATGCCGTAACCGTCGAGCTCGAACGCGATCATCAGCTCTGGGTAGCTCCGGGCGTGGATCGGCTGACTCAACGCGGTTCCACAATCGAGCATCGTCTGAGCCGCAGTCGTCACGAGAATGCCGCGCGACATCTTCGTTTCGGGCGCCTTGCGGCATCGGTGGGAAATCAATGCCGGCTGAACGATCGAGCGAGGCGATGTCACCTCTGTGAGGTCACATTGGTCATTCCGCATCTTCCACAGCCCCAACGCCATGCGATGCGGCCCCCCACGAGCTCTCGCCGGCCGCCAACCAGGCAGCAAACGCACGCTGCTCGATCAACGTTCGCGTCGAGGAATCTCGAGAGACGCCACTGAACACCGGCTCCAGATCTCTTCGGGAAATCATCCAGTCGATCTGCCGATCTGAGATCTCGCAGTCGCGACATTGATCACGGCTGATGGTGTTGTACTGGTTTCGGACCACTCGCTGCAGGTCCGCGTTCAGGCTGGCGGGATCAGGCGGGGGTGGCGACCTTCGCTTTTTGGAAGTGCATCACGCCGTCGTCGAGCGGCGCTTTGCGCAACTGCCTTTTGTCGGTCGTGTAATTCTGGGCGTTGATCCAGGGCTCGCGATCGCCTTGGCGGGGGAAGAGGTGCATGACACGCTGCATGTATCCGGCTGAGAACCCGTCGATCCACGGGCGCGCCGGCATCGAGCGATCCGATTCCCGTAGCCGCGGCACGCAAATCTCGGTGCCGGTGCCGACCATGTGGTTGAGCAAGCGGCAGACGTATTCGCACGTGAGGTCAGAGCGCAGCGTCCACGACGCGTTGACATAGCCGAACGACGAGGCCAGGTTCGGCACGTCGGAGTATGCGAGACCCTTGTAGCTCCAGGTCTGGGAGAAGTCGACCGGCTCGCCGTCGACGATGAAGTCCATCTCGCCGAGCGTCACCATGTGGAGACCGGTGGCGGTGATGATGATGTCGGCTTCGAGCGTCTCGCCTGATGCCAGCGTGATACCGGTCTCGGTGAACCGCTCGATGTGGTCGGTGACGACCGACGCCTTGCCGGCCCGGATCGCTTTGAACAGATCACTGTTCGGGACCAGGCACAGGCGCTGGTCCCAGGGGTTGTAACTGGGGGTGAAGTGCTTCTCGACGTCGTAGTTGGCGCCGAGTTCGTTGCGGACCATGCCGATCAGTTGGGCCTTGACCTCGGCCGGCTTGGTGCGGGTGCGCCTGTAGATCTTCTGCTGCATCGTGACGTTCTTCCAGCGGGTCACGTGGTAGGCCATCTTGTTCGGCAGCACCTTGCGGAGTGTGTTCGCGACGGCGTCGGTGTCGGGTCGACCGACCACGTAGGTGGGGGAGCGTTGCAGCATTGTCACGTGCGCTGCTGTCTTGGCCATCGCCGGGATGAGGGTCATCGCCGTCGCTCCGGAACCGATGACCACGACCTGCTTGCCGCTGTAGTCGAGATCTTCGGGCCACTGCTGCGGATGCACGATCCGACCTCCGAAGTCTTCGATGCCGGCAAATTCGGGGGTGTAGCCGGCCTTGTAGCTGTAGTAGCCGGAGCACATGAACAGGAAGTTGCACGTCATCGTCACCGGCGAACCGTCGTGTGTCGCGGACACCGCCCAACGGGCGGTGCTGGTGTCCCACGAGGCCGACGCGACCCGGTGGCCGAAGCGGATGTGGCGGTCGATTCCGAACTCGCCGGCGGTGTCTCGCAGGTACTGCAGGATCGCTGGACCATCGGCGATCGACTTCGCTTCTGTCCACGGCTTGAAGCTGTAGCCGAGCGTGTGCATGTCGCTGTCCGAGCGCACGCCGGGATAGCGGAAGAGATCCCAGGTGCCACCGAGATCGGGGCGGCCCTCGAGGATCGCGTACGGGCGGCCGGGGCACATCGTCTGGAGGTGGTATCCGGCGCCGATTCCGGAGATGCCGGCCCCGACGATCAAGACATCGACATGTTCGGTGGTCATCAGCGGACCTTACCGCTGCGGCTCGGCCCGACCGTCGGTCGGGCGCTGCGATCCCTGCGATATGGATGCGAGCCGATGCTGCAGCATCGGCGAGAATCACGGCCGTGAGCAGCATCGTGGTTTCGGATCTGGAGTACGCACCGCCAGGGGCCGACTCGCTCTTCTTCGATGTCAGCTTCGGCGTCGCTCCCGGCGAGCACGCTGCTTTGGTCGGAGCCAACGGCGTCGGGAAGAGCACGATCCTGCGAATTCTCAGCGGCGAACTGCGGGCCGACGACGGCGAGTTCGCGCTCGGTGGCACCGTGCTGACGATGACCCAGGACGTCGGCATGTCGAAGCCCACCGACACGTTGCGGGAGATGTTGATCGAAGTCGCGCCAGGGTCGTTGAAGGTGGCCGGCCGGGCTCTGGTCGCATCGGAGAAAGCGCTCGCCACGGGCGAGGACGACGGGATGGGCTATGCCACCGCGCTCACCGACTGGGGTGATCTCGGCGGGTACGAATTGGAGATGCGGTGGGAGGCAGCCGCCCGTCGCAGCGTCAAGACGCCGATCACCGATTTCTCGACCCGACTCGTTTCGGAGTTGTCCGGGGGCGAGCGCAAGCGGTTGGTGCTCGACCTGCTGTTGACATCCGGCGTCGACGTGCTGCTGCTCGACGAGCCCGACAACTACCTCGACATCCCGACCCGCGGCTGGCTCGAGGAGCAGATCAAGGCCTCCAAGTCAACGATTCTGATGGTCAGTCACGACCGCACGTTGTTGCAGCGAGTGGCGACCAAGATCGTGGTCATCGAGGGTTCGGGTGCGTGGGTGCACGGCGGTTCGTACACGACGTTCCCTGAGGCGCGGGCCAAGCGTCAGGAACTGCTCGGCGACGGGGTCAAGCGATGGAACGACGAAGAGCGCCGACTCTTCCAACACATGAAGATCATGAAGCAGCGCGCCGCGCAGAACTTCAAGAACGCAACCAAGGCCAACGCTGCCGAGACCCGCTGGGAGAAGTTCGTCGCTGCCGGTCCGCCTCCGCCGCCGGCGCCCGATCAGCAGATCTACGTCAAGCTGCGCGGTGCCGACAGCGCCCGTCGGGTCGCGAAGATCGATGACGTCGCGATCGGCAATCTGTTCCTGCCGTTCTCCGACGAGATCCACTTCGGCGAACGGCTCGGTCTGATCGGTCCCAACGGCACCGGCAAGAGCCACCTGCTCGGAGCGCTTGCTGGCACGCTCGAACCCGATTTCGGCACGATTGCATACGGCCCGCGCACGTCGGTCGGTGTGTTCACCCAGATCAACGATCGTCCTGACTTCAGGGGCCGGCAGTGCTTCGAGATCGTTCGCGACCGCGTCTTCGACGACGAGAAGTCGATGAAGTCGCTGGCCCGTTACGGCTTGGCCGGCAACGCTCGACAGGAGTTCCAGACGCTGTCCGGTGGGCAGAAGGCCCGACTCGAAATCCTCTGCCTCGAACTCGAGGGCCACAACGTGTTGCTCCTCGATGAGCCGACCGACAACCTCGATGTCGATTCATCGGAGGCGTTGGAGAAGGCGCTCGACGGATTCCAGGGAACCGTCGTGGCAGTCAGCCACGACCGCACGTTCCTGTCGCAGCTCGACCGGTTCCTGATGATCACCGACGACGGCGAGGTCTACGAACTCCCCGACTACGACGTCGCGATGGCAGGTCTCGCCAACCCATCGCAGCTCGCCTCGCTGCGGTTGGCGAAGAACCTCACAGAGGGCGTGTCGGCTGTTTCGTGACCGACCGGGTGAGCAGCAAACATCCGGCACCGGGCGTGTCGGCTGTTTCGTGACCGACCGGGTGGGCAGCAAACAACCGGCACCGGCACCGACACCGGCACCGGCGCGCCCGCCCGCCCGCCCGCCCCGCTGATCGTCAGACAGGGCGCGGGTGGTCGCACATAGGCTGCACCGTGCTTTCCGAATCGACCGCAGCCCCGCATCTGACGCTCGGCGACTACCTCCAGAAGATTCTCACGGCTCGCGTGTACGACGTGGCGGTCGAGACGCCCCTCGATCCTGCGCCGAACCTGTCCGCCCGAATCGGGAACACTGTCTTGCTCAAGCGGGAAGACACCCAGCCGGTGTTCAGCTTCAAGCTGCGCGGTGCCTACAACAAGATGGTCAGCCTGAGCGCCGAACAGCGCGACCGCGGCGTGATCTGTGCCTCGGCCGGTAACCATGCGCAGGGCGTTGCGATGAGTGCGGCCCGCCTTGGTTGCGTCGCAATCGTGGTGATGCCGGTGACGACGCCGCAGGTGAAGGTCGATGCCGTCCGCTCGCTCGGGGCGGAGGTCGTGTTGTTCGGCGACAGCTACTCCGATGCCTACGCCCACGCAGCCGACATCCAGCAGCGCGACAAGCTCACGTTCGTGCACCCGTTCGACGATCCCGATGTGATCGCCGGCCAGGGCACGATCGGGATGGAGATCCTCCGCCAGCACCAGAGCACGATCGACGCTGTGTTCGTCGCGGTCGGCGGTGGCGGGCTGATCTCCGGCGTTGCCGCTTACATCAAGGCTGTCCGGCCCGAGATCAGGGTGATCGGCGTCCAAATCGACGATTCCGACGCGATGATCCAGTCGATTGCAGCAGGGCATCGGGTCCAACTCGATGAGGTCGGACTGTTCTCGGACGGCACGGCGGTGAAGTTGGTCGGCGAGGAGACGTTCCGGATGGCGAGCGCCTACGTCGACGAGTTCGTGGTGGTCGACACCGACGCCGTGTGCGCGGCGATCAAGGACGTGTTCCAGGACACCCGGAGCATCCTCGAGCCGGCCGGTGCGCTCGGTCTCGCCGGGTTGAAGCACTACGCCGAGAAGAACGACCTTCAGGATCAGACACTGATCGCGATCACGTGCGGAGCGAACATGAACTTCGATCGGCTGCGGTTCGTGGCCGAGCGAGCCGAAGAGCGGGAGGCGCTGTTCGCTGTCACGATCCCCGAAGAACTCGGCAGCTTCCGCCGGTTCTCCGAGCTCGTCGGAGCGCGGTCGGTCACCGAGTTCAACTACCGCATCTCCAACAGTGACCGGGCCCATGTGTTCGTCGGGATCTCGATCGCCGATCGCAGCGAATCCGGATCGATTGCGGCCCAGTTCGAAGCCAACGGTTTTGCGACGATCGACCTGACCCATGACGAACTCGCCAAGGAACACGTTCGCCACATGGTCGGCGGTCGCAGCGTGCTCGCCCACGACGAGCGACTGTTCCGGTTCGTGTTCCCCGAACGCCCGGGTGCGCTGATGCGGTTTCTCTCCACGATGCATCCGGACTGGAACATCAGTCTGTTCCACTATCGCAATCAAGGCGCCGACGATGGCCGAGTGCTGGTCGGCCTGCAGGTCCCGGCTGCTGACGATGCCGCACTCGCCGAGTTCCTCGATCACCTCGCCTATCCGTTCACCGAGGAAACTGCCAACCCGGTGTATCGGTTGTTCCTCGGCTGATCGTCACGACGGATCAGACCCGAGCGGCCGACGTCAGCCAGCCCTCGCCGCGGGCGCGGACGATGTTGCGCCAGGCCCGGGTGCTGATCCAGGCGAACATCCCCAACCACACCACGGCCAATCCGAGGCTTGGACGGACCAGAACAGCAGCGAAGAAAGGCAGTGAGATCGCGAACGCCAACGTCGTCTGCCAGCGCAGGTTGCGGAAGTCGTTGGCGCCCATCAGCGCACCGTCGAGCACGAACGTGAATGCGCCAGGGATCTGCATCACCGCCAGCACCAACAGCGCCGGGAACGCGGCTCGCACGACCGCTGGGTCGCTGGTGAAAATGTGCGGGAGCAGCGGCGACAGAGCGAACACGACGATCGTGAGCACGATCCCGGTCCGCCATGCCCACAACACCAGATGGGCGACCACGGCGCGAGCGTGCACAGGGTCGCCGGCACCGAGAGCGTGACCGATCAATGACTGCCCGGCCACCTTGAACATGTCGGTGCCGATCGACAGGAACAGGAACAGTTGGACCGCAATCTGGTGACCGGCGAGTGCGTTGGTGCCGACCGCACTGGCCGACGCCGTGGCCACAGCCAGCGCGGCGAGCAGGAATCCGGTGCGCTGGACGAGGTGTCCGCCGACCTTGAGCACCGCCCACATCACCGACGGCACGACGGTCAACCGATGGAGACCGTCGCCGCGCAGGCTCGGCACGACGATCGCGAGCATCGCCAAGGCGCTCAACACTTGAGCGACCACGGTACCCCACGCGCTGCCGGCAATGCCGAGGTCGAGACCGAACACGAGCACGAGTTCGACGACCAGGTTGACGACATTTGCCGTGAGCGCGATCACGAACGGCCGCTTGGTGTCCTGGATGCCATAGAGGTAGCCGGTGCACGCCATCATCACGAACGAGAACGGCACGCCCAGCGAACTGATCCGCAGATAGGTGACGCCTTGGTCGATGACGGCCGGATCGTTGCCGAACAGCGTGATCAACGATCGCGTCGCGGCGGCCATCGCGATCGCGATCACCATGCCGATACCCAGCGCAAGCCACAATCCCTGCAACGCGTCCGATGCGGCGCCAGCGCGGTCGCCGCGCCCGCGGCGCACCGAAACCCGCACGGTCGTGCCATAGACGAGGAAGTTGAACACCCACACAAGCGTGCTGATCGCGGTGGATGCGAGCGCCAGTCCGCCGAGCGGCACCGTGCCCAGTCGACCAACGACGATCGTGTCGGTCAACACATAGAGCGGCTGAACGATCAGCGACCCGAGCGCCGGAACAGCAATGACCATGATCCGTCGATCCATCACATCGAACCGGAACAGCCGCCGAACCCCGCCGACATCAAGTGCAGCATCAGGCGAGGTCATCTCGCCCATGATCACACGCGGCCATCGCCGGCGGGAACTGATGCGAGACCGGTTCAGGTCGTCGTCGCCGAGTTCCACCCGAGCCTCGCCCAGTTGACGACCTCGAATGACTAACCTCGGGCGCCTTGACGAACCACAATGATTCAACCGTCGACGACGACGTGATCGATCCGCTCGCACCCGCGATCGCCGATGCGAGCACCGACTGCGCTGTCGAGGAGCCCGTTCGGTTGGACCGGATCTTCTGGCGCTACACGGTGGCTGTCACCATGCTCGGCGCAGCGATCCGGGTGGTGATTCTGATCAGTAAGTGGAACGAGCAGCCCAAGCTCAACGACTCGATCTACTACGCCATCCAGGCCCAGCAGAACGCGGACGGGCACTGGTTCAAGGAGCCGCTGAACTACCTCGCTCAAGGTGCCGAGCACGCGCCGCTGACATCGTTGGTGCTCACCCCGGCCGGCATCATCCACGATGCGTTTCCCTGGATGCGGTTGACGATGACCGTGATCGGAATCCTGGTCGTGCCGTTGATCGCCGTACTCGGCCGCTCGATCGCAGGTCGGCGGGTCGGCATCGTTGCAGCTCTGTTTGCCGCCGTATACCCGAACATCTGGATGACCGACTCGCTGGTGATGTCAGAGACGTTGTGCAACCTCGGCATGGTCCTTGCCCTGCTCGCGGCGGTTCGACACCGGGCGAAGTTCACCTGCCAATCGGCGCTGTGGCTCGGCGCAGCGTGTGGTTTCGCCGCCCTCGCTCGGGCCGAGGTGTTGCTTGCTGCGCCGCTGTTCGCTCTGATCGGCATTCGAGCGCGACCGAAGCCGATCTGGTTGACCCGAGTTGCGATGATCGGGGTTGCGACGTTCCTCGTGATCTCTCCGTGGGTGCTCTACAACCTCGGCCGGTTCGATGCCCCAGTGCTGATGAGCACCAACGAGGGGTCGACGCTGCTCGGCGCAAACTGCCCCGCGACCTATTCCGGTCCATCACTCGGCGGTTGGGAACTCGAATGCCTCGGTGCTCCCAGACCGTCGCTCGAGGAGGACACGTCAGAGCGCAACAGCCGTCGGCGGCAGGAGGCAATCGACTACGCCAATGGTCATCGCAGCCGGATTCCCATTGTGGTCGGGGCACGGGTGGGGCGAATGCTCGATCTGTACGGGTGGAGCAGCCAGATCCGCGGCGACGTCGGCGAGGAGCGATATCGATGGGCCATCATCGCCGGGATGCTGTCGTGGGGAGTGCTCGCTCCGGCTGCGGCGATTGGTTGGTGGCGATCTCGTCGTACCTCGGCGGTACTCCTCGTCGTGCCGGCCATTTGCGTGGCCGCGGTCGCGGTTGTGTTCTATGGGGGACACCGCTTGCGATCGCCGATCGAAACGGCCTTGGTGGTCGCGGCGGCGATCGGTTACTGCGGATCGCCGCGCGTGCAGCGCCTGATCGACAGGGTGCTCGACAGGACGGGCGACGAGACGTTGGCGCGACGTCGCTGACGCCACCGCTCGATCAAAGATCTGGCGCTACCGTGCCGAGATGAGCGCGATCCGCATCGGAGTCCAGATCCACCCCCAACAGGCTGACTACCGCCAGATTCGGGACGCCGTTGCGGCTGCGGAGGAGGCTGGTGTCGACATCGTCTTCAACTGGGACCACTTCTTCCCGCTCTATGGCGAGCCCGACGGCCAACACTTCGAATGCTGGACGATGCTGGCGGCGTGGGCGGAAGCGACGGAACGGGTCGAGATCGGCGCCCTCGTCACGTGCAACACGTACCGCAATCCGGAGTTGTTGGCAGACATGGCCCGCACGGTCGATCACATCAGCGACGGGCGGCTGATCCTTGGGATCGGCGCCGGATGGTTCGAACGTGACTATTCCGAATACGGCTACGAGTTCGGTACCGCCGGTGGCCGCATCGCCGATCTGGCCTCGGCACTTCCACGCATCCGCAGTCGGTGGGCCAAGCTCAATCCGGCGCCGACGCGCGATATCCCCATTTTGATCGGCGGAGGTGGCGAACAGAAGACGTTGAGGGTCGTCGCCGAACACGCCGACGTGTGGCACTGCTTCGGCGATGCCGATGTCATCACCCACAAGTCATCGTTCCTCGATCAGTGGTGCGCCGACATCGATCGGGCACCGGATGCGATCGAAAAGTCGACCGGTGTCTCCGACTCTCCCGACAAAGTTGCCGACTCGCTGGTCGCGGCCGGCGTCACGCTGTTCACCGTCGGCACCGGCGGACCCGACTTCGATCTCGGTTTGGTCAAGGAATGGATCGCCTGGCGCGACGCTCGCTGAGCGATTCGCGTTCAGCCCCTTGGCGGATTCGGGAACTCAGCGTGCGGCGATGAACAGGCTCTGCACGCTGCGACCGCAGCGGCCACGTTCGTCGAACAGTGCGCCCTCGGCGAGTCCGGCTCCGAGGTTTCCGTAGTGCGAGCGGGCTTGCATCCCGATCCACTCTCCTTCGGGTGGGCGGAGCAGGTGGATGCTGAGGTCGGGGTTGATGAAGATGTGATCGGCCGGATCGATCTCGGCCGACACCCCGTTGCTGAAGTCAGCGGTTGCCGCCGCACGTTGAGCGCCGGTCGGCTGCTCGCCCGCCAACAGTGGCACCTTCAGCCGACACCACAGTGAGACCGGACCACGACTGATCCAGGACCCAGCCGCGAAACGCATCTCGACGCCGTTGCGGTGGTAGGCGACGATGTCGCTCCCGAAGATCGGCTTGGTGATGTCACCGCTGCCGGGCGCGCTGAACGGAGGCTCGAGGTTGTGACCCTCGGAGAGCGGAACGTCCGCGATGCGGATTCGCAGGGCCCTCGCCTTTGCAACCTCGGTCCCGTTCTCGAGCGTGATCCTCGCCCCAACCAACGACACGTTGCGTCCGGGACGCTCGGTCTCGACGGTCACGAACATTGGCTGCATGACCGGCACCGGGCGGACCAAGTCGACGGTGATCCGTGCCAACTGCCAGATATCGGCGTCGTTGCCGCCATCGATCTGTTCGCACGCTCGAACCAGCAGCGCCGATACCGGTCCTCCGTGACACGCCGACGGGTCCCACGGGCCGCGGCTCAACTCGGTGGCGAGCGTCGCGTCGCCGTCGGTCACGAACAAGCTGGTCGCTTCAGTCACCCGATCGACCCTACGCGTCGATCGGTCGACTCTCGGAGCCGGATGTCCTGGAGCTTTGCCGCCGGTGGCCGCTGGCAGCAGAAGTTGCATCGGACACACTTGAAGCTCGCTGTGCCACAGGGCATCGATTTTCCACCCACCTGGCATTTCAGCGCTGACACGTTCGGTGACACACCGTTCGTCGACGTCTTGCTCGACCAGTTGACGACGTCGTCGTGTATCGACGCCGACAATGTTTTGTTGGCCGGATTCAGCGCCGGGTCCACCTTCACCGGTGTCTATGGCTGTACCCACGCCGGTCGCGTCGCCGGGCCGGTGATGGTGTCTGGTCTGGCACCGCCGATCTGTCCCGTACAGGATTCTCCGATCATCCAGATCACCCACGGGATGGCCGATCCAGTGGTGCCGTTCGGCGAGGGCGAACTGTGTCGTTGGTTGCGATCGACGGGCTCGGCCACGCCTGGCCGGGAGACGACAGCGATCCGTTCGCGCCATGTTTCCCCGGCGTGCCATCTGACCCGTGACAATCTCGCCGCGGAGTTGCAGCGGGTCCCGATGCCCTGCGACGGTGGACCACGTGCCATGCCGAATGACCGAGACGCCCCGATGACCGACATTTCTGGGTGGGGCCATGTCGCCGCCGCGGCCGCAGCCGTCGGTGGTGGTCTCGTCAACGCCGTCGCAGGCGGCGGCACGCTGATCTCGTTCCCGGTTCTGACTGCAATCGGTATCCCCTCCGTGCGGGCCAATGCAACCAACACGGTCGCGCTGTTGCCCGGCTACATGGGTGGCGTATACGCCCAGCGAGACGACCTGAAGGGTCTCAGTGCAACGGTCAAGCCGCACATGTCGGCGGCGCTGGTCGGTGGCCTCACGGGTTCGATCCTGTTGATCGTCACCAGCGAATCGGCGTTCCGTGCCGTGGTCCCGTTCCTGATCCTGTCCGCATGTGTGTTGATGGCAGCGCAGGACAAGATCCGCAGCTGGATCTTCAAGCCCGGCCAGACCCATCAGGCCCATCCCGTGCTGCAGGTCGGAACTGTCTTCTTGGCGTCGGTGTACGGCGGATACTTCGGTGCCGGCCTCGGGATCATGCTGATTGCCGTGCTCGGGCTGTTCTCCGATCTCGCGTTCGCCCGGCTGAACGCGATCAAGCTGTTGTTGGCGTTCAGTGCGAACTTTGCTGCCGCTGTGTTCCTGTCGTTCTCGGGCAAGGTCGAATGGACCATCGCGCTGGTGATGGCACCGGCGGCGCTCCTCGGCGGCAACCTCGGCGGCCGCGTTGCCCGTGTCGTGCCGGCCAAGAAGATGCGCGCCTTCGTGATCACGTTCGGCGTGGTGGTCGCTGTGATCTACTTCCTCAAGTGACCAACCGTCCGACGACTTCTCCTGCGGCGTGGGGCGGCATCCTCGGCCCGGCTGCGTTCATCGGGGCGTGGGCCACGGGAGCATTCGTCACCAACGATCTGTCGCCGATCGACGATGCGATCAGCCGTCTCGCCGCGATCGGTGCCAACACCCGCCCGCTGATGACTGCTGGGTTCGTGGCGTTCGGAGTCGCCCTTCCGGTCTACGGCAAGGCGCTGCGGCGTGCAGTCAGCGGACCGGCGTGGATCGCAGCAGTAGCAACGGGTTTGAGCACGATCGGGGTCGCGCTCGCTCCACTCGATCACTCGTCTGCAGTCGACACATTGCACGCCACGTTCGCCGGTCTCGGCTATCTCACCCTCGCCGCAACACCGCTGCTCGCGGCGAAGCCGTTGCGTCGGGCCGGCCATACGGCGCTCGCTGGACTCGGTGTCGTTGCCGGTGCGGTGGCGGGCGCCTCACTGGCGCTCAGTCTCAGCGGCCTGCCGACCGGGTTCTTCCAGCGACTCGGCCTGACGGCGGGCGATGTCTGGATCGTGACGTCAGCCGTCGCAATGCTCGCGGGGACGCTCAGTGCCGACGCGCCTCGTCGCAGCGCTCGCCGCACAAGGATGAGCGGTCAGCCCTGAGCGAGGTTGGCACGCCCTGATGCGACCCAGCGGGCGACGGTTGCGAGGCGATGGCCCTGCTGGTTTGCCGCTGCCAACGCGATCTCGTCCGGCTCGGAGCCCTTGACCGCCACATGGCTCGCGCCGTACGGATTGCCGCGTGCGGTGAATGCCGCGTGGGTGTAACCCACCGGCAGGATGATGGAACCCCAGTGATAGGCGACGTTCAGCGTGGCGAGGATGGTCGATTCGAGACCGCCGTGGGTGGTGGATGCCGAGGTGAACGCGGTGACGACCTTGTCGGCCAGTTGGCCCTTGGCCCACAGCCCGCCGGTCTGGTCGAGAAACTGCTTGAGCTGCGCGGCGGGGCCACCGAACCGGGTCGGTGTCCCGAGCGCGATGCCGTCGGCCCAAGCGAGATCATCGAGCGCCGCAAGCGTCACGTTGGCCTCGGCGAACGCCGCATGCTCCGCCCACTTCGGGTTGTAAGCCATTGCCTCGGGCGACGCGAGCTCCGCCACCCGCCGCAGCCGCACCTCGGCACCCGCCCCAACTGCACCGGCTTCCATTGCCTGGGCCAGTCGGTACAGGTTGCCGGTCGAGCTGTAGTGGACGATGACGATCTTCGGTTCCATCCGGTCGAACCTACCGAAGCGATCCAGGTCTGGCGATGTGCGGTCGTCCAGGTAGCCGCCGCTACCGGTCACCAAGGGGCGCCGGTGGATGTTTGCGTCGTCGGATGGTGGCGGGCGAGGTGCGAGGTCCGATTTCGGTGCCGTCAGCTCGGAACGTGCGGTGCGCGCCGCGAATGACTTCGTGGCGTTCGGTGCGGTAGCCGAGGGTTTCCTTGTTGCGATTGTGGTGCCTGCATGTGATCCGGACATTGCGCTGATCTGTCGGTCCCATCAACGCTGCCCACGGCGTGTTGTGGTCGAGTTGAACACCGAGTCCGGTGATCCCACAGCCGGGGTGACTGCAGCTGTGGTGTTCAGCGAGCGCCGCCTTCCGTGCGGCGCCAGTGAACAGTCGGCGTTTGCGGCCGAGGTCGATGATGTGGCCGTCGGCCGGATCATGGATGACACGTTGGACGCTGCCGAGGAGCAGCGCGATGAACAGGTCGTTCTCACTGACGGGTGCGCCGTTGGATGTTTCAGCTCGCCGGCGGATGAGGTCGTCAGCAGAGAACGAATCGGCCCGGTATGAGGCGCCGGTCGCGTCGGTGGAGCCATGATTGCGGATGGCGTCGGCGACCGTGTCGGGATCGCAATGGATGACCACCAGCGGAGCGCCCGTGCCGCCTGAGCCGGAGCCGGAGGCGGAGCGAGTGCCGTTGCAGCGGTGTTCGAGGGCGTCGGCTGCGGCTCGGGTCATGATCATGAACGCGTCGTAGCGGCGCTGTCGATTCGTTCGGGCCATCAGCCCGGCACACATCAGATCACCGTGGATCGTTCGGCCTGCGGCCCAGTCCTTGTCGAACTCGGCCTGCGCAAATCGGGCGAGGATCGCGTCGAACGCGGCGCCGGAGACGGCGTCACCGTCGACCACGATTCGATGCGCAGTGCCGCGTCGAGTCGACGTCAACCGCCGTTCGTTTCGGGCGTTGTCGTGATCGGCCTCGGCGCCGTCCGGATCTGCAGTGCCGGCCACGCGCTCGCAGATGATCCTGAACTTCGTGAGCGGAAAGATGCTGGCCAACTCGATCAACTCGTCGATCAACGCCGGCATTCGCGCCAGTACCGGGCGGACCCGGTCGTTGCCGTGCAACACGGCGAGTTCGGCGACCTGCGCCATCCCGAAATGGCCATCTGCGAGCGCTTCACCGATCACGGTGTGGTCCCGCACCAATCGCGCTGCGGCGACCAGCGCGTTGGCTTCGGAGCGGGAGGTGCCGAGGATGCCGACGACCCAACAGACGATGTTGCGATGTCCGTCATCGGTGGATGATCCGGTTTGTTCGACCGTGTTGATCATCGCCAACATGACCGCCGACGACTGGCGGCGGCCCACCTCGACGTCCATGAACGCAGCATCGCGTGCGCCGCGACGCAAGAAGGAAAAGCCTTCCAATCGTGGATCGTCGAGCAGTGTTCCCATGCCGTTCATCGTACAAAATGGGTGTGACACAGCCCTGACCTGGTCTTTTGTCGAGTGTTGATGACACTCATTCCCTATCGCCGCTGGATGCCGAAGTTGGTTGCCGCGGTTCGTGCAGGTCCGTCACTCTGCTCGCGGGCCGCCCGCTGCGTCTGGCGGGGACTCTCGGATCAGGTTTCAATGGGCAGCGTATGAAAGCTCCCGGATGAAGATTGCCGATCTACACACGCCCGCGTTGGTGATCGATGCCGATGCGCTCGAACACAACCTCGTGACGATGGCGTCCGCACGCCCGGGCGCCGAACTGCGGCCGCATGTGAAGGCCCACAAATGCACGTCGTTGGCGGCCGAACAGGTGCGCCATGGGCATGTCCGCTTCACGTGCGCAACGCCGCGCGAGTTGGTCGGGATGGCGGCGGCCGGAGTTGGTGAGGACCTGCTGCTCGCCAACGAATCACTCGATCCCTTGCGACTGCGAGCGATGGCCGCCGCCCAGGATCAGACAATGGTGACGATCGCGGTCGATTCCCAGGAGACGATCGCGGCTGCAGCGTCTGCTGGGATCGATCACGTCCTGATCGACGTCAACGTCGGCCTGCCCCGGTGCGGCTGCGATCCAGCGGATGCGGGGCGGCTCGCCGATCTCGCCCGCCGCAGTGGCCTGAACGTGCGCGGCACGATGGGCTACGAGGGACACCTGATGCAGATGCCTGACCGCGTCGACCAGCGGCGACGCACCGAGGCAGCGATCGAAATCCTCCGTCGCGCTGCAGCTGATGTCGGTGGCGAGATCATCTCCACCGGTGGCAGCGGCACTCATGACATCCACGGCCACGATGTCGAAGTCCAAGCCGGCAGCTACGCGCTGATGGACACCCACTACCAACTGTTGGAGATGCCGTTCCGCCAAGCCTGTTTCGTGATCGGGACCGCAATTTCCGTACGGCCGACGTTCGCCGTCGCCGACGTCGGTCTCAAGGCGTTGGGCATGGACCACGGCAACCCGCAGATCGACGACGCCGAGGTGATGTTCTGCAGCGACGAACACATCACCTTCGTGCCGACCCGATCGATCGCGATAGGCGAGCCGGTGCAGGTGACCCCGGCCCATATCGACCCGACGATGTCGCAGCATGAGTGTGCATGGTTGGTCCGCGAGGAGGATGTGATCGACCGCTGGCCGATCGACCTGCGCGGTTGGTGAGCGACGAACGCATCGGTGACCGCTGCAGCCGCTGGTCAGCCGAGATCGACGCCGGTGAGCTCGGCTTCGTCGTCGGCCAGCGACTTGCGCTCGCCACCCTGACGAATCGCGGGCTGGGGGAGGAAACCCTCCTGCTCGACCACGTGATCGTAGGCATTGGCGATGCCGGTGCGCACCAGATTCAGACCCTTCAAGCCGGGCAGCGCGTCGATGCGATCCTCGATCCGGTCGATCAATTCCATTCCGTCGCCGGTCCCGAACAGGTATGCAGTGGCGAACGAGGTCTCGATCTTGGGTACGTCGCCGTTGCCGACCGGCGCCCACTGGTGGCGCAGAAACCACGATGTGACCTTCTGGGCCTTGCGGTCGTCAGTGAGCATGTCGCGGGCAAAGCTCGCGTAGTAGCCCGCATGACGACCTTCTTGACGCCTGATCCGGCCGAGCAGTTCGGTCAGCACCGGATGATCGGCGATCGCGGCGAGCCGGTTGTACGCCGCATTGGCGGTCCACTCGTTGATCGCGCCCCAGGTCATGTGGACGGCGGGGAACTTGCGAACCCCGTGGCCGAGCAACCAGAAGATGGCCGGGCTCCAGAACAGGTAGCGATTGTTGAACCGGCGCATCTCGATCAGGCGAGTGTCGTGGGCGTCCCAGTCATGGGCTTCGAGGATCCGACCGAGTGCATTGCCGTGCCAATACTCCTCGTAGTTCCACAACGTCAGAAAGCCGGTGAACTGAGGGTCCTTCCAGGCCGGCATCATCAGCAGTTCGCGGGTGTAGAGCACCGTTTGGTACTCGATGTCGTGCATGTACGAAATGCAGCGCAGGATGTCGGGCGAGAGCGGCTGGGCGCGAAACGACTCGAAGTCGATGTCGTCGGTCTTGAGCCGACCACCTTGCTCTTCGAACTTGTGGAGACTGATTGCCATACTGTTTCTCCGTCACGGAACGACTTCCGGATGTCGCTCGTTCGTTCACAGGTTAGCCCGAGACGCGAAAAAGCCGAATGAGGCGGCGTCCGGAGACACCGCCCCATTCGGATGGGACACACGGTTTGCACTCAGTTCACGCCGCCAGGGAGGCGAACGGCGTCAACCGACTTGGAGGAGATCAGGCTGCGACGGCCTGATCCAGCTTGCCGAACGTGTCCGGGACCGGGTAATTGCCGAGCACGAAGTTGAGAATCGCGGCGTGCTGGAAGTCGATGATCTGAATCGACCCAGCAAGCAGGATTGCATCCTTGCTCGTCAAGACTGGAATGGCGCTCTGGTAGGTCGCGGCTGCGATTTGCTCGAGCATCAAGGCCAACTTGGCGGCACCGACGACGTCGGTGACCTTGCTGAACGCGTCGGCGACGACGGGGTCGAGGTCTGCGTTGGGCTTGGTCACTTTTGGTGCGCCAGCGGCAACGAGGACTTCGTTCCACTTGTCCAGTTGCTCCTGGTGCTGCGCCTTGGCCGTCGTGACGAATTCGGCAACGGCTGGCGGGACTTCGCCGAGGGCACCCTTGCCAGCAGCGTCGAGGGCGGCGCCGTAGGTGTTCACGGCGAGCACTTCGAGACCGGCAGCAAGCGTGGCGATCTTGCCGTCGGTGGCGGACCCATCGTCGGCAGCCATGGTGTCGGCAGTCGTCGCAGCCGTGGTGTCGGCAGTCGTTGCAGCCGTGGTGTCGGCGGTGGTCGGTGCCGTGGTGGCAGCGGTCGTCGGAGCAGTCGTCGTTGCGGTGGTTCCGGCGGTGGAAGGGGCCGTTGTCGTGGCGGTCTTGTCATCGCTGCCACAAGCAGCGGCGACGAGTGCAGCGCCGATGAACCCGGCACCGGCGAGCAGCCGGCGACGGCTGAACGGGCCCTGAGCCATCTCGACGATCGATGGGTCGTTGGTTTGGTCTGTGTTGGTGTTCATCACAGTGCTCCTTCTTTCGGCGGGCTGGCCATGGTGGTGCCTTGGAAGGCGTCGGGGAACGAAACGCTGCCGGCAGCAGCCGGGAGAGCGGCAACGTCGGTCGGGATCGCGATCAATGCTTCTCCACCACCGGCGAGCAATGCGCCGACGGCTCGCAGCACCGCGAGGTGCTGTGACTCGACGCCCATGACACTGGCCATCAGGCCGAGCGAGGTCTTGTCGGTGAACATGTTGAGGTCAGCCAAGTAGGTCTCGGTCGCGACCTGCTCGAGCGTCGCGGCCAGATCGACGACCTTGGCAGCATCGGTCAGGGTCGGCACGGCGGCATCGACGATTGGCTTGTACTTCGGGTTGGGGTTTTCTTGAATCGCCCCGCCGAGTGCCTTGCATTGGGCTTGGAAGGCCTGACGGTGCTCGTCGTGCTGCATCATGGTCATCTCGGCGAACGCCTTGACGATGGCGTTGCCATCGACGATGAACGGCAACGTCAGAGCAGCCCCGTATGTGGCGACGGCCAAGATTTCGAGCGAAGCAGCAGTCTGGAGGATCTGGATGTCCAGGGCCTCGTCAGCAGCCACCGGCGAGGCCAGCAGGCTGGAAACAGCAACGCCGATTGCGCCGGCTCCGGCAAGCATGCCGAGCTTGGCCCGGGTGCTGACCCGTGAGGCTTCCAGAGCGCGGATTTCGTCCGGGGTGATGATCGTGCTCTTGCGGCGGTCGCTGGCGATGTCCCGCAGATCGGGGAGTACGGCCTTTGCATCTCGCATTGCGTCCGACTGCTGATCCTGTGATTCTTCGATCAGGAGGTGGAGCCGTTGTTCGTCGACATTCATGTGACGTCCTTTCGGGTGTGATTCGTGGGGAACCATCACTCGTAGTTCGTCGCCGACGATAGAAGCGGATGAAGTTTATTTGCCACTTTCTGCGGGTAGTTGTTCGCCCTTTGTGGCGGTCTGGAGAGACCGACGCTCGTTCCGGCGCTCGACGATTGCCTCACCCCAGCCGACCAGCCGTTCGCCGAACTTCCACACGACGGGCAGCAGCGCCGACGTTGCGCCGATCACGATGGCCATCATGATCAAGGTGCCCCGAGGAGGATCGACGAGTGCGAAGTAGTTGCGCAGCGGTTCGATGACCATGGTGAGCGCAAGGAACGTTGTCATCACTGCGATCAAGGCGATCTTCCACGCAACGAGCGGGCGAGCGACCCGGGCCAGGATCAGGATTGCGCATGAGGCGAGCACGATCGTTGCGGTCGTGCGCGCCATCGCCAGGCGCACCACAGGATCCGGGTCGAGATCGGACGTGTGACGGGCGATCGTGTAGGCGACGAACGTCGAGATCGAGGCGAGCAGGCCCCCCGGGATCGCAACCCGGAGCACTCGTCCCAGGAATCCAGCTCGCACGGGAGCATCGTTGGGGGCCAACGCCAGGAAGAACGCCGGCGCGCCAATCGTGAACGTGCCGACCAGCGTGAGGTGGCGTGGCAGGAATGGAAATTCGGCGCCGCTGAAGATGGTGCCGAGCGCGAAGAACAAGGCGTAGGTGGTCTTGACGAGGAACAGGCTGGCGACCCGTTCGATGTTGTTGATGACCCGCCGACCTTCGGACAGTACCGAAGGCAGCGAACTGAACGTGCTGTCGAGCAGGACCAACTGGGCGACTGCCCGAGTTGCTGCCGAGCCGCTCGCCATCGCGATTCCGCAGTCCGAGTCCTTGAGTGCGAGGACGTCGTTGACGCCGTCGCCGGTCATCGCGACGACGTGACCGCGCGACTGCAGTGCTTGCACCATTGCCCGTTTCTGGTGCGGCGTGACTCGTCCGAACACGGTTGAACGGTCGATCGCATCCGCCAGACCTTCGACGTCGTCGGGCAAATTGCGGGCATCGACGAGGTTCCCTGCTCCCTGCAAGCCGACCCGCCGGCCCACCGCTCCGACCGTGCGCGGGTTGTCGCCGGAGATCACCTTGATCGTGACGCCCTGTTTGACGAAATAGGCGAGCGTCTCTTCGGCATCGGGACGAACCTGATCTTCGAGCATCACCAGCGCAACGGGGATCAGGTCGTCTGGCAACGACTCGCCGGTCAGTTGTTGTTGGCTCGACGCGAGCAGCAACACCCGCTTGCCGGCGTCGGCGGCCGCATCGACCCGGTCGGAGATGGACTCGAAGTCCTGATCGGCGAGCACCATTTCCGGGGCGCCGAACACCCAGGTTCCTTGGTCCCCGAACGACGATGCACTCCACTTGCGGGCCGACGAGAAGGCGACATTGGCAGTCGCCTGCCAGCCCGGCGCCTTGTCGTACGTGCCCTGAAGCGCCTTCTGGGTTCCATTGGGGTTGGGATCCGACCATGCGATCGCGGCGAGTGCGGTGTCGACCGCCTCCTGGCCCGGACCGTCATTGCCGAACAGTTCGACGTTGGCGAGATCCATCTCGCCCGATGTGATCGTTCCGGTCTTGTCGATGCAAATCACGTCGACGCGAGCGAGCACCTCGATCGCGGGCAGCTCCTGGACGAGCGTGCGCTTGCGGGCCAGGCGTACCACGCCGACCGTGAACGCGACGCTGGTCAACAGGATCAGTCCCTCCGGCACCATCGCGACCACGCCACCGACGGCCGAGACGAGGCCGCCCCTGATGCTCTGGTTGTCGACGTTGAGCTGGCTGATGAACAGTCCGATGCCGGTCGGTACGAGCGCATAGGTGACGAGCGTGACGATGCGGTCGATCGACGCCCGCAGCTCGCTGTGGACCAGCGAGAACTTGCGGGCCTCCTCGGCGAGCTTGGCCGCATAGGCATCTGCGCCGACTTTGTCGACCTCGGCCCGTCCATTACCGGCCACCACGAAGCTGCCCGCCAGCAATCCGTCGCCCGGCTCTTTGACCACCGGGTCGGATTCGCCGGTGAGCAGCGATTCGTCGACTTCGAGGTTGGACCCGGTGAGCAACTTCGAGTCGGCGACGATCTGTTGGCCGGGCAGCAGATCCATCACGTCGCCGAGCACGAGCTGGTTGACGGCCATCGGGGTGAGCGTTCCATCGCGGAGCGCACTCACCTTCGGGGCGTTGATCACGGTCAGCTTGTCGAGGGTCTGCTTGGCTCGCAGTTCCTGGACGATGCCGATCATGGTGTTGGCCACGATGACGCCGCCGAACAACCCGTCGCGGTATGCGCCGCAGAGCATCACGATTGCGAACAGGGTGCCGATCAAAGCGTTGAACCGGGTGAACAGGTTTGCTCGGATGATCTCGCTGACGGTTCGCGACGGCGCATCGGGAACGTTGTTGACCTCGCCCCGAGCGACCCGTTCGGCCACCTCGGCCGCCGTCAGCCCGGTGGTGGCCCGGTCGCTGTTGTCAAGGGTGGCAGTGGTGTCGGACACCCGGGAATCGTACCGTCAGCAGCAGAGCCGTTGGAGGAGGGTTCGCAGCGTCAGCAGCTCGTCGGTACTCAGTGGCTGTAAGACCTGTCCGGCGGCGCTCAGGCGGCGACCCCGCACCTCGGCGATCGTCGCCCGTCCTTCGTCGGTGATCCGAACGCCGACAGCTCGCCGGTCGTCGGAGTCGTGGACGCGCTCGACGAAACCTCGCTGCTCGAGATCGTCCACCACCGACGTGGCTGATCGACGCACGATGCCGAGCGCATCGGCGAGCGCGCTCATCCGGATCGGGCCGTCGTCCTGACCGCTGTGCACGTGGATCGTTCGGAGCGCCCGCATCTGCGATCCCGTGAGCCCGAGGGGCTCGAACTCGGCTGCGACCGCCCGTCGTATCCGATGGTTGATCTGATGGAACAGGTCGCCGACCTGGGCTGCAGCCGCAGCTCGGGAGAGCTTGTTCGGGTTGACGGGAATAGATCGGCCCATATAGTGAGTTTAGATCACCATGAGTTCAGATCACCAGTATTTGGACAGAGAAAGATAGAACCGAGAAACATCGAATGCCAAGACCGCTTCAATCGTTCACCAAAGACCCCTCCGTCACGTCCTACCAGCTCGCCCCCGGCACCATCCGGAGGGTGATCGGGTTCGCCCGTCCGTACCGCAAGTGGCTGACTGCTTTCCTCGCGCTGATCATCGTCGATGCGCTCGTCAGCGCCGCCGGCCCACTGGTGTTCCGCTCGATCATCGATGACGGTATCGCCGAGAAGCGGACCGGATTGGTCCTCGCGCTCGCCGGACTGGTCGCGTTCCTGGCGGTCGTGTCGGCTGCGGTCGGCCTCGCGCAGCGCTGGTTCTCGAGCCGGATCGGCGAGGGATTGATCTTCGATCTCCGTACCCAGGTCTTCGACCATGTCCAGACGATGCCGATCGGGTTCTTCACTCGGGCCCAGACCGGCGCACTCGTCACCCGACTCAACAGCGACGTGCAGGGTGCCCAACAGGCGTTCACCTCCACCCTGTCGAACGTGGTCGGCAACATCGTCGGGGTCACGGCAACGCTCGCTGCGATGTTCGTGCTGTCGTGGCAGATCACTCTGCTGTCGCTGATCATGCTGCCGCTGTTCGTGTTCCCCGCCAAGCTCGTCGGTCGCAAGCTGGCCGCCATCACCCGCGAGCGATACCAACTCAACGGAGAGATGGGCCAGACAATGACCGAAAGATTCAACGTGTCCGGTGCGCTGCTGGTCAAGCTGTTCGGGCACCCCAAAGCCGAGTCCGCCGCGTTCTCCGCCCGCGCCGGACGAGTGCGTGACATCGGCGTCACCCAAGCGATGTACTCGAGGATCTTCATGTCGTCGCTGGGGCTGCTGGCATCGCTGGCCACTGCGGTTGCGTACGGCATCGGCGGCCTGATGGCCATCGGCGGCACCCTGGGTGTCGGCACCGTCGTCGCCCTTACCGCATACCTTGGTCAGTTGTACGGTCCGTTGACTTCGCTATCGAACGTTCAGGTCGACGTGATGACCACTCTCGTCAGCTTCGAGCGAGTGCTCGAAGTGCTCGATCTGAAGCCGATGGTCGCCGACGCTGCCGAGGCGGTCGCTCTCCCGATCGGTCCGGTCGGCGTCGAGTTCGACGAGGTCGACTTCCGCTATCCAACGGCGTCCGAGGTCTCGCTGGCGTCACTCGAAGGCGTCGCTCGGCTCGACAACCAGTCGTCGGATCAGATCCTCCACGGTGTGTCGCTGCGAGTCGAGCCTGGCCGGATGCTGGCTATCGTCGGACCGTCCGGCGCCGGCAAGACCACGATCTCGGGCCTCGTGTCACGGCTCTACGATCCGACCGGTGGTGCCGTGCGAATCGGTGGCCTGGACCTCCGCGAGGCGACCTCGGCGTCGATCCGGGACACGGTCGGTGTGGTCTCGCAGGACGCACACTTGTTCCACGACACGTTGCGGGCCAACCTGCTCTACGCCAAGCCCGACGCCACCGACGACGAGCTCGTGCAATCGCTGCGCTCGGCCCAGATCTGGGACGTGATCGACCACTTGCCCGACGGCCTCGACACCGTCGTCGGTGATCGTGGACATCGCCTTTCGGGCGGTGAGAAGCAGCGGATCGCGATCGCCCGGCTGTTGCTCAAGGATCCTGCTGTCGTCGTGCTCGACGAGGCAACGGCCCACCTCGACTCGGCCTCGGAAACTGCGGTGCAACGAGCGTTGGGACTCGCCCTCGACGGGCGCACCTCGATCGTGATCGCTCATCGCCTGGCCACGGTGCGGGCTGCGGATGAGATCATCGTCGTCGACGGCGGCCGGGTCGTCGAACGCGGAACCCACGTGCAACTGCTCGATCTCGGCGGTCTGTACTCGTCGCTCAGCCGCACTCAGTTCACGGATGGCTCGTTTGCCGCACAGGTTGTGGCCGCATGACGATCGCCCACCGACCGTCCCGCTCCGCAGCCGGCCGATAGCGTCGCGGCCATGCGTTTCGAGTCTCGGCGTCGCCGACGTCGCCGGGAAGCCCTTGACCAGCCTTTCCCGGACGAGTGGCGGATGCTGCTCGTCCGCCGGTGGCCGTTGTGGTCACTGTTGAGCGACGACGAGCGCTTCCGGATGGAGTTCCTGATCCAGGAGTTCGTCTACGACATCCGTTGGGAAGCGGCCAACAACTTCGACATCGCCGACATCATGAAGGTTCTGATCGCCGCCCAGGCCTGCCTGCTCGTGCTGGAGTTGGGCGACGATGACGACGAGCCGAGCGACTACTACCGCGGAGTCAGCACCGTCATCGTCCACCCCTCGACCGTCGTGCTCAGTGGCCCCCGGGCCACGGGGTCCGGGGGGTTGCAGACCAACGCTCCGACGCGAATCGACGGCCAGGCCCACTTCGGCGGTCCTGTCATCGTTGCGTGGGATTCAGTGTCGATCGACGCTCGTCATCCCGGGCGTGGACTCAACGTCGTCTTCCACGAATTCGCCCACAAGCTCGACATGCTCGACGGAGTCATCGACGGCACCCCGCCGCTGGTGATGGGTGAGGCTCGCGAACGCTGGATCGAAGTCTGTACTCGCGAGTACAAGGCGATTCGTCGCGGGTCCGACGGTGACGGCGAGCTGTTACGGGCATACGGCGGTACCGATCCTGGCGAGTTCTTTGCGGTCGCGACCGAGATGTTCTTCTCCCGCCCGGTCGATATGAAGACCCGCAAACCCGACCTTTACGACGTGCTGTCGGGCTTCTACCGTCAAGACCCCGCCGCTCGCTTTCCGGCCCCGGTGATCGCGCCGGTCACCCCGGTCACCGTCGAAACGACCTGACGACCGTCATCTGACATGGTCGAAACGTTTCGTCCTTTGGTCAGACCCATCGCAGGGCGTGGTCGGAATCGGTTTCGACATGCTCGGACCGGTCGACCGTGCGCTGACAAGTGGGGCACCAGACTCGGGTCTCCAGCGGCGAGCCACACAGATCGTGGAGGAGCGGCTCACCGCCGGCTCGACGCGCCGCCCAGGCCGTCAGGGCAGGCACGAGCGCGGACAACTCTCGCCCCGATTCGGTCAACGCGTAGACGTAGCGTCGCGGACGGTCGGTGTAGAGCGTGGCGTCGATCAGTCCATCGCGCTCCATCCGCCGCAGCCGGTCGGTGAGCACATTCGGGGCGATCGAGCCGCGACCGTCGGTGAGGTCGTTCACGATGTCGCCGAATCGGCGTGATCCGTCGCTGAGCGCTGCCAGAACGAGCAGTACCCAGCGATCACCGGCTACTTCGGTTGCTCGTTGGAGGGATGCCGGGATCATTTTCCCATTGTGGCCGGTGCGGATCACGAGGGCGAGTGTATAGTCACTTGCAAATCACAAGTGACTGTCGAGTCGTTCGAAATGAGATCAATCATGATCGAGACCATCGAATCCACCATCCGGACCGTCGCCTCGGCGGCTGGTCCGTCCATCGTCAGCATCGGCAGGAACGGTCGGGGCACCGGCTTCGTGGTCGGCCAGGACCGGGTTCTGACCAGCGCCCACAACCTGCGTGATCAGACCGTCGCCATCACGTTCGCCGATGGTCGGACCGAGCAGGCGTCGGTGCACGGTGTCGATGCCGACGGCGACGTGGTCGTCGTCAGCGTGCCCACCGGCGAACTGCCGGCGCTGAGCTTTGCGGAGGTGACCCTCGAAGTCGGCGGCGCCGTTGTGGCCCTCAGCCGTGGCGGTCACCGGGCCCGGGTGACGCTCGGCTTCATCAGCGCTCAGGATCAAGCGTTCCGCGGTCCCCGCGGTCGGGTCGTGCACGGCAGCATCGAGCACACGGCGCCGCTCGCACGCGGTTCCTCCGGTGGACCGGTCTGCAACGCAGCGGGCCATGTAGTGGGCATCAACACACATCGCGCCGGAGACGGTTTCTACCTCGCTCGGGCCACCGACGCTGCGCTGCAGACCCGCATCGCCGAACTGCTGGACGGTCGCTCGCCACAACGTCGTACGCTCGGCGTCGCCATCGCTCCGCCACAGGTTGCAACCGAGTTGCGTCAGGCCGTCGGCCTGAGCGATCGCACCGGACTGTTGGTCCGAGGCGTCGAGGAGTCCGGTCCGGCCGCAGCCGCAGGGGTGTTGGTCGGCGATCTGCTGGTCCTCCTCGGCGACACGGAACTGATCTCGATCGATGCCCTCGCCGACGGCCTCGCTCGGCTCGCCACCGACACCGTCGAACTCGGTGTCGTCCGCGGCGCCGACGATCTGTCGCTGACGGTCTCCTTCGCCTGACCGGTGCCGGCCGGCCGTCGCAGCCGACCGGATTGAACGGCGAATCGTCGTTCGAATCGGAGTGCATCCGTCGCGGCAATCGTCACCGGACCTATGGTGACGCGCATGAGCACGCCGACACCTCCTCCTCCGCCGTCCACCGCCAACACTGGAATCGAGATCACCGCCAAGTTCTTTGTCCTGGCGTTCATCCTCAACTTCTTCAAGCCTGTGTTCGTGATCGACAACCAGCCGGTCAAGGGTGCTTGGAAAACGCCGACGTTCTTCCCGACCTCGCCCGGCACCCACCAGGTGCAGGTGCACTTTCCGTACCTGTTCATCAAGGAAGCCGGCAAGGGCGTCCAGGCCGTCAACGTGCAGCCCGGCCAGGTCGTCCGCGTCGGTTACAAGGCACCGTGGCTGATCTTCCTGCCCGGCAAGCTCACCGTTTCCTGACGATCGCCCGCTGACCGATTGACCGCCCGTTCGAGTTACGGCTCGAACGGGCGCTTGGCCAACATGACGTCGGCGCCGAGGAACGGCTCGAGAAACGGTCCGTAGTCCGGTCCGCGACGCAGCCCGTTGCCGCCGTCGACAGCGATCGACACACCGGTGATCCAGCGCGAGTCCGAGCCGATCAGGAACCGGGCCAGCGCAGCGACGTCTTCGGGTTCGCCGATGCCGTTCATCGGCGTGTTGGTGACGTAGCTGTTGTAGGTGGGGCTGTCCCGGGGGATGCCGTCCATGATCTCGGTGGCGATGAAGCCTGGCCGGATCGCATTGCAGCGAACACCGACCGGGCCGTACTCGTCGGCGGCATTGCGCATCATCTGCTCGATCCCGGCCTTGGACACCGTGTACGCGCCGAAGTGGGGATGGGTGACGTAACCGGCGATCGACGACATGCCGACGAACGAGCCCCCGCCGGCCGCGACGAGATGGGGCACCGTGTGTTTGAGGCACAGCATCGTGCCAACGACATTGAGGTGCAGGGTCTCGATGAACGCTGCGGTGTCGGTCAGGTGATACGGCCCGAGGCCCCTCGAACCACCGGCATTGGCAATGCAGCCGTTCAGCGAACCGGTCGGCTCGAGTGCCTTGGTAACCATCTGTTGAACGGCGCCCTCGTCCGTGACGTCGCCGACGACATATTGGGCGCTACCGCCGTGGCCGCCCGCTGTGGCGGCAGCAGCGATCAATTCGACGGCGGCCGCGAGTGACGATTCGGTGCGACCGGAGATCGTGACGGCGGCACCGTCAGCAGCGAGCCGTTCGGCGCAGGCTCGGCCGATCCCGGTACCGCCGCCGGTGATCAGAACGGCCATCCCGTCGAGCCCTCCGGCAATGGTCTGACGTGGTGTTGTGGCGCTGGTTGCGGTCATGGGCCTTTCGTAGCAGCCGCCGGACGCACGGCACGAACCGTTCGCCGTGATGTGTCGCGACCTGAAGCGTGATACGAGTGTGGAGACGAATGTGGGAACGGGTCTGGCTCGGACCACGAATTGGGAGATTGACATGTCGACGAACAACTGGGGCCGATGGGGAGACGAGGATCAACGTGGCGCACTCAATCTGATCACACCCGAGGCGGTCAAGGCAGCTGCGCTGCGACGCGTCACCGGCAAGGTCTATTCGCTCGCGATCCAACTCAGCCAGGCCACCGTCCCGGCCGTGCACGACCGGCCCGCGCCGGAGCGATACACACTGTCGAGCGTCGCCGACATCGGACGGGTGCCACCGTTCTTCGAGATCGGTGAGGGTGTCGGAGCGAACGAGGACGTGCTCGTGATGCCGAGCCACATCGGAACGCACATGGATGCGCTGTCGCACGTGACGTCCGCATCGACGTTGTACAACGGCTATCCGGCCGACTCGTTCACGCCCCGAGGCGGTGCTGCGAAGTGCGGGATCGAGCACACCGGAAGCTTCGCAGGGCCGGCCAAGTTGCTCGACGTGCAGGGTCACCTCGAGGCGACCACGGGTACGGGTCTGGCCACCGGTCAGGTGATCGACTCTGCATTGCTCGAAGCATGTCGTGCCGAGCAGGGCACGGCGATCGAGGCGGGCGACATCCTGCTGGTCCGTACCGGTTGGCTCGAGCATCGCAACAAACACTTGCCGCCGGAGCAGGCGTGGATGCAGGCCGGACTCGGCTTCGACAGTGTCGAGTTCATCAGCGATCACGGCATCAGCGTCGTGGGTAGCGACAACTCCGCGATCGAGCCGATCCCGTTCGATCGCAACCAGTTCCTCGGCGTGCACATCGAGTTGCTGCACCAGCGTGGGATCACGCTCATCGAGCACCTGTGGCTGGCCGACCTCGCCGCCGATGGCTGCTACGACATCCTTCTCGCGGTCGGCGGCCTGCTGGTCACCGGCGCCACCGGCTCACCCGTGAATCCGATCGCCATCGGCTGACCCGGCCATCTCAGGACAATCTGACGCCATGTCAGAATCGCTCCCTCCGGTCGACCGATGTGGTGTACGGTGCCGCCAGCTAGTCGATCCGGGGGTTTTGATGCGCCATATGGGGATTCGTGTGACGGCCGTTGCGGTGGCCTTCGTCTTGTTGGCTGCTGCGTGCGGCAAAGACCGAGAGGAGTCGGTCGCCACCACCGCCGCGACCTCGGTGGCCGAGACCACCACGATCGCGCCGGTCGACACGTCGTCGGCCACGACCGCGGGTTCGACGGATTCGACCACGGGTGACTCAGCGGCAGCCACCACCGTCGACACCACACCGGCCACCGAGGCGCCACCGGCGCTGCCGTCGTTCGGTAATGCGCCGTGGCCGTGCAGCGAGGGCGACGGGGCAAACTCCGACTCCGGCAGCGAACCGGGGGTCACAACTGATTCGATCCGGATCGCGACCGGCGACGATGCGGGTTATGCCGGATCACCGGGACTCAACCACGAGATGACCGACACCATGAAAGCGTTCGTCGCTGCGTGCAACGAACTCGGCGGCATCAACGGGCGCCAGGTCCAACTCGACTACTACGACGCCAAGCTGTTCGAGGTCGCGGGGGCGATCCAGGGCGCGTGCGATGCCGGGACGTTCTTCCTCGTCGGTGAGGGCTGGGCTTTCGACAGCAACCAGGAGGAGATCCGGCTCGGCTGTGGCCTGCCCGCCGTGCCGACCTACGCAGTCAGCGCCGCCTTCGCCCACGGCAAGGACGTGTTCGTCGGCGTGCCCAATCCCTCCGACGAGACGACCGCTGGTTGGTTTGCCCAGGTTGCCAAGCTGTTCCCCGACGATGTGACCGCTGCCGGAACGCTCGCGGGAGGATTCTCCGCAACGCAGGAGTCGCGCGACAAAGTGGTTGCGGTGGCACCGCAGTTCGGCTGGAAGTTCGCGTCGTCGACCATCGAGTACAACCCGGCCGGCGAAGCCGACTGGACCCCGTTCGTCAAGCAACTGCAAGACGCCGGCGCCAAGCTCGTCTACTGGTCGGGGACATGTCTGCCCGGCTTGCAGCTGTTTGCCCAGGCCGCCATCGCGAACGGTTACAACGTGCCGATCATCACCGACGCCAACCACTACTCGCGCCAGTGCGCCGACGCGAACACCGACGGGGCGCTCGACAACATGTACGTCCGGGTCGCGTCAATCCCGTTCGAGGAGGCCGCGCTCAATCCAGCCACTCAGCAGTTCATCGACACCATCACCAACAGCGGCGGCGACATCTCGCTGCTCGGCACCCAGACGGCGTCGTCGTTCTTGCTCTGGGCCACCGCTGCATCGGCGTGCGGCAACGAGCTGACACGGGCATGCACCCTCGAAAATCTGAAGAACACGCACCAGTGGACCGGACACGGTCTGCACGCCGAGACCGATCCAGGCGGCAATCACCCGGCCAAATGCAACATCATGTTGCATCTGGTCGGCTCCACGTACGAGCGGGTGGTTCCGAAAGAACCCGGCACGTTTGAGTGCAACGACAGCTGGGTCGCGAAGGTCGGCAACACGCCTGCCGTCGTGGCCGCGAAGCTCGACGAGAACCGAATTTCACAACAGTTCGCGACCGGCTGAATACGTCGCAACACGAATCTGACGGACCGTCAGATTCGTGCTATGGTGACCCGACCAATCAGTCATCCGGGGGGATTTCGATGCGACATAAACCAGTTCGAGTTGTTGCTGCCGTGGCAGCGTTTGCGATGTTGGCGACGGCCTGCGGCAAGGACCGCGACGAAGCAGTGACCACCACCACCGCACCGCCGTCGAGCAGTGCAGCGGCCACGACGGCACCACAAGCCACCGAAACGACAGCGGCCACACCGACCACCGCAGGCACCGACAGCACAGCAGGTGCCGACACGACCGTCGCCGCCGAGACAACGCTGCCGCCCGAGCCCGACGTGCCGATGTTCGGCGACGCGCCGTGGCCATGTAGCGCCGGCGACGGAGCGAACACCGACGACGGCACCGAAGTCGGTGTCACCAAGGACTCGATCAACATCGCCTCCGGTGACGATGCCGGTTACGCCGGTGCGCCTGGACTCAACCACCAGATCACCGACGCCGTGAAGGCGCTCGTCGCTGAATGCAACACGCTCGGTGGTATCAACGGCCGCCAGATCACGCTCAACTACTTCGACGCCAAATTGCTCGAAGTCGGCCCTGCGGTGCAGGCCGCCTGTGACGGAGGGAACTTCTTCCTCGTCGGCGAAGGCTGGGCCTTCGACGGCAACCAGGAAGAGATCCGGCTCGGGTGTGGCCTCCCGGCCGTTCCCGCGTACAGCGTGAGCGCTGCGTTCGCAATGGGCAAGGATGTCTTCCAAGGTCTGCCCAACCCGGCAGACGAGACACCGGCGGGGATCTTCGCCCAGACCAAAGCGGTGCTCGGCGATGCCGTCCTCAAGGTCGGCACACTCGTCGGCAACTACTCTGCCACCCAGGAAACCCGTGACAAGGTGGTTGCGGTTGCTCCCGAGTTCGGTTGGGGCTTCGCCAACACCACGCTCGAATACAGCATCGGCGGCGAGGCCGACTGGACTCCGCTCGTCAAGCAACTACAGGACTCCGGAGCGACCGCCGTGTCGTGGTCCGGATCGTGCTTGCCGAACCTGCAGTTGTTCGCCCAGTCGGCGATTGCCAACGGATTCAACGTGCCGATCATCACCGACGCCAACCACTACGAGCAGACCTGTGCAGCGGCCAATACCGACGGAGCGCTCGACAATCTCTACCTCCGGATGGCATTCATTCCGTTCGAAGAGGCCGATGTCAACCCGGCGACCAAGTCCTACGTCGACCTCGTCGAGGGTGCCGGCGGCGACATTTCGCTGCTCGGTGCTCAGGCCACGTCGTCGTTCCTGCTGTGGGCCCAGGCAGCATCGGATTGCGGCGCTGCCCTGACCCGGGCCTGCACGCTGGACAACCTCAAGAACACGCACAACTGGACCGGCCACGGCCTCCACGCAGAGACCGATCCAGGTGGCAACCACCCGCCGTCATGCAACCTTCTGCTGCATCTCACGGGTACCGAGTACGTCCGGGTCGCTCCGACGGAACGTGGAACGTTCGAATGTGATCCGACCTGGGTCGCCAAGGTCGAAGGAGTTCCGGCGCTTGCCGCCGCCAAGCTCGACGAGAACCGCATCTCGCAACAGTTCTCGGGCAACTAGAGATCGCGGGAACCATCATCATGACC
>JBDSDH010000156.1:0-10130 GCA_039920665.1 Ilumatobacteraceae bacterium
GTCCGCCGGATCATGATGGAGAACGCCGCCGAGCTCTACGGCATCGACATCTGACCTGTCCGACCGATCCGCGGCGCGATTCGGCGCGCCGCGGAGCGGTTCGGTCCGAATGGTCACCGTCTCTATCGCTCGTGTTTCGTGCTCACACCGGGCAATCGCAGTTCGTCCAGTGGATGGGTCCACGTGGCACCACCTGTCAGGTCGACCGCTTCGAAGCAGCCACGGGCGGGGCCTTCCGCTACACGATCGGGGCCGGATCAGCGACGTTCACGTTCTTCGGTTCATATCACGAGGTGGTCTCCCCGAGCCGGATCGTGCACACGTGGGAGTTCGAAGGCGATCCTGGGCGCCCGACGCTGGAATCGCTCACTTTCGTTGATCTCGCTGACGGTCACTGTCGCCTCGAGGGCCTGTCCGTTTACACCTCGCCGGAACAATGCAACGAGATGTTCGAGTTCGACCAGAGTGGTCAAGGCATGGACGAGAACTTCGACCGCCTCGACGAACTGATCACGTCTCTCTGACCCTCGTCAGGCGTTCGGATCGGGCTCGGACGGCTTGCCGGCGATCAGGTCGCTGAGATGATCGAGCACCGGATCCCATCGGGCATCGAATGCAGCCGTCCGTTCGGCCGCCCGCATCCGTCGCTGCTCGCCGTACCAACGTTTGGCCCACACCGAATGTGGTCTGGCCAGTCGCGCCGCCCCCACCCACGCGAGCAGCGGGACGAACACCCCGAACAGCGCCATTTTCGATTTGCCCTTGAAGACGCAGACAACGACGAGCCCAAGCGTGACGAGGGCAGAACTCATTGCCCCGATACGAACCGCGACCTCAGCGCTGCCCATGTCGTCGACACCGAGCGGCGAGAACCCGACGAGCGTGAACCCGAGACAACCGAACGCCAGGCTGATCATCTCGACGGAAAGTCGGCCTTCTTGGGCCCAATACACGTCCTCGAGGTGCAGAATCAGGGCGAACTCGTCGAGTACGAGTGAGGTGCCGACGCCGACGAGCACAGCCGCCACGATTCGCCACGCCGAGTCGCTCGCCGAGGCGACAGCCGTGAACGCACCGATCACCAAAGCAATGATTCCCGGCGCGGAGTGATGGACATGGAGCCCGCTCGCCGACACGTTGTCCGAGAAAGGACCACGGCCGGCCCTGATCAGACGGGTCACCAGACGGGTTGCAAGGAACGTGACGACGAATGCTGCGAAACCGATCAGGAGCGGCAGCTTGCCGGCGTCGGTGATGTTGCGGGCCCACCAACTCGGTGCGACGGATGCGATCATGGACCACGATCATGGACCACGAGGTTTGGTGGGTGCGGATCTGGGCAGGCGGATCAGGTGACCGTCATCGCCCAACCTCAGCCCTCGATCCGAGTTCGCACAACTGCAGTGGCCAAGCATTGCGAGCCTGCCGGGCTCCCGACGGCGGTCGTGGTCGCCGTGCCTGCACGGAACGAACAGGACCACATCGAGGCGTGTGTGCGCTCGATCCGCACCGCCGTCGCCAATGTTCGAGATGTGATGGTCGTCGCCGTCGTTGCGTCGGATGGGTCGACCGACGACACCGAGGGTGTCATCAACCGCCTGCACCGGCCGTGGGCGCCGGTCCATCTGATCCGCGGTCGGTGGCAGTCAGCCGGGGGCGCACGGCGGGCTGCAATCGTGCACGGCCTCACGGTTGCCACTCACGCCGGCCACGTCGACACCCACGCCGTGTGGATTGCGACGACCGACGCCGACACCATCGTTGCGCCGGATTGGCTCGCAGCCCACATCGCCTACGCCGAGGCAGGATTCGATGCAGTGGCAGGCACGGTCGACCTGATCCGGGACGACGATCTCACCAATCCGCTGCTGACCGCGTTCACCGAGTCCTACACCATCGACGCCGATTCGCACCCGCATGTCCACGGCGCCAACATGGGTGTCCGCGCCGACGCATATCTCGCTGCAGACGGCTTCCCCCACATCGACGTCGCCGAAGACCACGCTCTCTGGAACGAGCTGCGCCGGCAGAACTATCGCACGATCTCACCCTTGAACGTTCGAGTGTCCACCTCCGCGCGACGTTCCGGTCGCGCCGTCGGCGGGTTCGCCGACACGATGGCCGGCATTCTCGGCCGACGCGGCGCGTGACGCCCCTGTCACGGCTGGCACGTTGCTCCTGGGTGGCACGGATCAACGCAACGGTGGCAGATCGGCGTCGTTCGCCGCACCGTCGGCCGCACTTGCGCATAGGGTGCGAGTCTTGAGCCGGGTCGTGGACGGCGCATCCGAGGAGAGACTTATGAACATCGGACTTGAATTGCTGCGAGTCACCGAGGCGGCTGCCTTGGCCGCATGTCCGTGGGTCGGAAGTGGGACGCGGTCAGCCGTCGACAATGCTGCGATCGAAGCCATGGCCGCCGCGTTATCGTGCGTTGCGATCGACGGGCTGATCGTTCTCGGTGAGGATGAACAGTCGGAGTTGGGCCATGGCCAGCGTGTCGGTAGCGGGTTGCCACCCATGGATGTTGCGATCGACGCGATCGACGGGTCTCGATCCGCGGCCGGCGGTGGTCCACATGCAATGTCGGTCGTTGCTGTCTGCGAACGCGGCGCGATGCTGCCGACATTGCCGTGCGCTCGGATGGACAAGTTGGCTGTCGGTCCAGATGGCGTGGGGGTTGTCGACATCGATCGATCGGCGACGGTCAATCTGCATGCGCTCGCGAAAGCGATGAACCGCCCGATTGGGGAGGTGACCGCTGTCGTCCTCGACCGAGATCGCCACCACGAATTGATTGCCGAAATCCAGCGAACTGGCGCCCGTCTCCATCTCGTTGCTGACGACGATATTGGCGCAGCGATCACGACCTGTTTGCCGACGATCGGCGCCGACATCCTGTTCGGGGTCGGCGGAAGTCGCGAGACGGTGATCAGCGCAGCAGCCCTTCGAGGTCTCGGCGGTGAACTCCAGAGCAGGTTCGCTCCGGCCAATTCGGACGAGCGCGACGCCTGCGAGGCTGCCGGATTCGCGGCCGGTGCCGTGTTGACGGCACAGGATCTTGTCGGTGACGGGTCCTGCTGGTTTGCGGCAACGGGCGTGACCGATGGCGATCTGCTCCGCGGAGTTCGACAGGAAAAGCGCTGGCTGTGGACCGATTCGCTGATCATCGGCACCGGGCCGGCCGAAGTTCGCCGCGTTCGAACCCGACATCAGTTGCCGCCGTGGGAGAAACAGCCCACTCTCTGAGCCGAGGGTCTGCGTCGCTTGGGCGATCAAGGCAACGGCGGCGCCGTTGTTGTTCGGGCACGCCGGCAGCTGGCTACGTTGAGCAACGTGCTGATCGTGCTGGTGTTCGCTTGCGTGTTGTTGGCGGCGGTGCTGGTATCGGGGTTGGCGAATCGGACAATCCTGTCGACGTCGGTGTTGTTCTTGGTCGCCGGATTCGTGCTGGGTGACGGAGTGCTCGGGGCCGTGCATGTCGCAGCCGACGACGATCTCGTCAGCCGCTTGGCCGAGTTGGCGTTGTTCAGTGTGTTGTTCACCGATGGGATGCGCCTCGCACTCGATCAATTGAGGTCGGCGTGGAGGCTGCCGGGTCGGGCGTTGCTGCTCGGGTTGCCGTTGACGTTGGTCGTGACAGCCGTGTTTGGTCGTTACCTGGGTGGGTTGCCGTGGGCAGAGGCGTTTCTGGTCGGTGCGGTGTTGTGTCCGACCGACCCCGTGTTCGCAGCCGCGATCGTCGGCCGGGAGGAAATTCCATACCGGCTGCGCAACCTGCTCAACGTCGAGAGTGGGTTGAACGACGGGCTCGCCCTGCCGATCGTGATCGTGCTCCTCGCCGTCGTCGGTACCGACTCAGTCAATGCGGCCGGTCTGACGGGTGAGGTCCTGGCCGGTATCGCGATCGGGATCGGGGTCCCGTTCGTGGCGATCAAACTGGAGCGTTCCCGCTTCTTCCATGCCACAGCCTCGTACGAGCCGTTGAACGCGTTCGCGATCGGGCTGTTGGTGTTGGGCTTGTCGTCGCTGACGCATGCCAATGCGTTCTTGGCCGCATTCTCCGCTGGCATCACGGTCGCGACGATGAGTCCCGCCATCCGTGACGCATTTCACGAGTTCGGCGAGCTCGTCGCCGAGTTGCTCAAGCTGGCTGCGCTGCTCGTCTTCGGGGCGCTGATCTCACCCCGGTTCCTCACCGAGATACCCCTCACCGGCTACGTGTTCGCAGCACTCGCGTTGTTCGTTGCCCGCCCTGTCTCACTGGCGATTGCGCTGATCGGGAGCACATTGCGGGCGCGTGAGCGGATCGCAGCAGCATGGTTCGGTCCGAAAGGTTTCGCATCGGTCGTGTACGGATTGTTGATCCTGCGCTCCGGCGTGGCCGCGCGCAGCGACCTGTTCCACCTGGTTGCCTTGGTGGTGGTTGCTTCGATTATCGCTCATTCGTCCACCGACGTCGTCGTAGCCCGCTGGTTCGAACCCGGGACGATCGAGAACGCCGTCACCTCCCCAACTTCCGATGATGCCGATGGTTCCGAGACGGCGTGAAGACCGTCGAACAAATCGCGCACAAACGTCATGGTCGTATCGGTTTGCGAAGCCCGACGACGGGGCAGGTCCGCACATACGTTGACCACTCCGCCGACTTGCCCAGACCAAGCGGGCAACGAGGGGACCCATTCAGGTGAGTCAGGTTCTCGAACGAAGGTGTGTATGAGTGTTGTGTGGTGGTTGATCTTGGTGGCCGTGGTGATCGTCATCGTCGCGGTGGCGCTGTACTTCGTACTCAAGTCGCGTCGAGCCGGTTCCGTGTTGGCCGCCCCCGCCTCGGATCGTCTGATGGGATTCACGTTGAACAAGCGAGGTCGCTTTGCCGGGCGACTCAAGTCGGTGCTCTCGACCGCGTCGGTGGCAGCGATCGGGCCCGACGCTGTGATGGTCGATTCGGAATCCTCGATCGAAGATGAGGCTCCCGATGACGCCGACCTTCGGGACCTCGTGTCCGCTCGCCCAGTTCTCGGCAACAGGGTGCTGTCAGCTGACGGCACCGACCTCGGAGAGGTCGTCGCCGTGATTCTGTCGACCGGCGACGAACCGTGCGCCGTCGGATACGAACTCCGGACAGAGGGCCGTTCCGACACGACGTTCGTGCCGATCTCGGCCCAGATGTCGCTGTCGCGGGACAATCTCGTTCTTCCCGTCGAGGCAACCGATTTCGTCCGCAACGATCTCGCCGGGTTCGGAGCAGCGATTGCATCGTACCGTTCGTCAGCACTGGAGGCAGGGCAATGAGTTCCGAACTGTTCACCCATGTCACCAGCCGGCCCGTCGTCGCGACCGACACCGCCGAGACGATCGGTTCCGTGAAGGGCTTTGTGCTGGACCGGACAGGCCGCCACATCGAATCGATCCACATCGATGGCCGCGGCAAGCGAGCAATCGTGCTCCCATGGTCGGCCGTGAACTCCTTCGGCACCGACGCCGTCATGGCATCATCCGGTGACGATCCGGCAACGGTCGAAAACGAACATCAGAAGTCGGCTGTCACCGGTGACGTCACGTTGATCGGCACCAGAATCCTCACGACCGACGGACTGGACATCGGCAACGTCGACGACGTCGAATTCGAGACGGACTCCGGAGCTGTCATCCGGATTGTCACCGCCCGTGGGCCGCTTGAAGCGCAACGGCTTCGGTCATTGGGTTCCTATGCGTTGGTCGTCGATCCATTCCCGGCCCCAACCGGCTGACGCGCTGGTGCTGTTCGACCGTTGGCGACCTCGAAGTTACAACGGCAGTCACAACGCTGACCCGACGTCAGCCTCGAGCCGAAGGGTGCACACATGACTACCAACGACGACCTCCGAGCATTCTCAACCGAATCCGACTGGTACGTGACCATGTCGATTCCGGCTCCGAGCAACCTCGACCACGCCCAAGGACGATTCGAAGTCGAATGGCACAACGCCCGTCGCCAGCTGTCCGAAAAGTGGCCCGCTGACGAAGTAGCGCAGCTCGACGATGTGATCGCGGACCTCCATCACAACGACGCGGCAGCGATCGTGATCGTGCACGCCATGAACGGAACCACCTTCGTCGAACTCCTCGACGAGCAAATTTCAGTGGCCAGCGTCCACGAAGGCCCCCTCCCTCGGTGGGCGACCGTCGTGGAAGCTCGACAGCGGGTGATCGCCCATGTCGTCGTCGAAACAGATCGGGCCGGCGCCGATCTGACCGGGTTCGTCGGTAGCGCCGTTCTGGCCACTGAGACCGTCGACGGTTCGACCGTTCACATTCATCGGGGTCACCCGGGCGGCTGGTCACAACGCCGCTTCCAGCAACGAGCAGAGAACACCTGGGAGAACAACGCACGGGATGTCGCAGATTCCATTGCCACGATGGCGAGAGACGTCCACGCCGAACTCATCGCAGTCGCCGGTGATGTTCGTGCTCAGACATTCGTGCTCGAGATGTTGCCGGCCGATGTTGCATCTGTCGCCGTCAAGATCGAGGCCGGATCACCCGGTGGGATCGCGGACGAAGTCGTCCGCTTGCTGTCGACGATCGTTGCCCAACGTGTGACCGCCGCCGCCGAACTCGTCCGGTCACGAGTTGCGCACGGGACCGCCGCACTCGCTACGGGCGAGATCATCGACGCCTTGAAGGCAGGACGCGTCCAGACGTTGCTCGTCCACGACGACGGCACGGACGGTCAGGCAGTCGATCCTGCATGGCTCGACGACGCTCGTCTCGTTGACAGAGCCATCGTTGCAGCGTTCGACACCGACGCCGAGGTCCTTGTTGTCCCCAACCTGGCAATGATGCAAGGTCCCCTAGCGGCCCTGTTGCGGTGGTAGCCCGGGCCGCCGACCCCAACGGCGAGATCGGGGATTCAGCGCGATCATTGTGGGACTCCACCCTGCGTTCGCTTCCCCGGGTCGGGGTTGCGATCGCGATCGTGATCGTCGGGTGGCTGATCGGGCGAGGTGTGCGATGGCTGTTGCGTGAGCGACTCCGCCGTCATCGCACGCCCAGCTTCGCGAAAGTGATCAGCAAACTCACGTCGTGGCTTCTGGTGGTCGTCAGCGTGTTGCTCGCCCTGGCGGTCACGTTTCCGTCTGTCAAGCCGGTCGACCTGCTGGCCGGTCTCGGCTTCTTCTCGGTCGCCGTCGGATTTGCTTTTCAGGACATCCTCGAGAACTCCCTCGCCGGGGTCCTGCTCCTGTTCCGTCAGCCGTTCCGATCCGGCGATCAGATAGCCGTCGTGGGACAATCCGGTACCGTCGTCGAGATCAACATTCGAGAAACCCGATTGACCACGTTCGATGGCGAATCCGTGATCATCCCCAACCGAGACGTCTACAAGAACGTGATCCTCGTCCACACCGACCGACCCACACACCGACTCCAGTTCGACATCGGCATCGCTTACGACAATGATCCGGAGCTCGCCACCACCACCATCGTCGACGTGCTCCAATCGTTGCCAGGGATCGAGCACGATCCACGCCCTCAAGCAGTCGTGCGCGAACTCGGCGTGTCCACCGTCAACATCCGCGCCCTGTTCTGGACCAACTCACGCCGACACGAATCGGTCACCGTCACCGATGCCGCAATCAAGGCCGTCAAATCGCGACTCGATGCCGAAGGTATTGAGATGCCAGCCGAGATCATTGCACTCCAAGCAACCCCGAGCCTTCGCGCCGCACTCCACGGCACGGACGAAATCACTCCGGCCGGCAACATCCGGCGCGGTGCCGTTGCAGAACCTCATCGAGACACTCCGATGGTCCATCCCGAACAAGCACCCCGATGAGGCTTCGCCTGAGCGCGCTGGCCGAACGCCTTCGGTCCAGCCTGTTCTTCGTTCCGATGATCACAGTGTTCTTCGCAGCAGCCCTGGGTTTCGTCAGTCTCGCCGTCGACCGCAACATCGACACCAGCTTGTCGAACTTCCCGCTCGGTTTCACATCCACCGTCGAGAGCGCACGAACCCTGCTCGGTGTGATCGCCGGGGCGACCATCTCCTTCGCGGGCATTGCGTTCTCGGTCTCGTTGTTGATCATCCAACTCGCGTCGAGTCAATTTTCGCCCCGCGTGGTCCACACCCTTTTCCGCGACCCGTACAACAAACGGGTGATGGCGCTGGTGGTCGGCACATTCACCTACTGCGTCGTAGTGCTGCGCTCGGTTCGTTCGGCTCTCGACCCCGACGGCGACCCGGTCATACCCAACCTCTCCGTCGCAATGGCGGTCGTGTTCGGTATCGCAACGATCCTGGCCATCGTCGCGTTCATCAACCACAGCGCTCACTCGATGGACGTCAGCGAAATCCTCGAGCGAATCCGTCGCGAAGCAACCGAGCAGATCCGCGACGAATGGACACCCGCCGACCCGTCTGCAGATCGCCGACAACTTCCCGAGATGACTGGAACGGCACCATCGACAGTAATCCGAGTCGATCGATCGGGATGGGTGCAACAGATCGACATCAATGCACTCCTCGCCTGCGCGCCGGAGGGCGCAACTCTCACTGTCGAGACCTACGCCGGCCGCTATGCGATCGAGGGCACACGGTTCTGTTCGGTGTCACCGCCGGTCAGCGATGAAGAGCGCGAAACGATCGAACGGGCGGTCCTCGCGGCAGTCTCGATCGGTGACACCCGCACGATGCAGCAGGACGTGTCATATGGCTTGCGCCAACTCGTCGACGTGGGCGTCAAGGCACTCTCGCCGGGCATCAACGATCCCACGACGGCACAGGATGCAATCTTCCACACGGGAGCAGTGCTGTCCGAGTTGCTTCGCAACGATCCGCCGGCGGCGGTTCGGACCAAGCACTCGAAAACGATCGTGATGGCCGAGCAGCCGACTCACGACCAATTGATTCAACTCGCCTTCGACGAGACACGTCGGGCGGGTGCTGGGCAGCCAACGGTGTGCGAGTACCTCCTCGTCTCGATCGCATCGCTGATCGAGACTCTCGAGGCGGCCTCACTGGGCGAGCGCACGACCGAGCTGCGCCGCCAGGCCCGGCTCGTCACCGAAGGGTGCGGAAAAACCGAACTCCTCGACGAGGATGTCGAAATCGTCCGAAGGAGATACCGGGATCACTTCCAGAGATGACCCACCGGAACTCATCTGACACCACCAGCGTCGGCACCACAAAGGCTCGCCGGATCATGCTGGCGCTGCTCGGGGTCGGGCTGATCGTGATCGGTTCAACCGTGCAACTCGCAGTGTCGGTCGTGCACGATCGACTGCTGAGGCCCGCGATGTACGAAGACGTGCTCGATCGCGAACACGTGTTCACCCGCATCTATTCGCAGGTGCTGACAGACCCCGAAGTCCGGACCGTGACGAGTGATCTCCTCGGCGGGCTCGACCTCGGCTCGGGCCGCACGGTCGCGGATGCGACCTCGTTGTCGAACGCAATCGCCCGCATGGCTCTTCCGCCGGCGACGCTGCGCGATTCGACCCGCCGCGTCATCGAAACACTGCTCGCCTACCTCCGCGGCGACACCGGCCGGATCGATGCCAGCGTCGATCTGTCCTCGGCGTTGGAGCTGGACGCGAGCGTGAACGCAGCGCTGATCGGAGTCCTGCAGACGACCTCGACCACCGTCTTGAACGACCTGCCGAGCTACGAGGCCGCCGTGCGCGCATTTGCCGACGAACTGGCAAACGGCAAGGTGCCTGGCAACGTGCCGATCGTCGGCGGCAACGACGTGTCCGAAGCCCAGATCGTCGCTGCGATCGAAACGGCCGGCAAGTACGGGCTTCCCGAGGCACTCGTCAACCAGATCGTCGCAGCCGTCCGATCAGGTGACGAACGAGACGCGCTGATCAGTGCCAGCGCTGCGTATGTTCAGTCCCACATTGCGTCGCTCTCGAACGACCTGCGAACCGGCACGAGCTTGCGCATCGATCTCATCGATGTGCTCGGTCGACAAGCGGGCCAGCCGCAACAGAAGGTTCTTGCCCAGCTCAACTCGATCCGCCGGATTGCTTCCGACATCCCTCCGTGGACTTCAATCGTGGCGATCGCGATGGAGGCGCTCGGCGTCGTCCTGATCGCGATTTCGGGCGGGTCAAGAAGGCAGCGCTCACTCCTGGCTGCCGCAGGC
>JBDSDH010000157.1:0-3547 GCA_039920665.1 Ilumatobacteraceae bacterium
GTGTGACTGTGAGCAGTCAGTGGAGTCCCGCTCTGGCAGTGGCCGGAAGTGGTCGAGGGGACCCGAGCGGACAGCCTGTGGGATCCCACGGGCAAGGCGCCACCGCCGGAGGCGCACGCCGGCCAGCCGAAGACGGTCAGTCGGGGCCGTCGGTCTCGGACTGGTCGTCGAGGCTGCGGAGGTAGGCGGTGCCTTCGACACAGTCGGCAGAGATCGTGCACCAGCGACACGACGCGCCGGTCGACTTCTTCGGTGGGCGACCTTCGACCTGCAATTCGATCAGGGCGTGGATGCCGTCGAGGGTGCGGCGCAGAGTGGAGCGCAGCAGGCTCTCGGTGACGTCCTCGACGATCGGCTCGGCTGAGTCGAGGTAGAAGCTGGCCAGCTTGCGCGGCGGTACTTGGCGCGAGAGCGTCTCGACCAAGGCGTAGAAGCGGAGGTCTTCGCGGTGGCGGGGGATGACCCGACCGGTCTTGAGGTCGACGATCAGCTTGCGGCTCTCCCGACCTTCCGGCTTGCCCATCGTCAGGTCGCTGCGGCCGCGCATCAGGATCGGTCCGTCGACCGGCCACTGGGTGCTGCTCTCGGTGACCGGCCGCGAACGCGGATCGAGCGGCGGGAAGCACTCCATGAACTTGGTGACATGGTCGCTGGCCATCGCCCGCAGGTCGGCGAGATCACCTTGGCCGAGGCTCTGCAGCCACGGTGCGAGGCCGCGCTCTTCGTTGATCAGACGAGCGATCGCTTCGTCGACCAGATCAGCCGGTTCGGCTTCGCCACGCCAGTTGATCAACAGTTGGATCGCTCGGTGGGCGACTTGGCCGCGGGCGCGAGCAGGTGTCCACGAGAACTCGTCAGGCGCAAGGAACTGGGCCTCACAACCGAAGACTCCGGCGAGGGTGTGCTTGGTGATGAACACCGTATTGCCGTTGAGCCGATCGGTGAAATGGGCCATTGCTTCGTTGGCTTCGTCGCGCAGCTCTCGGACGAACTGCTCACTGAAGACGATGGGCGGACCGCTGCGGCGCAGGACGTCGAGGGTGGATTCTTGGGAGGGCGTGAGCCGGGTGACGGGGGAGGTGATGTCGCTCACGGGTCGAGACTACCGATGGGGTGCGCGAGCGGCCGTCTCGATCCCAGCACGGCCGCCCGTGTCGCCGGTACGTCCGGGCCGATGTCAGGATCGGAGTCATGAGCAGTGTCGTCGAGCCCTCCGTCGTCGATCTCGACCGAGTGGCCAGGTGGATGGACGAACGTGGTCTCGAAGCCGGTCCGCTGACCGACATCGGTCTGATCACCGGCGGGACGCAGAACATCCTGCTCCGATTCACCCGCGGGGCGCGCACGTTCGTGCTCCGTCGGCCACCACCGCACAAGCGGGCCAACAGCGACGAGACGATGCGCCGTGAAGCCAAGGTGCTGGCTGCCTTGCGAGGCACCGATGTTCCTCATCCCGAATTGATCGCAGCCGAGCCAGACGAATCCCTCATCGGTGCGGCCTTCTATCTGATGGAGCCGGTCGCCGGTTTCAACGTCACGCTCGGGCTGCCGCCGGCGATGGTGGACCATCCAGATGCCCAGTACGAGATGGGGCTCTCGATGGCCGATGCGATCGCAGCGCTCGGTCGGCTCGATCCCGTCGAGCGTGGGTTGGCGGACCTCGGCAAGTGGGACGGTTGGGCAGATCGGCAGGTGCCCCGCTGGCGCAAGCAACTCGACAGTTACTCATCGCTGTCGGGGTATCCGGGTCCGGACATCCCAGGGGTCGAAACAGTCGGTGAGTGGCTGACGGCCAACCAGCCGGGTGATGTGCGGCCCGGCGTCATCCATGGCGACTTCCACTTCGCGAACGTGCTGATCCATCCGACCGAGCCTCGGGTCGCGGCGATCGTCGATTGGGAGCTCGCCACGATCGGCGATCCGCTGCTCGATCTCGGCCACCTGCTCGCCTGCTGGCCGACCACCGACGGCCGTGCGATCACGCCGATCGCCGGGGCCAACCTGCCGACGATCGACGACGTCGTCGCCCGCTACGCCGACCACAGCGATCGGGATCTGTCGGTGCTGCCGTGGTTCCGAGTGCTTGCGTGCTATCGGCTCGGGCTGATCCTCGAGGGCACCAACGCGCGGGCGTGCGCAGGGTTGGCGCCGAAGGAGACCGGCGACCTGTTGCACAACCACACGGTCATGCTGTTCAACCAGGCGCTCGCTCTGATCGCATGACGCGTGCGCCGCTCTGAGAAGCTCTCGCGATGACCGAGCAACCGTCACCGCTGACCCACACCGATTCGATCCGGATCGATGCGCCCCCGGCCACGGTGTGGGCGTTGGTGACGGCGATGGATCGGTATGGCGAATGGAGCTCGGAGAACACCGGTGGCTACTGGCGCAAGAATGCTGATGGCGTTCCAGGCACTGGCGAGATCGGTGACAAGTTCGTTGGTCGCAATGCGCGCGATGGGGTGGAGTGGAAGGCGCTGGTCGAAGTCGTCGAGCGCGACGAGCAGACTGCTTTTGCGTTCGTCACCGGAGGCATGGAATACAACGTCGCGATGTGGCGCTATTCGCTGCAGCCCGACGGTGACGGAACGGTGCTGACCGAGCAGTGGGAGCTACGCAAGCGTGATTTTTTCATCGAAAAGGGTGGCCAGGCCGAACTGGATCAACGCGCCTCGAACGCCAGGGAGAGCATCGCCGCAACGCTGCAGGGGATGAAAGCCGCCGCCGAGGCTTCCTGATCGGGACCGGCCGCGCCACCATCTGCTGGTGAACCACAGCCAGTTCGCAGCCAGTTCGCAGCCAGTTCGCAGCTACCGGACGAGCTGTGCCTCGAGCCATTCGTCCAGGTGCCGCCGGCAGCGGCGGGCAACCGTGGTGTTGACCATCATCAGATCGAACCCGTGTGGGGCGCCGGGGTAGACGTGCAGTTCGACCGCTACGCCGGCTCGAATCAGTCGGTTGGCGTAGTCGATGTCCTCGTCGACGAATCCGTCGAGCGCGCCGACGCCGATGAACGTCGGCGGCAAACCCGTGAGATCGGTGGCCCTCGATGGCGCGGCGTAGGGCGAGATGTCGTGCGCGCCACGACGGTCCTGCAGGTAGGCCGACCAGCCGAAGTGATTCGAAGCAGGTGGCCAGATCGGAGCATCCCAGGCGCTGGACGGTGTGATCATCCGGTCGTCGAGCATTGGATAGATCAGGGCCTGGAAATCGATCTGGTACTCGCCACGATCGCGGGCCAGCAGCGCCAGTCCAGCAGCTTGGTTGCCGCCCGCACTCGCTCCACCGATGCCGACCCGTCCGGGCATCACGCCGAGTTCCGCAGCGTTGTCATGGACCCAGCCGAGGGCGGTGTAACAATCCTCCAACGGGCCGGGGTAGGGACGCTCGGGGGCGAGGCCGTAGTCGACTGCGATCCCGACGACGCCACCGAAGCGTGGGCTCCAGCGATCGAAGCGACCGTCGTCGATGAGGTGGGTGCCCGACACCAGCCCACCGCCGTGCATCCACACGATCGCCGGGAGAGGACCCTCGATACCGATCGGGC
>JBDSDH010000158.1:0-7581 GCA_039920665.1 Ilumatobacteraceae bacterium
CCAGTCCCACGGCAGCAGCCCTACCGTCCGGCGTCATCACCAACCACAGGCCACCGAAGCCTGAACCGCCCTGGTTCTGTTGGAGACTCTGGTGTGTCCCGGGTTTTCCGGGTCTGGTGTCGAGAGCTGCAGCGACGGCGGTGATGTCCGTGGGCTCCACCGGGCGAGGTCGGTGCCTTTCGGGAAGTACTGCCGCAACAGGCCGTTCGTGTTTTCGTTCGTGCCGCGCTGCCAGGGGCTGTGTGGGTCGGCGAAGTAGACGGCGATGCCGGTGTCGATCTTGAGCTGGGCGTGCTGCGCGAGCTCCTCACCGCGGTCCCACGTCAACGAGCGTCGCAGTTGCTCCGGCATCGCCGCCATCACCCTGGTGACCTCGATGCGGTCGCTTCAGCGCCGTACCCGGCCAGCGCGGGCCCGTTCTTCACTCGGGGTTCGATGCCGTAGCCCGCCATTCGGGGAAGGTGTAACAACATGGTGCATCTGGTCGGATGTCCCACCAATATGCCTATTGCGCAACGGTTGTCGCCGATCAGAAGGTCCCCTTCCCAGTGACCGGCGACGACACGGTCGGCGAGTTCGACCGCTCGCTGGCTGATCACGGTCTCCGGGGTGACGTGGTCGGTCGCTCGTTTCCGGGCGCGGCCGCGAGGCACCCGCAGCGCCCGCCCGGTCCGCAGACAATCGACCAGTTCCGTTGCAGAGCACCCCGCCGATCTCCAGGGAACTTTCTGGACCGGGCTGAATGCGCCGGGCGGGGCGGAGTCGCCGTAGTACTCCGAGGCCGGGAAAGCCGTTCACATTGGTGAGGGTGACAGCGATTGGGTGCAGGATTGGAGGCTGCAGTGCCGCAAGTAGCACCGCTGAATGGCGGCGCGCCGGGCGAGGTTTTCGGTCGGGTAGCGGAGACGCAGGCCAAGCTGCACCGTTGGGCGGCGGCCGATCTTGGCCGTGGGTTTGATGACCCACTCAATCTCGAGCATAACTCGGCGACGCTGATGGTGGCGTTCGCCCGGGTCGCGGGGAATCGGGGCGGCGGCGTGCTGGGTCTGCGCTGCAATCGCGACGGTTGCTCACCCGACGGCCACCAGCCCTGATCGGTAGGCCACGACGACGGCCTGCGCCCGATCTCGGGCGCCGATCTTGGCAAATATACGTTTGACATGCGTCTTGGCCGTTGACTCGGCGATGACGAGAATGGCTGCGAGCTCGGCGTTGGATCGTCCGAGTGCGACGAGGCGGAGAACATCTCGTTCCCGATCGGTCAGATGTGTAATCGCCGCGCGCTCTTGGGCGTGGCCCTTGAGTCCACCACCGCCACCGAGCACAAAGTGGTCGATCAGCTCTCGAGTGACGGCTTCGTCGAGGAGCGCGTCCCCGTTGTGAATGATGCCCACAGCATCGATGAGTCGCTCCGGTGGAGTGCGCTTGAGGAGGAATCCGCTTGCGCCGGCGCGCAGTGCACCCCACACGTATTCGTCGTGTCGAAACGTGGTGAGCACGAGCACGCGAATGTCGACATGCTCGGCGGTGATGCGTCGGGTCGCCTCGATGCCGTCAACTCCGGGCATCCGAACGTCCATGAGCACGACATCGGGTTTGAGTTCGCGACTGCGTTCCACAGCGGCGAGCCCGTCGCCTGCCTCGCCGACCACTCGAATGTCGCTCTCGCTTTCGAGCACTACGCGAACACCGTGACGAAGTAGTGCGTCATCATCGACGATGAGAACCGAGATGGTCATGGCGCCTCCAGCTCGGCATGGACATGAAATCCGCGCGAATCGCGGCGGTGTTCCAGCGTGCCGCCAAAGAGCGCGACGCGCTCAGACATACCACGCAGACCGCGGCCCGGTGTGTAATTGATGGGACCGTGCCCGGTGTCGGTGATGTCGATAATGAGCCGTTCGGTTCCGATCACCCGAACCTGAGCCGTTGATGCCTTGCCGTGTCTTAAGGCATTCGTGAGCGCTTCCTGCACGATTCGATAGACCACGACATCGAGCTGCGCAGGCAACGAGCTCGGTTCTATGTCGAGATCCACAGTGAGTCCGATCGCGGCAAGCCGCTCGCACAGAGCCGGCAACTCTCGCAGCCCAGGTCGGGTTCGCGGTTCGGCATCATCGCGCAGCAGCCCGAGCATCTGATCGAGTTCGTCGAGCGCCTGACGGGCCGCGGTTTCCACGTCACCAAGCAGTTCCTTGGAGGTGGCCCGATCGTGGTCCATGGTGAGCCGGCTTGCGCCGGCTTGCACTAGTATGAGGTTGACGGTGTGCCCGACCACATCGTGCAACTCCCGAGCAATGCGAACCCTCTCAGCCGCTAGAGTTTCGCGGCGGGATGCCTCCCGAGCCAACAGGCTCTGCTCCCGATTGCGCGCCAGCTGATATCCAAGGGCCCAGCCCGCGAACCACACACCAAAGACGCTGATCGTGAAGATTCCGAAGAACTCAGAGACGCCGGAAAAGTAAGCGAGCACACCGGGGACGAGAAGCACCGGGCCCCATAGTGCGTGACGTCGAGACCCGTACACCCCGAGCGAGAACAGCCCGATCAGATTGGCGTAGGGCGTGATCGTGCTGGTACCGATCCAGAGCGATTGCACCATGAGTGCCGCCGAGCCGGCCACGTAGCTGGAGAGTGGCCAATGACGCCGGAACGCGAGGCTACCGCCGATCACGACCGCAACACCAACGGCGCCGACGCCAGGCGCGGCAAGCGACGGGGCTCGCAGAATCTGCTCGATCACCAAGACCGTCGTCAGCACGGCGCAGACGCCGAGGTCGAGAATCAGGGCCGTCCGGAGAGACATCTGGATATCATCCCACCTGGACCGGGGTTTGCTTTTGGTCGACATTGTCGTGCCTATCGAACGAACGAAGGCTCAGGATGGCCGCCGCCAGTGAGAAGAAAACACCGAGGATACCGAGCGCACCAGCCCCAAGACCCGGGGCGATCGACGGCCGCCCCGCGTATGCGGTGAGCGTGACCGAGCCAAATACGGAGAGTCCACCGATCGCGGCGAGCGTGACCAGCGCCAATCGGCGACGGGCGGAGGAGACGATAGCGATGACTGCGAGGAATTGGATGAGGTGCATCCCAACGAAATGGGAGAGCTTGGAACTTCCTTCAGCTCCGAAAACGACCTCGTAGGGCACACTTCCGGTGACCAAGGTTTGTGCTGTGCCAACCTCGATCATCTGGTTGCCGATATATCCGGCCGCGATCAGGCTGACCAGACCGGCGATGGCGGCGACCCGCTCGCCGCTGTTACCCCGAAAAGCCACCAAGACCCAGGTCAGAAGGATGACAATGGCCACGACAACCATCAGCACAGACAGCGCCATCGTCCCGAACATGACGGCGTCAAACGACGTGGTTTGGTTGAAATGCGAGGGCACGCCACGCCACTTCTGAATCGTAATTGCGGTTACCTCGATGAGTGAAAACACACCGATCAGGAGAGTGGGAATCCACAGCCAGCGGGTGGTCGGCAGCAGGTGCAAGACCCAGGCTGCGGTGAGGGAAAGCATCCCGAACGACCCCGCGAAGACCACAGGTTTGCGCCATGAGATGGGGCCGGACCACTCCTGCCCGGAGATGAGGGCGCCGACAGCGATGCCGCTGTGGATGACGGCCGATACGAGCAAGACGGCGCCAACTACAAACATGAATCGCTGCTGCGCGGTGACGGGTCGGATGTGACTCCAGAGGTGGCTGAGCACGATGAAACGTCCCTTCGCCGCAGGGGCTTTCCCTGCGGGCCCGGTAAAACTATGGGACGGACAGTGCGCAATCGTCCCCCCGCCGGGGTGACTAGAACTACCCCGGCGGAGGTACTCAACTGAGGTCGAGTGCGACCGTTGTCGATCCTCACTCGCCTCGAGAAGCAACTCAGGCCCCCTCTGAAACGAGTCTGCCGGTTCGAGGTTGTACCGTTCGCGAGCGCGCCCGCTCGACGGTTGACCGCACACCGAGCGCAGCGAGTACGAGTGGCCAAGCGAGAACGAGCACGAGCAGATCGGGCGTATTCTCCCAACCGAATTGAACGAGCGCCGCAATTGAGCCGGTCTGTTGAATCCCCGGCGCCGCGAGGCCCACAAACGCTGTCACGGCAGCGATGAGCAACAACGGTCCCGCATAGACTCTCGGTGGTCGGGCGTCCCGCCTGCGCACCCGTGCACGGCGCCAGGAGGCGACGAGCGTGACCATGAGAAGCAACGTGACCAGCCACAGAAGCGCAGTCACAATGCGGTACATCTGGCTGACTCCGGCATCCTGCTTCAACAGCAGACCGACGGCCCCCGAGCTGGTCGAGCCGGCGCCGGATAGCCATTGACCAGCGACCAGAGCGATCACGGCGCGGTGCTCGCTCGGCACCATGGCGACATTGGCGTGGTAGCGCGCGGTGGTGCCGCCGTGAGTCACGACCGTTATGCCATTGACGACGGCGGTGAACCATCCCAGGGCGTAGTTGGCCAGTTCTGTGCCTTCAGAACCGGGCACTGCGATTGTCCCTCGGTGCATCTCGTGAAGAAGATCGACTGAGATCAACGGATTTCCGTCGCGTGTCCGACCGTCACCCATCTGAAATTGTGCGTAGGTGGCCAGATCGCGGGCCGTCGGTATGAGGTACCCGTCGGCCAATGCAGATTCGGCTCCGTCCTCGGGTCGGGAGATTGGGAATCCCATCACGGTCGTGTGACCCTCAGCAAGTCCGATGAACCGTTCACCGGGTCTGCTCTCGGGCGTGACCGACCGCAATTGAGCGACGCGTGCTTCTACCGTCTCGAGTGGTGTAGAGGAATCGAGGTAGCAATCTACTGTCGAGATTCCTGAGGTATGACTCAGCAGGTGGCGAATGCGGATTGGCTCCGCACCAGAGGCTTTCAATCGGAAGTCCGGCAGGTAATCAGTGACCGGAGCATCCAGTGAGACTTCGCCGCGCTCGACTGCCACCATCACAGCGAGTGCGGTAAACGACTTACTGACGGAACCCACCACGAATGGCGTGTCGGGCCCGGCGTCCTCACGGCTACCGAATGTGATGTCCTCTCCATCAACAATCGCGTAGGACGCCGGCAAAGCCGCGTTGGCGTCAAGCTGCTTTTCGATGGCAGACGAAAGCGAATCTCGCGCGGCAGGCTGCGGCGGGGTGAATATGGCCGCGGTCGTCAGGCCGCTGATCAGAATTGAAGTCACGATCTTAGATAAGATTTTCATATCTTAGTGTCGGGCGTGCGCGGCCAGGTCCAGGCGGAGCGCAGGATGAAAGCCAGGATCAGCACCTCGACTCCGATGGTGACGCCGTAGTAGAGCGCATAGTCCGACGCCGCCCCGGCCACGTTGAACAAACAAAAAGGAATCCAGAGCGATGCAGCGACGAGGTTCGTGGTGCGGTTCACGCGGGCGGGCAAGATCAAGGAGAGCACGACCATCAGGGCTGGCGTCGATATGAGCGCGAAGAAGATGGTCATCAGGTTCCCGCTAATTTCGAACTCAAAGATGTTGCCACCACGAATTTTGTCGATCTGCCCGGGCTGGTAGAGGTGGAAGTAGTCGATGTAGAGCACGAGGTACATGAGGCTGGTCCATGCGGCGGCGAGCTTGACCTGCACGGGGACGTGCATGTTCTCGAGCAGCTTCGGGGTGTTCGTTCGGATGGTCATCGGTTCTTCTTTCGGGCTCGTTGAATGCACTGGTGCTCCCAGTGTGATTCGGAACAAGTTCAGTGCGCACCAGTGCGATGGCCAGTCTTGACCTGGCCGAAAGGACAGGCGGGGAACGAGGCTTTTGACCGATCCGCGGTCAACTCTGCGTCCCTACACTGGGACGGTGAACAGGACATACGACTGGCTCGAGACGAATCCTGCCGACGTCGAGAAGCCGCCGGCCCGCGTGGCCCGCGACTGGGCGCTGTTTGCGCTCATCTTAGGGAGCGCAGTCGCGGAGGTCGCCTTCATCGACGAGATGGCCTGGCGCTGGCTCGGCGTACTCGTCGGCCTCATATTGGCGTTCGCCACGCTGTGGAGAAGGACGCGGCCGCTACAATCAGTGGCGCTTGGATTCGGCCCGTTCATCGCCGTCGATCTCGCCACGACAGTTGCCGGCGCGGAGAGATTCTCTTTGAACGCCGGACTCGCTGTTCTGGTTCTCGTGTACGCGCTGTTCCGGTGGGGCACTGGCCGCCAGGCGGCAGTCGGTTCCTTGATCGCACTGGTGGGTGGGTCGGTAGCGGTCATCACCGGTCCGACGAGCGCTACTGATGCCATCGCCGGGCTCCTGGTGCTTCTGTTCCCGGCAGCTCTGGGCGCTTCAGTCCGATACCGCCGCATCGTGCGAGACCAACAGTTCGAACGTGTCCGGCTGCACGAGCGCGACGCGCTCGCACGCGAGCTGCACGACACGGTCGCACACCACGTTTCTGCCATCGCGATCCAGGCACAGGCCGGCCAGGTTCTGGCCAACGCTGGCGACGTCGCCGGAGCGAGGCAGAGTCTCTCGCTCATCGAAAAACAAGCCACCCTCAGCCTGACCGAAATGCGCTCGGTGGTCGCCACGCTCCGCCGCGCCGGGGAGGCTTCCGAGGCGTCAGTCGCTCACGAGATCGGCGACATCCAGGACCTCGCGACACCCGAGGGAGCGCCCGGTCCTCGGGTCCAGGTAGAGATGCGCGGGCAGTTGGACGACTTGCGCCCCGGTGTTCAAGCTGCGCTGTTCCGGGTCGCGCAAGAGGCGGTCACCAACGTGAATCTTCACGCCGTCCACGCGGGACGGGTCGCTGTTTCGGTCGTCGGTGGGCACGACACCGTCCACCTAGAGGTCACCGACGACGGCGATAGGGTTGCGGTGGTGGGCCGACCCGGCGGCTACGGTCTGGTGGGAATGCAGGAACGTGTCACTTTGCTCGGAGGAACCTTCCAGGCGGGTCCCCGGCAGCAGCGTGGCTGGACCGTCCAGGCCAGCATTCCCCGAACAGGGAGTCCAGCGTGACCATCCGGGTACTCATCGCTGACGACCAGGAGATCATCCGCAGCGGCCTGACCACGATTCTCAACGGGCAACCCGACATCGAGGTCGTCGGACAGGCGGTCGACGGGCGTGAAGCGGTCGAACTTGCGCACCGTCTACGCCCGGACGTGTGCCTGTTCGACATTCGCATGCCGAACCTGGACGGCGTCGAAGCCACCCGGCTACTGGCCGGACCCGACGTCGAAGACCCGTTCGCAGTTGTGGTTGTCACCACCTTCGACACCGACGCCTACGTCACCGGGGCTCTGCGAGCAGGTGCCAGAGGCTTCCTTCTCAAGGATGCCGGACCTGAATTGCTCGTGCAGGCCATCCACGCCGCGGCGGAAGGCGACGCGCTCATCGCGCCGGCAATCACGACTCGCCTTCTCGCCAAGTTCGTCGAGGCTGCGACATCATCGACCCCGACGCAACCACTGAGCCCCCTGACAGAGCGCGAAGAACAAGTCCTCGTCACCGTAGCCACTGGCAGGACCAACGCCGAGATCGCCAGCGAACTTCACATCAGCCTCAGCACCGTGAAGTTTCATCTGTCCAGCCTCATGACCAAGATTGGCG
>JBDSDH010000159.1:0-8271 GCA_039920665.1 Ilumatobacteraceae bacterium
TTCGCGCAGCACCTCGTCGACGTCGGCCTCGGTGAGTCGTCCCTTGCCACGAAGGCGCTTGAAGATGCCGTCAAAACGGTCTGACAGTGTGTCGAACATGCGCAGGTCAGGCTAGCGGCCCCATCGCGGTGCGTACCTCACCAGCCTTCCCAGAAGAGCAGTGCCTCCTGACGGGCCACAATCGGTGCAAACAAGATCAAGCGGTCCGCCGCCGAATGTTTTGCGCAAGAAAGGTGACCGCTTTGGGGGCAGGATCGTTCGGGGAAGTGGGGTTGGCCAGCGCAGAAGGCCGCCCGGCGGCCGGAGGCGCTGCGCGAACCATTTATTCGAACAGGGCAGCAATGAACTCTTCGGGGTCGAAGGGGATCAGATCGTTGATGGTCTCGCCGAGGCCAACAAGCTTGATCGGCAGGCCGAGCTCGGTCTCGATCGCGAAGACGATGCCGCCCTTGGCCGAACCGTCGAGCTTGGTCAAGACGACTCCGGTGACCTCGGTGGTGTTGCCGAACTCGCGCGCTTGGGTCAGACCGTTCTGGCCGGTGGTGGCATCGATGACCAACAGGGTCTCGGTGACTCGACCCTTGCCCTTGCCGGCCACTCGGCGCACCTTGCGGAGCTCTTCCATCAGATTGGTCTTGTTGTGCAAACGGCCGGCGGTGTCGGCCAGGACCAGGTCGATGCCGCGTGCACTCGCTCGCTCGACACCGTCGAAGATGACCGAGCTCGGATCGCCACCTTCGCTACCACGGACGAGTTCGGCGCCGGAGCGCTCGGCCCACATGCCGAGCTGTTCGGCTGCAGCGGCGCGGAACGTGTCGCCTGCCGCCATCAACACCGAACGTCCGAGGTCGGCTTGGACCTTGCCGAGCTTGCCGATGGTGGTCGTCTTGCCGACGCCGTTGACACCGACGAACAGCCACACGTTGGGCGAATCGGAGTCGCCGGGTTCGAAGTGCAGTTCACGGTCGGCGCCGTCGAGGCGACCGACCATGTCGGCCCGCAGCGCATCGAGCAGTGGACCCGGCTCGGTGATCTCTTTGGCCTTCACCCGGGCACGCAGATCCGACAGCAGCGCGTCGGTGACATGGACACCGACATCGGCTTTGAGCAAGGCTTCTTCGAGGTCGTCCCATGTTTCGTCGGTGATGCCCTTGCGACCACGAACGCCCGAGAACGCCCCGACGAACGCAGCTCGCGACTTGGCCATCCGGTCGCGGAAGCGAGGCCGTTCGGCGAACTCTGGCTGTTCGGCAACGGACTCATCGCCAGGCGCCTCATCGACGTGTTCCGCAGCAACCGAGGGTTCGTCGCGGTCGATCGTGTCGACCCCGCCGGCCGCGGGTGGTCCAGGGGCGGGAGGATGTCCGGCTCGATCGGCCGGCTTGATCGCGATGCTGCCGGATGGCTTGATCGGCGTGCGGGGCGCCGTCCGCGGCGGAGTGATCGCACCTGCTGACCGCTTCCGGTTGACCACGACGACGCCGATACCGAACGCGACGACGGCCAGGGCGAGAACGAGATAGATCCAGGTCACGCCGAAACACGCTAGCGGCGCATCCCGAGCACCCGGTTGGAGACCCGAGTCGTGCACCGCTCGAAGGGGGCGACTGTGTGAGAACAGCTGGAGCGTGCGCCGGATTTGCACACGGTCAGAGTTTGCAGACAGTTCGGATGTCAGACGGAACCGTTGACCCGCACGCGCCGAGTGGTGTCCGCAGACAGGATCAGCGGCCGGAGAGTGCGTGCGTGCTGTCGCTCAGTCGTTGCGCCAACCACGCGAGTGGGATCGACAGCGCCATCACCACCGTTGCCATCACGTTCGTAACGGGGACACCTTTGCTTCGACCGAAGCTGTTGAAGATCCACTGGGGAAGGGTCTCGACCCCGGGCCCAGCGGTGAACGATGTGACGACGATCTCGTCGAAACTCAGAGCAAACGCGAGAATTCCACCCGCAACGAGCGATGACCGCACGAGCGGGAAGGTGATCGACCAGAACGTACGGAATCCGTGCGCGCCGAGATCCGCGCTCGCTTCGATCAGGTTCGGCGACATCCGGCGGAGACGCGCAACGACGTTGTTGTAGGTGACGACGATGCAGAACGTGGCATGGGCGATGATGATCGAGTGCACGCCGAAACCGACCTTGAACGAGACGAACCCGAGGTCGATCTCGCGCAGAAACGTGTTCTTTAGGGCGACCGCCGTGACGATGCCCGGTAGCGCTATCGGCAGGACCATCAGGTACGACACCGCGCTTTTGCCGAAGAATGTGAACCGCGTCATCGCGAACGATGCCAGGGTTCCGAGGACCAACGCGATCGACGTCGCGGCGAGCGCGACGCGCACGCTCTGCCAGAACGCGTCCTTGGGCGCGGACGAATCCCAGGCCTGCCGCCACCAGTCGAGGCTGTAGCCGCTCGGAGGCCAGAGCGTGGAGTCGGCCTTGTTGAACGACAGCACCGCCACGACCAACAACGGCACGTAGAGGAACACGAGTCCGACGATGGTGATACCACGCAGGCTGAGACGAGACCAGATCGAGAGCCGCATCAGACGTTCTCGAAGGCTCGCAACCGGCTCATGCCGATCAGGTAGACGATGATGATCGCGATCGGCCACAGCGTCAACGCCGCTGACAGCGCTTGGTTCTGTTGCTGCAGCAGATCGATGACGTTGCCGATCAACTGCTCCTTGCCGCCGCTGATGATTCGTGGGGTGATGTAGTCGCCGAGCGAGAGCGAGAACGTGAAGATCGACCCGGCAGCGATGGACGGAATCAGGATCGGCATGATCACCGAGACAAAGGTTCGGAACGGGCGGGCTCCGAGGTCGCCCGCTGCATCGAGATACGAAGCCGGCAGTCGTTCCAGGCCCGCATAAATCGGTAGCACCATGTACGGCAGCCACAGATAGGCGAGTGTGATGACAATTGCAAGTTTGCCGAAACCAGGGGTCCACCCGATCGTCGCCTCGAGGAAGCCACCGCCCTTGCGGGCAGCGAATTTGCCCGCGTCGGGCGCGAAGATGCTTTTCCAGGCATAGCCCTTGACGAGGTAGCCGGCCCACAACGGCAACAGCACAGCGACGATCAGGCCCCGTCTCCATCTCGGCTTTGCGACCTTGGCAATGTAGAACGCCATCGGCAACGCAATCACGAGGCACACGGCGGTGACCGCGAGTGCAATCAGGATGCTGCGCAGCACGACTTCCAGAAAGGCACCGGTTGTGAGCGCCTTGGTGACGTTGTCGGTGGTGAACTCGGTGGTGGGCTGGCTGTTCTCGTCGAGCTTGAAGAATGCGGCGGCGACGAGGACCAGCAACGAGCCGATGTACACGACCAGCATCCACGCAACAGGCGCACCGAGGGTGGCGAACAACGACAGTCGGCGACGACGACGAAAGAACCGGCTCACGCGCGCGGGCATCCCGGTTCGACGCGGCGTCGGGTGTTCGAGGTCGGTGATGGCGATGGTCATGGAGACATCGATGTGGGGCGGCGGCAGCGCCACCACCCCACATCAATCAGAGTCAGGCTCGGAGTTCGGCCCAGGCATCGACCCAGTCGCTGTAGGGCACACAGGTGACGTCAGTACGACCGTCGAGGCACCTTTCGGTAGCCGTGGTCCAGTACCAGACGTCGTTCCAGTAGTCCTCGTCCTCCGCATGGTAGGTGTCGCAGAATCCTTCGCTGACGAGGTTGCACGCCTTGGCATTGCTCGGGGCCTCACCGAACCACTCGGCGACGGCAGCATTGGCCTCGGGCGAAATGATGTGGTTCATCCACTGGTACATGCAGTTCGGATGCTTGGCCTTGGACGAGACCATCCACGTGTCGGACCAACCGGTTGCGCCCTCTTTGGCCTTGACCGCGCCGATCTTGGCTCCGTTGGCCTCAGCAAGGTTGACGATGATCTGCCAACTGGTCCCGGCGAGCACGGTGCCGCCCTCCAACTCGGCCTGCTGATCGGTGTACAGCGCCCAGTATTGGCTGACGAGTGCCTTCTGGGCCTTGAGCACCGTGATCGCTGCGTCGAATTGATCCTGATCGAGCGCATAGGGATTGGTGATCCCCAGGTCGGGCTGCGTTGCCATCAGGTAGATCGCTGCATCGGCGATGTAGATCGCGCTGTCGTACACGCTGATCGAACCTGCGGCCGGCCCGTCTTCGAACATCGTCGTGATCGAATCCGGCGCAACTGGGAACGCTTCGGTGTTGAACACCAGCAGGTTCGCGCCACGTCCGTGAGGCACGCCATAGGGCGTGCCGTCGACGCTGTTCCAGGGCTTCAGCTTGAGACCCTCGAAGACGTCTGCGTAGTTGGGGATCAGGTCGGTGTTGATCGGCGACACTTCGCCGCCCTGGATCAAACGCGTCGTTGCGTCGCCGCTGGCGGAGACGCCGTCGTATTCGCCGGTCTGCATCAACTGCACCATTTCGTCGCTGCTGTTGCCGGTCTTGACGTTGACCGAACAGCCGGTCTCTTTCTCGAATGGGGTGACCCAGTCGACGGCTGGATCGGTGGAACCGTCTTCTGCGTAGCCGGCCCAGACAATGATGTTCAGTTCGCCTTCGCTCGCGCCGAGTTCGGTCGGCGTGCCAGCGGCCGGTGCGCCGGCCGTGGTCTGCACTCCGCTGGTTTCGGCTGGGGCTGTGGTTGCCCCGGGTGCCGCGATGGTCTCGGATGCTGCGGTCGATGTCGGTGATGCCGCTGCAGATGTTGGTGCGGATGCTGGTGCCGATGTCGTCGCCGTGTCGCCGTCGCTGCCGCACGCGGTCAGCAACAACACGAGCGCGGTGCCGATGGCGCCGGTCAATCGTTTGGTTCTCATTGGTTCTCCCCTAGCTGTTCGGATTCGATGACCACGGCGGCTGCGCCTCGTGACCAGACCATCTGCAACGAATGCCCGATAACGACGTCAGCGAGTCCATTACTGGCCACGCTGGCGATGATGATGGTGCCGTCGACGTGTCGGGCGCGGACGCGACTCTCGGCACCGAGATACTGGATGTCGTCGACGAGTGCGGTGACCCCGACCTCATTGACATCGATCGGCGCAGTTTCGGTGGTGATCCGGATTCGCTCGGGACGAACGGTGTGCGGCGCATCGACGCCGAGCAGTTGTCTGGACAGGTCGGCCGACAGTACGTTGGAGGTGCCGACGAAGTTGGCGACAAACGCTGTGGCCGGTCGCTCGTAGACATCTCGAGGTGACCCGACCTGCTCGATTCGACCGTTGTTGAACACGGCGACTCGTGTGCTCATGCTGAGCGCCTCGCCCTGGTCGTGAGTGACGAACACGAAGGTGATTCCGACGTCGCGCTGGATCGTCTTGAGTTCGCCCTGCATCTCCTCGCGCAACTTCAGGTCGAGGGCACCGAGCGGCTCGTCGAGCAGCAACACCTTGGGACGGTTGACGAGCGCACGGGCAAGCGCCACCCGCTGGCGTTGGCCACCGGACATCTCGTTCGGACGACGGCTGCCGAAACTGCCGAGTCGGACGGCATCGAGCATCTCGGCGGCCCGCTTGCGACGCTCCGCTTTGCCGACACCTTTGACCTTGAGCCCGTACTCGACGTTGCGCTGAACGGTCATGTGGGGGAAGAGGGCATAGTCCTGGAAGACGGTGTTGACATCGCGATCGTACGGAGCAAGGCGGGTGACATCCTCGCCGTGCATCAGCACCGCACCACCGGTGGGCAACTCGAATCCGGCGATCATTCGCAGCACCGTCGTCTTACCGGATCCCGACGGGCCGAGCAGCGAGAAGAACTCGCCCTCACCGATCTCGAGATCGACGTCGTCGACCGCGACGACTTCCCCATCGGCACCGAACGTCTTACGGAGCCGCACGAGTTGAATGGCAGTCGTGGCGCGCCCAGTGCTGCGATCAGCAGATGTGGATACGGCTTTACTCACGACTCGTCCGGCTCCCCATGACGCGCTTCACGCGCTGCTCGCGTGAGGATCTGGCAACGATAGTCGCCCGTGTCCAACGGCATTGCGATTCTTGTCGAGCGGGTTCAGGGAGCCTCACACCGCGTTGGCGGTCTGGCGTTCGGTGATCAGTTTGGACGAGCCACCCGGCTGCATGCTCACGCCGAGCAGGCTGTCGCCCGCCTCCATCGTGCGCTTCTGGTGGCTGACGATCAGCAACTGCGCGTCGCGGCGGAACTCGGTGATCAGGCTGAGGAATCGGTGCAGGTTGACATCGTCGAGGGCAGCTTCGACTTCGTCCATCACGTAGAACGGCGACGGTCGACTGCGGAACACGGCGAACAGGTACGCGAGCGCGGTGAGCGAGCGCTCGCCGCCCGACAACAGCGACAGCTTCTTGACGTTCTTGCCACTCGGCTTGGCCTCGACCTCGATACCGGTGTTGAGCAGATCGTCGGGGTTGGTGAGCACGAGCTTGCCGACACCACCGGGGAACAGCATCGTGAACAACGAGGTGAAGTTGATGCTCACATCAGCGAACGCTGCAGCGAACACGGACTGGATCTCGGCATCGACGGCCTTGATGACACGAGACAGTTCGCGGCGCGTGTTACGGACGTCTTCGAGTTGCTCCTCGAGGAACCGGTGGCGCTCTTGGAGTTCGTTGAACTCCTCGAGTGCGAGCGGGTTGATCGGTCCGAGCAGCCGGAGTTCGCGTTCGAGATCACGCATCCGCGAGGCGGCGGTCACGCCGTCGGGCAGCGGCGGCATCTCGGCGCCTTCGGCATCCTCGGGCTCCAACTCGAGATCGCGACGCAACGTTTCGACTGCGGCTTCGAGTCGCATGCGGGCTTCGGCTTCTTCGACCTCGACTCGGCGAGCACGCTCACGGGTGTCATCGAGTTGCTTCTCGGTCGCGCTGCGAGCACGACGGGTCTCGTCGAGTCGGGTCACCAGGGCTCGGACTGCTTCGCTCTGGCGACGGCGCTGATCATGGAGTTCGGCGAGACGGCCTTCGATCACGTGGCGATGCCGATCGACGAGATCGCTGAGTCGGCCTGCGGCAGCGAGGCTGCGCTCGATCTGGACCCGCCGCTCGGCGGCCTCGGCGCGAGCGATGGCATCTGTCTGCAGACGTCGCTCGGTTTCTTCGATCCGCCGCTCGAGGAACTGTTGACGCTCGTGCAGACCTGCGTTCCGAACTTCGAGGTCTTTGCGACGTGACGCCAACAGCGCGCTGCGCGCTTCGATGCGAGCGCGTGCTTCGCCGCGAGCGCGGGCTGCTGCGGCCTCGGCCTGCTCGTCGGCTTCGAGCGCCGGAACAAGCGCCTCGAGTTCGGCGATCCGGCTGCGCTCTCGGTCGAGACGTTCGCCGGCTTCGTTGACCGACCGCTCGACGGTCTCGATCTCGGTGCCGGCCTCGCGACGATCACCCTGCACCCGGGCGAGGGCTTCCGACGCTGCTGTGAAGCGGGCATCGTTGGCATCGAGGCGGCGAGTGAGATCGGTCTCGGACTGGCGGGCGGATTGGAACTCGGCCTTCGCCGCCCGGAGCGCATCATCGCTGTGTTGCAGCTCGGCCGCGGCCGTGGTGGCCCGTTCGACGGCTTCTTCGAGCGCAGCTGCTGTTGCTCCCCCGCCCGACGCTCCGAGGCGCCATCCGGTACGACCGAATCGGTCACCCTCGTCGGTGACGATGGTGGCTCCAGGATTGGTGATCGCACCATCGACGGCGACCGACCAATCGGCGACGCGGACTGCACCACCGACGAGCGTGTCGAGCAGCGTTTCGATCTGCTGTTCATGGCCGTGGGCGTGAGCGCGGACGTGATCGCGAACCGGTTCGCCGATACCGACGGGCGTCGTGGTGCCGGCCGAGGCGATGCCGAGCGCAATGACGCCGCCGGCCGTCTTGGACGAGCGCAGCGACTCCAGCGCACTGCGAGCCGCGTCCGGGTCGCGAACGACGACAGCCAGCAGCGCTTCGCCCATCGCTGCCTCGACTGCCGCTTCCCAACCGGCATCGATCTCGACCAGTTCGAGCATGGTGCCGACAACGCCGTCGAGCGATGCCAGCTTCTCGGCGCCGGCCCGAGCCCGGGCGCTGTCGAGGGCAAGCTGCAAGGCATCGGCGCGAGCTCGCCAGCGAGACAGCTCCTCGGCGGCGACCTGACGGGTTGCGCCGATGGCATCGACGGCTGCTTCAGCCGTGAGCCGTCGACTCTCAGCCACTTCGACCTCGGCGACCAGCGGCTCCTCGGTGGACTGCGACAGCTCGCACTCGCCCTTCAGCCGGACCGCTTCGGACTCCAACCGGTCGATCCGCTGGCGCA
>JBDSDH010000160.1:0-2747 GCA_039920665.1 Ilumatobacteraceae bacterium
GTTCTTCGTCTGGACGGGCGCGTGGAATCAGCGGGTCATCCAGCAAGCGGTCGCAATCTCGATCGGTACCGCATTCGCAGCCGGTCTGGCACAGCTCCTGGTTGTCGCGTCTGACATCAGCGGTCGAGCGCCGTGGAGCTCGACCGGTTCGCTGTCGGCGGCACTCGAGACCGACGCCGGGATCGCCCTCCTCGTTCGGATCGTTCTTCTTCTCGTACTCGCCTGGGTCATGTTCGCCCCCCGTCGCGGACTCGACGACATCCGCTGGAACGCATCCGGTGTCCTCGTCCTGGTCCTGCTCGGCACTTGGGCGTATGCAGGTCATTCCCAATCGATGCGGTGGTCGCTGATCGGCATGCCGCTCGACATCGCCCATCACGCAGGAGCGGCGGCGTGGATCGGCGGTCTCGCGATCGTCGGCCTCGTCGCCACGAAAACTGCCGGGCGAGATGAGCTGGTCGACGTCGTCCAGCGGTTCGGGAAACTTGCTGCGATCAGCGTCGGCGTGATCGTCGGGACTGGAGTCATTCAGGCGATCCGGCTTGTCGGCAGCCCGACGCAACTGTTCGCAGCAGACCACGGCATCTATCTCGTTGCCAAGCTGATCTTCTTGGGCGTCATGCTCAAGGTCGCCGACATCAATCGGAAGCGGGTCGGCCGCCGGTTCCAGGACACGACCACGGCGACGTCCCGAGTCACGGGAATCTTACGACGGGCAATGGGCACCGAACTCGTCGTTGGATTGGCCGTGATCGGCATCACCGCCGCAATGGTGGTCTCGCCCCCTGCTGTCGCCCAACAGGATGGGAACGTCGCGGCTGCCTCATCCACCCTCGCCGACGCCGGTGCAGGCACCACGACTACCCCCAATTCGCCGATTGCGCCCATCGACGCCGCAACGTCGACTTCGTCAATCGCACCGATCGCCGTCGCGGCAGTCGAGTGTGTCATCGAGCCGACGCCGATGGCAGCCGGTTCGAGTGGCCAGAGTGTCGTCTGCCTGCAATCGGCACTCATCTCCCAAGGCGTCTACTCGGGCGCGTTGACCGGCCAGTTCGATCAGGCGACCGATGATGCGGTCCGAACGCTTCAGCAGCAGCGGGGCTTGGCCGTCGACGGAATCGTCGGCCGTCAAACAGCCTCCGCACTCGGTATCTGGCCACAGACGTGACCGAAGCGACGACGGCTTCCATCACCAAACCCACTACACTGTGTAGTAGTTAATCTCTCGACCGGAAGGCCATCCAGAATGAAGCTCAGAAATATCATCGCACTCGCCAGCATCGCAGCGTTCGGTTTCACCGCATGCGGTAGCGACGAGAAGTCGGGCAGCTCGACGTCAGGAACCACTGCCAGCGAGGCGGCCACAACCGGTGCGGCAACTGGTGCTGCGTTCAACGACGCCGATGCCGAGTTCGCTCAGGGCATGATCCCCCACCACGAACAAGCCATCGAGATGGCCGATATCGCGCTCGATCCGACCGTTGGCGCAAGTGATGTCGTGAAGGAACTCGCAACCCGGATCAAGGGTGAGCAGGATCCCGAGATTCAGTTGATGACCGGGTGGCTCACTGCATGGGGTCAGCCGATCCAGATGACCGCAGATTCCACCCACGACATGTCGTCGATGGAAGGAATGATGAGTGCCGACGACATGGACATGCTGTCCTCCGCAATGGGTGTTGGTTTCGACAAGATCTGGCAAGAAATGATGATCAAACACCACGACGGAGCGATCGCGATGGCCCAGGCCGAGAAGGCCAACGGATCCAACCCAGAGGCCCTGGCTCTGGCCGACCAGATCATTGTCGCTCAACAAACCGAGATCGATGAGATGACAGCCAACCTCGGCTGATCGAGATCATGAGTCAAGAAGTGGTCAAGTCGACCGCGTTGCGTGCCGAAAGAGACCACATGAAACGACTCATCAGTCTGCGACGCCCGGATCCATCGGGATACAAGCAAGCCCGGCGGTCGTCTCGCACAACGTTGTGCAAGGCGGCCGTCGGTCTGGCCGCAGCCGCTCTTGCCACGTCGGTCGGATCGCCAAGCGCATCCGCTCACGGCTCGGCATCGGTGCCCTCCCCACCGAGCGCTCCAACAGATCTGGTCTATGTGGTGAAGTCCGGGGACTACCTCGCAGGTATCGCCGTCGGGCTCGGCGTGAAACTGTCAGACCTGCTGACGCTCAACAACATGACCGTCGAGAGCCTGATCATCCCCGGCAACCCAATCAGAGTTCCCAGCGGCGGCACGGTGCCGGCAGCAACCAGTAACGCTCAAGCGGCACCACCCGTCGCTCTTCCGGTTCCCGTCCCGACCTACGTCGTCCGGCCCGGCGACTACCTCATCGATATCGCCGACAAGAACGGCGTCACACTCAAGGCACTTCTTGCTGCGAACGACATGATTGCGAGCAGCGTCATCGTCCCGGGTCGGCAGCTGGTACTGCCGCCACGCACACTTCCGATGGCGCCACCAATTGAGCCACTAATTCTGGCATCGATGACGCCGTCAGTTGGTTCTTCGACACCGATAGCGGCGCCGACGGCCGGATTGGTCGAACCAACATCCATCGACGCGGTGGTCTCGTTCCTCACCGCGCAACTCGGTAAGCCGTACGAGTTCAACAAAGCTGGCCCCGATTCCTACGACTGCTCCGGCCTCGTTCGTGCGGCATACCTACAGATCGGGATCAGCCTGCCCCACCAGAGCCTGCTCCAATCGAGAACGGGCTCGCCGGTCGA
>JBDSDH010000161.1:0-7016 GCA_039920665.1 Ilumatobacteraceae bacterium
CCGATCCGGCGTCGGACTAGGCACAGCACCAACGATCTGACGCCGTGCAAACAACCCGGCGCCGATCAGGCCTTCTTCTTGACTTCCTTGGCTGGCTTGAGCACGCCCTTGGCGAGCGCCTCGTCGAGATACTTCTCGGCGTCTTCGGCACTGACCTTCAGCGCAGGCGCGATCTCACTGATCAAGTTGATTCGAGCCCGCTCGTACATCGTGCGCTCGGCGGCCGACAGCGACGCATCGCGGTTGCGGGCGGCGAGGTTGCGGACGACCTCGGCGACTTGGTAGACGTCGCCGCTCTTCAACTTCTCCTGGTGGTTCTTGAACCGGCGGCTCCAGTTGGACGGCACCCGGGGATCTGCCTTGGACAGCACCGACACCAAGTCTTCGAGTTCGTCGGGCGACACCGGCGGACGGACGCCGACGTCGGAAGCGCGGGCAACAGGGACCGACAGCGTCATCTCGTTGATGATGGTCCGCAAGATCAGGTATTCCGTGGTCTCGCCGAACGCCACCACCTTTTTGGTGCCCTGCACCAGGCAAGCGCCGTGCTGGGGATAGATGACGGTGTCGCCCTTTTTGAACTTCACGCGGTATACCTCACGAGTCTGCTGCTTGCCGGAGATGCTCCATCAGTGGTCCAAGGGTAATGGTGAGAGGCCCGATTTCCACGGAGTCGCCGGTCACTGCCTGCGCTGATGCAGTGCCGCGACGAGCGCCCGAATGGCTCGGCCACGGTGGGAGATCTCGTTCTTGGCCGCCTCGGACATCTGAGCGAACGTCAGGTTGCCGTGATCGGTCGGCATGAACAACCGGTCGTAGCCGAATCCCCGATCTCCCTGCTCGGCCTCGGCGATCCGGCCTTCGCACACACCCTCGACTGCGAGCTCGTCGCCGTCCGGCCAGACCACCATCGCGACCGTCCGGAACCGGGCAGTTCGCTCGGCCGGTGCGACACCGTCGAGGACGCGCAGCATCTTGGCCCGGTTCTCCGCGTCGGTACTTCCCTCGCCCGCAAACCGGGCTGTCCACACCCCCGGTTCACCGTCGAGCGCATCGACCTCGAGCCCGGTGTCATCGCTGATCGCCGGCAAGCCGGTGGCAGCAGACAATGCAGCGGCCTTCAAACGAGCGTTGCCGAGGAGTGTGTCGGCATCCTCGACGACATCGGGGACGTCTGCCGGGCGTGGGAGCAACTCGACCAGACCATCGAGCAGGGATGCGATCTCGGCAACCTTGCCAGGGTTGGCGGATGCGCAGACGAACGTGTCCATCGCCGGCCGATCAGCGGCCGAGCTTGCGAAATTCGGGCGGGGTTGCGATCATCTCCGCTTGCAGCGCCATGATCTCGGCCAGGCCGCCTTCGGCGAGCGCCAGCAGTTGATCGAGTTCGGTGCGACTGAACGGTGACCCCTCGGCAGTGCCCTGCACCTCGACGAACTGGGCCTCGGACTGGCCCGCCAAACGCCGCAACATGACCACGTTCATGTCGACCTCGGCCCGGCTGTCCTCAACGTATGGGAGGTCGAGCACGGGGTTGCCGTCGACGATGCCGACGCTGATCGCGGCACAGTACGAGTGCAGCGGCTGAGCGCTGATCGCCCCGTTCTGGACCACGCGGGTCAGTGCGTCATGGAGGGCGAGATATCCGCCGCAGATGCTCGCCGTGCGGGTTCCACCATCGGCCTGGAGGACGTCGCAGTCGACGACGACCTGACGCTCGCCGAGCAACCGCATGTCGCAGGCCGCCCGCAAGGAGCGACCGATCAAGCGCTGGATCTCCACGGTGCGGCCACTCTGCTTGCCCTTGGCTGCCTCACGGTCGACACGGTCAGGCGAGGAACCGGGCAACATCGAGTACTCCGCGGTGACCCAACCCTTGCCCTTGCCCTTCATCCAACGCGGGACATCTTCGTCGATGCTGGCGGTGCACAACACCTTGGTGCGACCGAAGCTGACGAGCACGCTGCCGGCGGCCATGTCGGTGTAGTCGCGCTCGAAACTGATCGGGCGCAGTTGGTTCGGTTCACGGCCATCGGGGCGAGACATCGGGGCTCCAGGTGCTGAGGGGCCCGGCATGTCGGGCACCAGAGGCTACCCGGCGGTCGGCGCGTGAGCCGCTGGGCCGGAAACGCCCGACGGTGGAATCCACGCCTCGGCCTGCGCGAGTTCGGGCCCGAACAGGCGTCGACCGAGATCGGCGAACCAGCCGATGTCTCCGCTGGAGAGGAACTGGTGCTCGGCCTCGATTCGGCCATCGGCACGCAACAGGCCCATCGCACCGAGCTGGTCACGAGCAGCGAACGCTGTCTCGTCGGCACTGCTCACGAGCGTCACCGACGGGCCCATCGACTGCCCGATCACCCGGGCCAGATACGGATAGTGGGTGCAACCGAGCAGCAACGTGTCGACGCTGGCGGCCTTGACAGGGGCCAGCAGGCGATCGGCCAAAATTGCGATCTCGTCGCCGCTCGTCTGGCCCCGTTCGACGAATTCGACGAAACCTGGGCACGCAGCCGTGGTGAGCACGACCGGCACTCGCGTCGCCGTGACAGCTCGGTCGTAGGCCCCTGACACGACGGTGCCGACTGTACCGATCACTCCCACCCGTCCGCTGCGGGTGGCCGACACCAAGGCCTTGGCTCCGGGTTCGATCACACTGATCACCGGCACCGGCAACTCGGCGGCCAATTCGTCGAGGCCGGCAGCAGCCGCTGTGTTGCAGGCCACGATGATGGCCTTGGCATTGAAATCCTTGACCAGGCTCCAGGCCAACTGGCGGGCGAATTCGCGGACCTCGGACTGCGGCTTGGATCCGTAGGGATAGCGGCCGGTGTCGCCGATGTAGACGATGTCCTCGTTCGGCAGGAGGTCGATCAAGGCCCGAGCGACGGTGAGGCCTCCGAAGCCGGAATCGAACATGCCAATCGGGCGATCCATATCGGTCTCAGACTACGCAGACCGACCAGACCGATCGCGTCACGTCCGTTCGACGAACCAAGCAATCGTGAACCCGATCGAGTTGGTCGCGATGTGGGCCATCATCGGAGCCAGAACGCTGCGGGCGCGGTACCGGATCAAACACAACCACAAACCGGCGAGCATCGTGCCGACGACAGCGAAGGCCACTGCTGCTGCTTTGCCGCCCAGCCCGGAGCCGAACACATCGCGAGCGACCGGGTTGACGTTGTTGATGTTGAGCGCGGGCAGTACGTGCCACAACCCGAACAACACCGAGGCCACGATCGCGCCGCGCATCACGCCGTGTCGCCGGGCGACCAAGCCCGGCAGTACGGAGCGAAAGGCAAGTTCCTCGAGCAGCACCGTTCCCAGCGGGATCCGCACGACGGCCTGGTACAGCACGGTCGCGACACCGGTGCTCACCCGCTTGTCCTCGAACAGTTTGTTCACCGCCGGCATCGCCAGACCCATCAGCAAGATCGCAGTGGTGACGACCACGAGCACCATCCCGAACCGGAATCCTCGCCGCCACTCCCCCAGCCCGAGTTGGTCATCGCTGACGATGCGGCGGGCGATCAGGGTGATGCCGATCGCGACTCCGGCGTTCCACGGCACATACACCTGCGATGGCAGGACCCGGTTCGACATCACATTCGCGATCGCGAGGATTCCGATCACCAGCGCAGTGGTGGCGCCGGCACCGAGCGTTGTTCCACGCACGGGCTCGTCGGTCGCAATACGCTCGTCCACAGTGAGCGAGGGTACCCACACCAACACACCGATTTCCGACACACCGATTGCCGACGGACGAGACCACTACATCGACTTCATGCGTGCCTTCAGTCTGCTCGTCGTCGTTGCCTGGCACTGGGTGTTCACGATCATCATCTGGAAAGCCGACGGGCCACACGCAACCAATCCGATCGGCTTCACTCGCGGGCTGTTCTTCGCGACCTGGCTGCTGCAGGTCATGCCACTGTTCTTCTACGTCGGCGGATTCAGCCACCTGCGAGCGTGGGAGAAAGCGTCGAGCCGGGGCGAGAACATCTGGCACTTCGTCTGGCGTCGCGTCAGATCACTGGCCGTCCCGGCGCTCGCGCTGCTCGGCGTGTGGATCATTGCCGGGATCGTGCTCGGCATCGTGTTCGACCTCCACTGGATCGGCAAAGCGGTCATTCTCGTCGTCAGCCCATTGTGGTTTCTGGCTGTGTACCTGGTCCTGATCCTTTTCTTGCCGGCGTTCCTGTGGCTGCATCGCCGATTCGATGTGATCGTCTTGGTGTGGATGGCCGGTCTTGCCGGGGCCGTCGACATCCTGAGGTTCAGGTACGGCTACGACTCGCTCGGGCTGGTCAACATGATCTTCGTGTGGGGTCTGTGTTTCCAGCTCGGCTTCTTCTACGACCGATTGGTCGCCGCGTCCCGACGTGCCGATTGGGCGCTGCTCTGGGCCGGCCTGTTCGGGCTGGCCGGTCTCGTTGGATCGCGGCTCTATCCCGGGTCGATGGTCGGAGTACCTGGCGAACGCAGCAACATGGCTCCTCCGACGCTGTGCATCGTGGCGCTCGTGCTGTTCCAGGCCGGTGTCGCCGAAGTGATCCGGCCGTGGATGCAGACTCGCCTGCCGAGACCCGGTTGGTCACGGGTCAACGAGGTGATCAACCGGTTCTCGATGCCGCTGTTCCTGTTCCACACCACTGGCATGGCGCTCAGCCGAGCCGTTACGTACGCGATCGCCGGTGGGGAGAACGAAGCCACCAAGTCGACCGGGTGGTGGTGGCTGTCGCGTCCGATCTCGTTCATCCTGCCGTTGTTGTTCACGCTTCCGGTGATCTTGCTGTTCGGTCGCCGATGGACAAAGCCCGATTCGAGAGGAATCCCGAAGGCGCCAGTCCAGCCATCGGTTTTCAGGATCTCAGACCGCTGATGAGACGAAGTCGTTGCCGGCGGCGCCAGCGACGTAGCCTCGGAGGCCGTGCTCACCGCCACTTTGCTCGCGCTGACGGCGGCCGTGCTGCACGCCGGTTGGAACCTGGCGGTCAAGCAGACGACGCACGATCGGTTCATCGCGCTGTGGGCCCAGTTCGGCTTCGGCGGTCTCATCGCGCTCGTCACGTTGGTGGCAATCGGCGGGATGCCCGCCAACGGGTGGATCTGGGCAGCCGTCTCGGGGTGCGTGCATCTTCCCTACATCTTGTTGCTCGGGCGAGCGTACGGTCACGGCGACTTCTCCCAGGTGTATCCGATTGCGCGCGGCGGCGGTGCGTTCCTGGCGGCCATCGGCGGCATCGTCTTGCTCGGCGATCACGCCAAACCGTGGACGATCCTTGCGATCGTCGTCATCGCTGTGGGCCTCGCGATCCTTGCCGGGCGGGCCCGAGGCCCCGCTGTGCTGACGGCAACGGGCGTCGCAGCCTCGATCTGCGCGTACACGTTGCTCGACAGCAAGGGTTCTCGCGTCACCGATGTCGCAGGTGATGGGTGGGAACACAAGATCGGCTACGGCCTCGCAACTGCAACGATGACCATGACGTCGCTGACCCTCTACGGATTGGCCACTCGTCGAACCGCTGACTTGCGGGCAGCGATTCGGATCGATTGGCGCAAGTTCTTGCTGGCCGGCATCGCCTCGCTCATCACCTACTCGCTCGTCCTGATCGCGGTGCGCTACGCATCGGTCGGCTACGTCGCTGCATTGCGTGAGTCGAGCGTGGTGCTTGCGGCGCTGATCGGATGGAAGTTCCTCGGCGAAGGCGACTCACGCCGTCGACTGGCAGCGAGCGGCATCGTGCTCTGTGGCCTCGCTCTGTTGGTGACCCTCGGCCGCTGAGACCGTCCGTCGCAGGACCGTCAGCCGAGAAATTCGCGGGCGTGATCGACGTCGGTCTTGAGTTGCGCGATCAGCGCTTCGATGCCATCGAACTTTCGCTCGCTGCGCAAGAAATGGGTGAACTGCACTCGCGCCCGTTCCGCATAGAGATCGCTGTCGAAGTCGATCAGGTGGGCCTCGAGCAACGAGTGGTCGGCGTGCTCGTAGAACGTGGGTCGGCGGCCGAGGTTGATCGCGCATGGATGGCTGATGCCGTCCGGACGCAAGTACCAACCGGCGTACACACCGTCAGCCGGCATACAGACCTTGTTGGGCACCTCGACATTTGCCGTCGGGAACCCGAGCAGCCGACCTCGCTGATCGCCTTTGACCACGGGGCCTCGTGTCTCGTAGGGACGACCGAGCATCTCCGCTGCGAGCTCGACCTGGCCGCCGGCCAAGGCACGTCGAATCGCCGTCGAGCTGATTGGTTCCTCGACGCCGTCGGCCCGTTGGACGAGATCGCGGCCATCGACGGCGAAGTCATGGACCGCACCGAGTTCGCGCAGGAGCGCCACATTGCCCGATCGCTGCCGGCCGAAATGGAAGTCCTCGCCAACGACAACGGTGCGGGTGCGCAGACATCCGACCAGGACACGTTCGACGAAGTCGGTGGCCGTCTCGAAGGACTGCTGCTCGTCGAAGCGGACGAGCACCGTTGCATCGACACCGGTGTCGGCCAACAACTCGAGCTTCTGGTCGAGATCGGTCAGCAGGTTCGGTGCCGATTCGGGGCGCACGATGCTCGCCGGGTGACGATCGAAGGTGATCACAGCCGAGCGGCAGCCTTCGGCGGCAGCGAGTTGTTTGACCTCGTCGATCACAGCACGGTGGCCGCGGTGCACGCCGTCGTAGGCGCCAATGGTGACCACTGCGCGTTCTCCGGGCCACGGGGACTCAGTGAGATCGGTGATCACCTGCACGATTGACGACGCTACCTGCCGGAACGGTCACGCGACATCACCGGCACCGAGAGTCCCGTTGTCAGAGATGTTGGACGAGGTCGCCACTGATACGGCGTGTCGCGTCGAACACGTGAGTCGTCAACGTGTCGATCGAGTTCCAATCGAAGGCGTCATGGGACACGAGAACGACCATCAGATCGGGGTTGGTGGCTTCGTCGGAATCGAGGACGACTCGGGTGCCCGGCGACGGAGACGCAGGATCGACGTCGTCGGGCATCTGTTCG
>JBDSDH010000162.1:0-38105 GCA_039920665.1 Ilumatobacteraceae bacterium
CCGGCGCGCTCAGGTCGCCCGCAACAAGGCGGGCATCGCCAGCTGATCCGAATCACGACCGAACGTCGAACGACCCGGCCCACAGGGCCGGGTCGTTTCGCGTTCGACTGCGATTCGGATCAGCTGGCGATGCCGGCCTTGTTGCGGGCGACCTGAGCCCGTCGGAGCACCCGGCGCTCTTCTTCGGATGTGCCACCCCAAATACCGGAGTCCTGGTTGGTTTCAAGCGCAAACTCGAGACAGGCCACGTTGACCGGACATTCGCCGCACACCTCTTTGGCCCGAGCAATCTGGGTCAGTGCGTGCCCGGTGGTGCCGATCGGGAAGAACAGATCCGGGTCGGTGTCCCGACAGAGGGACTCGTGACGCCATGAGTAGTCAGCGTGAGCAAGCGTGAGGCTTGACGCAAGAATCGACACGTTCTGACTCCTGTGGGGGAAGAGGTGTGTGGGTTCGTCAGTCGGTTCGCGATCACCCCGCGGGTGGCGTTTCAACTCACGTGGGTACGGTACGTTGGCGCAGCCGCATTGACAAGGGCTTGGTTTCGGGAATGTGAATATTTGATGTGACCCATCGCTGAAACAGATGGGCGGAGCCGCTCGGACGGCCTCAGAGGTGACAAGAGGAGCAGGAATGGCTGTGCAGGTAGTGGCCCATCGAGGGGCGTCGAAGGCGGAACGGGAGAACACCCTGGCGGCGTTCACAACCGCCGCTGAGATGGGTGCTGATGGGGTTGAGCTGGACGTTCGCCGCACCGCCGACGGTGTGTTGGTCGTCCATCATGACGTCCGTCTGGCCGACGGTCGGATCATCTGTTCCATCGATGCCATCGACTTGCCGGAGCATGTTCCAACACTGACCAATGCGCTCGATGCATGCGTCGGAATGTTCGTCAATCTGGAGGTCAAGAACGATCCGGAGGAACCCGACTTCGATCCCCAGGATTGGGTCGCGGACCAGACGATGGCTCTGCTCGAGCGTCGCGGAGAGCCGCACAGGTGGCTGATGTCGTCGTTCCGGATCGAGACGATGGACCGCTGCCGGGCCATCGCCCCCGGCATCCGGACAGCCTGGTTGACATCGATCGTGCCCGACGATGTCGTCGCGATCCTCGAGAGCCACGGACATCGCATCCTGCACCCCTGGTACAAGATGCTCGGCCAGCACGTCATCGATGCATGTCACGCAGCCGGGATCGAGGTCAACACCTGGACCTGCGACGACCCGGATCGGATGCGAGAACTGATCAAGTGGGGGATCGACGGCATCTGCACCAACGTGCCCGACGTTGCGATCGCGGTGATCGCCGAGAGCGCTACGTCGTTGTGACCGATTCAGGCGACACTGGTTGGTGGGAACGCCGGGCAGACGAGCCCGTCTGGGCACCGGCGCCACCATGGTCGCCGACCGCTCCGCCGCAAGGTCGTTTGCCCGGTGTGCCGGGTGCGTCGTCCGGATCCGATTGGTCGCCAGGCAGCGATGGTTCCATCGACCCAGCGCGGCCGCGTCGCTCGCGTTGGTGGGCGTTGATGTTGGTGCTCGCTTCGGGCGCGCTCGGTTGTGTCGCCACGTTGGCGGTCCAAGCCATCACCGACGACAACGACGACCAGTCGTCGGCAACCGCCGTGCGGACCGATGCGTACATCGAATTACGCGGACATGTCGACCCCGTGCACTCGGCCCGGTTCAGCCCCGATGGTTCGATGGTGCTCACCGCCGGCAGCGATGGGCGCCTGATTGCGTGGGACTCCCGCTCCGGCGAACAATTGCAGACGTTCGGCAAGGGCGGCGACTATGTCGCTTCGGCCCAGTTCGACAGTACCAACAGTCGAATCCTGGCGGTCATCGATGGTGACGGGGTGTTGTTCGATGTCGAATCCGGCAAGAAGGAGTCGACGATCGATGCTGCTGACGAGCTGACGTCGGCAGTGCTGACCAGCCGCGACGAAGCAGTCGTCGCGATCACGTTTGCGGTCGATTCGTACCTCGACGACAACGGCATGGTCACCCGCTGGAACGCGTCCAACGGTGATGTGATCGACGTTGTCGACAATGGTGGCTATCCCGAGGCGATCAGCGCTGACGGAGAACTCACCGTCGTGTCCGACGCCGATGACGAGGGCAGCACCACCACCCAGATCGTCGATGTAGGGAATGGTTCGGTGCTGTCGACCCTCGCCCAGGTTCAGGAATTTGTGTATTACGCCGATGCAGCGCAGTTCAGCGAGGACGGCAATCGCATCGCTCGGGTGACATCGGAATACACCGACGACGAGTCACTCGATTCGCTGACCTCTGTCTGGGACAGCAACACCGGCAGGTTGATCACCACGCTCGACGACCCGTCGTCGGACCATGTTGCTCTTGCGTTCGATCACGATGGCTCGGTGCTGGCGACCACGTCGTATGGCAACGACTACTTCACATCGAAGATCGTGTTGTGGGATGCCGAGACCGGCAATCGGATCCGTACCGTCACCTCCGAAGCGGTCGGCGGCTTTGCATTCAGCCCGGATGACTCGTCGATCGCCGTTGCGATGCAGAACAGCGCGGTGACGATCTGGGACGTCAAATCAGGCGACCAGATCGTCACCCTGTCCGGTCACATCGGAGCGATCAACTCGATTGCTTTCAGTCCGAACGGCGATCGCTTGATCACCGCCAGCAACGACGGCACGGCGAGGATCTGGAACCTCCGCTGAATTGCCGGATGAAATCAACGAACGACTGAGTCAGCGAACGACGATGTCGATGTTGGGGCGGACCAGGCGGATCGCGTCGGGGACGTGTTTGAAGTTGAGTTCGTCGATCTCGCCGAGATAGTCGCCGTCGAGTTGGTACGGAAACGGCTCGTGGTGGCTGATCCTGAACGCTTCGATGTCCTCGTGCACGTCGAGGGTGTCCGACGCCTTGACGCCACCACCGCGCAGTGCGCCACCGAGCGACTTGAGCACGGCCATCACCTTGAGCGTCTTGAATGTGATGACCACCAAGCCCCGCTCGAGGTTGGCGGCGGGAGACAGATCGAGCGGACGATTGCCGAGGTAGGTATACGGATTGGTGTTGAGCACAACGGTGAAGTAGCCGTCCGCAACCCGGTCGCCATTGGCGAAGTCGACCGCGAAGTGCGGGCTGGTTCGGTCGTATCGGGCCATCGTCCGCATTCCGGCATAGATGAACAGTGGATGGCCGGCCCAGCGTTTGAGCGAACCGTGCTTCTCGACCTCTTTGACCACCGCGGCGTCGTAGCCGACGCCGGTGTGGAAGCAGAAGTAGCGGCCGTTGACCCGGCCCAGGCCGATCGGCTCGATGTGGCGGTTGTTGATGCCGTCGGCCAGTTGCTGCACGGCTTTGACCGGATCATTGGGCATCCCGAGCGTGCGGGCGAACACGTTGGTACTGCCGCCGGGCAGGACGCCGAGCGCAGTTTCGGTGCCGGCCACTCCGGTGGCAACCTCGTTGAGCGTGCCATCGCCGCCGTAGCCGATGACGACGTCGACCCCTTGGCGGGCGGCGTCCTGGCTGAACCGAGTGGCGTGGCCGCGGCGATTCGTCTCGACGACTTCGACCTCGTTGCCGCGGGACAGCACCTGGTGCACGATCACCGTGTTGCGCGCCGTGACGGACGACGCGAAGGCGTTGACGACGAGTCGGATTCGCAAGGGCATGACGGTAGCAGCGAAGAACCGGAGCAGTTTGATGTCACACCCGAGCCGCATTTGCCCATGTCAGTTGGCAAGAAGTTGACCCATCGGTAACAATGAACCCTTATGAACGTAATCGTGTGCGTCAAGCAGATCCCGGATCCGGCCGCGCCGGGCGCGCTGGATCCCTCCACCAACACCCTGAAGCGCGCTGGCAAGCTCATCCTCGACGAATCCGACAGTTATGGCGTCGAAATGGCGTTGCAGTTGGTCGACAAGGCCGGTGGCGGCGAGGTGACCCTCGTGTCGATGGCCCCCAACGGCGAAGTGTCAGGTCTGCGCACAGCACTCGCGATGGGCGCAGCCAAGGGTGTGCTCGTCAGCGACCCGTCGCTGCAGGGTTCTGATGCACTGACCACCGCCAAAGTGTTGGCCGCTGCAATCCAGCGGGCCGGGGCGTTCGACCTGGTCATCGCCGCCACCGAATCCAGCGACGGCTACACCGGCACCGTCCCGGAGCAGATCGCGCAAGTGCTCGGCCTGCCGTCGGTCACGTTCGCCAAGCATCTTGCGATTGCCGACGGCAAGCTCGAGGCCCAGCGTCAAACCGAAGATGGCTACGACGAGGTCACCTGCCCGTTGCCCGCCCTGGTCAGCGTCACCGCCGGTGTCGTCGAGCCCCGCTACCCGTCGTTCAAGGGCATCATGGCGGCCAAGAGCAAGCCGGTCGACACGGTCACCGCAGCCGATCTCGGTGTCACCCCGGTTGGATGGGACGGCGCCGGCCAGACCATCACCAACGTCACCCAGGCCGAGGCTCGCGCCGCCGGCACCATTGTCGAAGACGACGGCGAAGGCTTCGCCAAGATCGTGTCGTATCTCGAAAACCTGAAAGTGATCTGAGGACCATCATGAGCAACATCTGGGTTTTTGCACAAACCGCCAATGGCGCACCCACGTCGGGCACGCTCGAACTGCTGACCAAGGCTCGCAGCCTCGGCGGCACGGTCACCGCATTCGTCGGTGGAGACGCAGCCGATGTCGTTGCGGCTCTCGGCGACCACGGCGCAACGAAGGTGTACGCAACCGGCGACCTCGCCGGCAAGCTGCCCGGCGTCGCCGTCTCGGCCGCGATGAAGGCCGTCATCGACGGTGGCGACTCGCCGAGCCTGATCCTGTTCCCGCAGACCACCGAGGGTCGCGACATCGTCGCCCGGCTGTCGGTCAAGCTCGACAAGACCGTGCTCACCAACAACGTCGGCATCACCGTCGAAGGCGACACCGTCGCGGTCACGACGCCCATCTTCGGTGGCAACACGCTGGTCACCACCACCTTCACCGGCAGCGGCCCGTACCTTGCGACGTTCCGTCCGAAGAGCTTCGCAGCCGAGTCCTCTGGTGGCGGCGCCCCCGAGGTCGTATCGGCCCCGATCGGCGAGCTCGGTGCCACCGGTGCCGCTCAGGTCACCGCAGTGCATGTCGAGGAGTCCAGCGGCCCCAAGCTCGACGAGGCCGCGATCGTGGTCTCTGGTGGCCGTGGCCTCGGCGAAGCCGCCAAGTACGAGATGGTCGAGCAGCTCGCCAAGCTGCTCAAGGGAGCGCCCGGTGCGTCCCGTGCGATCGTCGACGCTGGTTGGGTGCCGTACAGCTACCAGGTCGGCCAGACCGGCAAGGTCGTCAAGCCCACCGTGTACATCGCAGTCGGTATCAGCGGCGCCACCCAGCACATGGTGGGGATGAAGGGCGCCAAGAACATCATCGCGATCAACAAGGACAAGGAGGCCCCGATCTTCGGCATCGCCGACCTCGGCATCGTCGGCGACGTCCACAAGGTGCTTCCGAAATTGATCGAAGCACTGCAAGCTCGCTGATCTCTTCGAGATCCTGACCCGGCCGGAACCGCCGGCCGCGGTTGGGAAGCGACGCTCGGCGTCTACGGTGTCGTCATGGCAGAACTCGGGAGCCGCCTTCGCGCGCTGCGAATCAGGAACCGGCCAGTGCGTCGAGCGGCGCTGCTGGTCGTCTTCGGATTGATCGCGGGAGCGACCTCGGCCATCACCACGGTGGTGGCGACGCCCTCACCGGGGCCGGTCGCAGCGGACACCGTTGTCGATGTGATGGCCTGGTCGCCGTACTGGGAATTCAACGACGCACTCGCTTCGTTCAACGCCAACAGCTCCCAGATGGGCGAATTGACTCCGTTCTTCTGGACTGCGACCGGCGCTTCCACCGTCGTCCGCAACGCCGACATCAACACGACCGAACTGCAGTCGTACAAGACGGCGGCGATCAGTTCCGGCAAGCCGTTCGTTGCGACCATCGTCGACGGAATGCCGGCCAAGGCAATGGCCGCGGTGCTCGCCGATCCGGTCGCACGTGGCGCACACGTCGCTGCGCTCGTTCAGTTCGCGGTCAATGGAGAGTTCGCCGGAATCGACATCGACTACGAGAAGTTCGCGTTCAGCGACGGCCGCACGACATGGCCGGCCACCTTCGATGCGTGGGGTGCGTTCATGGCCGAGCTCGGTCCGGCGCTGGACGCAGCGGGCAAGACGCTCGCGGTTGCGGTGCCGCCGATCTACAACAGCAACCGGGACCCAAACAGCGGCTACTGGGTCTACAACTACCCGGAGATGGCCAAGTACGTCGACCGCGTTCGAGTGATGACGTACTCGTACAGCACGTCGAGCGCCGGCCCGATCGGGCCGTACAACTGGGTGTCGGCGAGCATGGATGCAGCGCTCGCCGTCGTGCCGGCGAGCAAACTGGTGATGGGTATCGCCGCCTACGGCAACGACTGGATCACCAAGATCGACGGCGCCTGCCCAGCGGGTGTGAACCCGGCCAAGAAGACCTTGACGACCGAGAGTGCCAACGCATGGGCGCTGTCGAAGGGTGTGCGGCCGTCGTGGGACTCGATCACCCGCGAACGCACGTTCAGCTACGTCGACTCGTTCGAGGGCAAGGACAGCAATGGCAACTTCGTGCGTTGCAACGTCAGCCGCACCGGCTGGTTCGCCGACGCCGACACGATCTACGAACGCGTGCTGCTGGCCCAGAAGAAGAACTTGGTCGGAGTCGCCCTGTGGGCTGCTGGTTACGACGACTCGATCACCTGGGCCGGCATCGCGGCGGCGCGGTCCGGAAACACGACGTGGAAGGCGCCGGTGATCGCCGATCCGACGCCGCGGTCGACGCCGGGTGCCCCGATCACCTCGCCGACCACGCCGTTGCCGGCTCGTTTCCTCGATACGCGCAGCGGCACGTCGACCATCGATGGACAGTTTCGCGGCACCGGACAACTCAAGGCCCAGAGTCAAATCGAACTCAAGATCGCCGGCCGCGGCACGGTACCCGTTGACGCGACGGCGGTGACCCTCAATGTCACGGTCATTGGCGCCGGCAACGGGTTCGTCACGGTGTACCCGTGCGGCAATCGTCCGACCACCTCGAATCTCAACGTTCGTAGCGGCCAGGTCATCTCCAACTCGGTGATCACCCGACTCAGCGACACCGGCACGGTCTGCATCTACACCCAAGCACCGGCGAACCTGGTGGTCGACGTGTTCAACGTGATGTCCGAATCTGCCTTCGATCCAACAGCGAGCCCGGCGCGGCTGCTCGAGACCCGACCAAACCTTCCCACCATCGACGGCTTGGCCGCTGGTGGTGGACCACTCAAGCCCGGCACGGTTTTGCGGCTGCAGGTGGCCGGTCGCGGCGATGTCAGTGCCGACGCTCGCGCCGCAGTCCTCAACGTCACGGCCGATGGTGCGACGTTGCCCGGCTACATCACCACCTGGCCGTGCGATTCGCCCGCACCGGCGACCTCGAACGTCAACTTCCCGGCTCACTCTCCCATCGCCAACGCGGTCGTCACCGGTCTCGGGCCTGACGGATCGGTGTGCATTTCGGCGTCGACCGCCACCAACGTGATCGTCGATGCCTTTGGCGAACTACCGCTGGCGAGCTACCAACCGCTGACGACGCCCGGACGGATTCTCGACACCCGCGTCGGGGGTAGGACCGTCGATGGCGACTTCAGTGGCGGAGGCATCATGACCAACGGATCGCGGATCGAACTGCAGGTCACCGGCCGGGCCGGGATTCCGAGCGGCGCATCGTCGGTCGTGCTCAATGTCACGGTCGACGGACCGCTGCTGCCCGGGTTCATCACCGTCTATCCGTGCGAAGTGGCAAGGCCTCTGGTGTCCAACGTCAACTACGCCGCCGGTCAGACGCTGCCGAACCTGGTGATCACCGAGCTCTCGGCCAAGGGCACGGTCTGCCTGTTCAACTCGTCGTCGACCCACATCGTGGTCGATGTGTTCGGTGAGTTGTCCTGACCCAACCAGCCGATCAGACCAGCGGCCAGGGGTAGCGGCGACCGGTCTCGTCGATCGGGAACTCGCCCTGTTGCAAGAGCCACTCGGCTCGTTCCTGGATCGCGTTGACTTCGTCGTCGTCGAGCAGTGCTGCGACGCCGAGTGGCACATTCTCGACCAACCGGTGCAGGGGAGCGATTGCAGTTTCCGGGATCGACTCGCCACCGAACTCCCAGATCACCGTACGCAGTTTGAATTCCGACGCGAAGCACAGTCCGTGATCGATGCCCCAGATCGTGTCGTCGCGCGCGATCAGGCAGTGGCCGCTCTTGCGATCGGTGTTGTTGGCGACGATGTCGAGCACCGCCATCAACCGCAGCCGATCGTGGAGATCCTCGCGCGATTCGTAGATGGTGAAGAAGTGTTGCTGGTGGTCGGCATCGACGAACCACTGCATCGACCCCTCTCCGAGCGGGCCATCACGCACGATGGTTGGCGGCACGATGTGGAACCCCATTGCTTCGCTGAGTTGGTAGGCCGCAACCTCGCGCCGGAACAGCCCGGTTGGAAAGTCCCACAGCGGTCGTTCGCCGCGCAGCGGTTTGTAGATCGCCTGCCCGGCGCGAGCCGCCACGCCGAGGTCGGCGTCTTCCGGAAGGGTGACGTTGACCAGGAAGGTGGCGTTGCTGCTCCACGGCATCCGCCCTTCGATGTCGACCTCGCCGCTGTACAGCAACTGGAGTCGGAGTTCGTTGTCCAATTCCGCCGAAGCCTGACCGACGGTTTCGGAGCTGTCGGAGTCGGAGGCTTCGCAGGTCAGTTCATCTTCGGGCACGGGTGTCCGTTGGGGTCGAGGGGGCGGCCGCAGAACATGCATGCGGGGCGACCCGAGGCGACGACGTTCTCGGTGTGTTCGCAGAACGCGAGCGCCTGGCCACGTTGGAGCAGGATCCGCACGTGTCCACGGTCTTCGACGGCGTCCGGATCCGGCTCACCGTTCTGGTCGAGAGCAACCACTTCTTCCAGTTGGATCAACAGCCGGTCGGTATCGCGGTCGTAGCCGAGGCCGACCGCGCCGAGCACGAACGCTGCATCGACGGGTTCGTGCAGTTCGAAGGTGGTGGGCAGCGGTTTGGCACTCGGCGATGGCAGGTCGTTCATCACCTTGCGGAGATACTCCGCGATCGCAGCCGCCTGTTGCTTCTCGCACTTGACCGTGATCCGAGTCTCGCCATGGCGGACCTGGAGGTAGAACACGCGGCTACCCGGCGCACCGAGCGCGGCGGTGGTGAATGCGTCGACGTCGTCGAGTTGGTAAAAGATGCCCATCCGCAGGTTCCTCGTTACGAAGGTCGCAGCTCGTTGAGCGAGCCGCCGGTTGAGTTGACCGTGAGTACCACGGGACCGCCGAGGTGATACGCGACGGCGCTGATCGAACAGGTGGAGATCACGATCCGCTGAAAGAGATCGATGTGGGTGCCCATGGCGTGGGCGACTGCGGCTTTGATCGGATCGGCGTGCGACACGCACACGACGGTGCCGCCCGGATGCTTGTTGACCAGGCGATCGATCGCGCTGACGATGCGGGTCTGCATCTCGGTGAAGCTCTCGCCGTTGGGGAATCGGAACGTCGAGGGTGAACGCTGGACCGTCGTCCACTCCGGCAGCTTCATCAGGTTCTTCAACTCGGCGCCGGTCCAGTCGCCGAAGTCGCACTCGAGCAGGCCCTTGTCGATCAAGACCTTCTGGCCGAGCGCCTTGCCGATCGGAGCGGCCGTCTCGCGTGCTCGTTCGAGCGGCGAAGCGTAGATCGCATCGACGTTGGTGATTGCGGCAATTCGGGCCGCAGCGGCTTCGGCTTGGGCGACGCCCGTTTCGGCGAGATGCAACCCGGGAGCGCGGCCCGGCAACAACTTGCCCGTCGTTGGCGTCTGCCCATGACGGACCATCAGGATCGTCGTTGGTTTCTGGGCGGGGGGACGTCCTGGAGCACTCTTCTTGGCGACCATGTTCGGCCAATGTAACGGCGGATCAACAGGTTCGATCGCCTACCGTTCACCCGGTGGACACTGCTCCGAAACCGACCCGACGCGCCTTTGCGGTGCTGCGCAACGAGATCATCTCGTGCCGTGCGTGCCCACGACTGGTCGAATGGCGTGAGCTGGTTGCGATCGAGAAGCGGGCCTCGTATCGCGACGAGACCTATTGGGGTCGGCCGATCTCGGGATTCGGAGATCCCACTGCGGCGATCGTGGTGCTCGGCCTCGCCCCGGCCGCCCACGGAGCGAACCGCACCGGACGGGTTTTCACTGGCGATCGCAGCGGCGACTGGCTGTTCCGGGCGATCCACCGTGCGGGCCTCGCCAACCAGCCGCAATCCGTTTCAGTCGATGACGGACTCGAACTGACCAACACCTGGGTGACGGCGACGGTTCGTTGCGCACCGCCGGACAACAAGCCCGAACCGAGCGAGCGTGACAACTGCCGACCATTCCTGCAGCGAGAGTTCGCGCTGCTGACCCGGGCCAAGGTGGTGGTGTGCCTCGGCGGGTTCGCTTACCAGGCCGCCTGCACCGAATTCGGGGTTCGGCCCCGCCCGAAGTTCGGCCACCTCGTGGAGACGGTTGCCCCGAACGGCCTGACGCTGCTGTGTTCGTTCCACCCCAGCCAGCAGAACACCTTCACCGGTCGGCTCACCGAACCCATGCTCGACGCCGTCTTCACCAGAGCTGTCCAACTTGCCGTCGCCTGAAGCGCCGAACCCGAGCGGCTCGGTTGCCGGGCAGCAAACATCCGGCATCTGTCGAGTCCCACCGCTGTTGGGTTACGGCTGCGCCGCACCCTCGACGGGCGCTGCACCTTCGACCGGGCTGGTGTTCGCAGCGTCGTCGGGGCCGCCAGGCGGGGGAGCGTCGACCGTCGGTTGCGAAGCAGCGGCGGATGGTGCTGCTTCGGCTGGTGCGGCGTCGGCGGCTGGTTCGACGGGCTTGGGGGGAGCCTTTTTCTTGGGTGGGGGGACGCCGACACCTGGTGCCTTGTCGGCGAACTCGGGCCAGCGGCGGCGGCTGACGATGGAGAGCAGGCGCAGCAGACGCATCGCCTCTTTGTCCTCTTGGGCCGGGCGGGCGATGATCGAACCGTCGGCGATCATGCGGTTGATGACCTCCTCGCCGAGTTCGGTGCGCACGATGGTGAGGGTCCAGTCGTTGTCCTCGCCGATACCGCCGGTCGCGATGTCGCTGTGCTCGGCGGCAAAGTCGGGGCAGCTCTTGCAGCCCTCACGGGTCCACTTGTGGCATTCCTTGAGATCGATCTCGTGGTAGCTGCCGTCCTTCATCCAGATCTGGAACACGCCCTTGATGTTCATCTTGGTCATCTCGGACTTCTTCAGCCCGTACTTGGCCTCGAACAGTTCGGGGAAGATCGCATCGTCGAATGTCTTCGAGCAGAGCAGGCCGATGTTGAACTGGAACGGCCTGCTGACTTTGCCGGCCTTGCGGTCCCACATGATCGGCGGCGACGACGACTGGCAGCCCATCCCCACCAACGCGAGCCGGGTCAGCCCTTCGGCTTTGGCATCGCGCAACGCGAGCGGGTTGGCGCAGTACGTGTATCGGCTCCCAGCGGTGGCGAGCACCTCTTGCTTGTTGTGGACGAGCGTCGGCTTGGCCTTCCACGCGTCGTCGTCCTCGACACCACTGACCATTGCGGCCTCGATGTAGTCGTGCTCCATCAACCAGATCAACATTGCCGAGACGAACCCGCCGTCTTGACCGATCTTGTGGATCATGTCGTCGCTGGCCCGGGTGAGGTACAGCTGGCGCCAGATTCCGGCCATCTCATCGGGCTCGCGGATCCGACCGTGGAGGTGCATGTCGGCCGCAGGCTCCCAGGCCCGAAATCGGGGACAGGCCCGGGTGCAGGTGGTGCAGCCTTTCTCGCCGTGGATGCAGTTGTCGAGTCCGAGTTCTTCTTCGAGGTGGAACGGCAGGTACTTGCCCTCTTCGTGCTCGTAGCCGATCACGTCGTGGGGGCATGTCACCACGCAACCGGCGCAACCCGTACACAAGCCGGTCGTGATGACCTCGGCGTAGAGTTCCTTCCACTGCGCAGTCCAACGCTCAGCCTTCGGTGGTGCCGTCTCGGTCGTGGTCATCCCCCGAATCTAGGTGGTTGTGGTCGACGCGCCAGTGTTGAGTTCGAGACCGGCTGGCATTGTCGGAGAACAGGGGACAGCGATGGGGATCATCGGCGAACGAGTGGTGCGCACGGAAGACCCGGCGTTGTTGACCGGCGATGGCACGTTCATCGACAACCTCGACATTCCTGGCGCGGCACATGTCGTGTACGTGCGGTCGCAGATGGCTCACGCCCGAATCACTGGCATCGACACGTCCGACGCTGTGGATCTGCCCGGCGTGCTCGGCATCTTCACCGCCGCGGACATCGCCGATGACCTGGGAGTGTTCGGACTCGATCTGCCGTTTCTGCCGTCGACGTTCCCGCGCCCGGCGCTGGCGTCCGACATCACCCGCTACGTGGGTGAGCCAATCGTTGCGGTCGTTGCCGATACGCGGGCCCAGGCCGCCGACGCGGTCCAGAACGTGATCGTCGACTACGACGTGCTGGCGAGCGTGATCACCGTGCAGCAAGCATCCACCGGCGAGGTTTTACTGTTTCCCGAGGCCGGCACCAACGTCTGCATGGAACTGCCCGGAACACCGGTCGATTTCAGTGCGTGCGAGGTCGTGGTGGAAGCCGACGTGATCAACCAGCGGGTCGCAGCAGCGCCGATGGAGAGCCGTGTCGCGTGCAGCCGCTGGGAGCCCGACGGCCGACTGACCCATTGGCAATCGGGCCAGGGTGCGCATCCGGTGCAGGCCAGGCTCGCCGAGTGGTACGGACTCGACGTCTCCCAGGTGCGGGTGATCACCCCTGACGTCGGCGGCGGATTCGGCGCCAAGGCGTCGGTGTATCCAGAGGACCAGTTGCTGCCGTGGCTGTCGCGCTCGGTCGGTCGGCCGGTGCGCTATACCGAGACCCGGAGTGAGAACATGAACGGTCTTGGTCACGGTCGCGGCCAGGTGCAGCACCTCAAGATCGGCGGCGATCGTGATGGCAAGGTCACGGCCTATCAGCTCATTGTGTTGCAGGACGCGGGTGCGTATCCGCGGATTGGTTCGTTCCTTCCGATGATGACCCGGATGATGCTGACCGGCACCTACGACATCCCCAACGCCGGTGCCTCCAGCACGTCGTTGCTGACCAACACGGTTCCAATGGTGGCCTACCGCGGCGCCGGTCGGCCCGAGGCCGCGGCTGCGATCGAGCGGGCGATGGATCTGTTCGCGCTCGAAATCGGGATGGATCCGGTCGAGGTGCGGCGCAAGAACCTGATCGCACCGGATCGGTTCCCGTTCACCACGGCCACCGGCACGGTGTACGACTCCGGCGACTACGAGGGTGGACTCGACAAGCTGCTCGCTGCCGTCGACCTCGGGGAGCTGCGGGGTGAACAGCAGCAACGTCGCGATCGTGGCGACACGATCCAACTCGGCGTGGGGATCTCGGTGTACGTCGAGATCACTGCCGGCTTCGGTGGCGCTGAACTCGGCCAGGTCGGCGTCACGCCATCGTCGAACGGTGACGGTGTCGACGTGCGCGTCGTCACCGGCACGACTCCGTACGGCCAGGGTCACCGCACCACCTGGGCAATGCTCGTGTCCGACCGGCTGGGGATTCCGATGGACCGGATCACCGTCATCCACGGCGACACCGACGTGGTCGCGACCAGCCAGATCACCGGCGGGTCACGCTCGGTGCAGATCGGCGGGACCAACATCGCGCGTGCCGCTACCTCGGTTGCCGAGCAGGCTCGCGAGATCGCAGCCAGACTGCTCGAAGCCGACGTCGCGGATGTCGTCCTCGAGGACGGTCTGTTCCACGTCGCCGGCACGCCGTCGATCAGCCGGACCTGGGTCGAGATCGCGACCGAGGCCGCAGCCGGTTCGGCGCCACTGTTCGGTGAGGGCGATTTCTCGCAGAAGGGTGGGACGTTCCCGTCGGGTGCCCACCTTGCGGTTGTCGAAGTCGACATCGAGACCGGTCAGGCGCGGTTGCGCCAACTCGTCGCAGTCGACGACGCCGGCTACATCGTCAACCCGCTGCTCGCCGAAGGTCAGGTCCACGGCGGACTCGCCCAGGGCATCGCCCAAGCGTTGTTCGAAGAGATCGTCTACGACGGCGACGGGAACCCGCTGACGTCGAACTTCGCCGATTACGGCATCCCATCAGCGGCCGAGATGCCGAGCTTTCAGACCGTGCACGCCGAGACGATCTCCCCGATGAACGACCTCGGCGCAAAAGGGATCGGCGAGAGCGGCACGATCGGATCGACGCCTGCGGTGCAGAGCGCTGTCATCGACGCCGTCTCGCACCTCGGCGTCAAACACATCGACATGCCCTGCACCTCGAACCGAATCTGGAAGGCAATCCAAGCTGCGCGATCATGACTGCGATGAAAAATCAGTACATGGTGACGTGTTGGTCACGTACGGCGGCCGTCGAATTGGCGTCGAAGTGAAACGGACCGACCGCCCCAAGCTGACGCCCTCGATTCGGAGCGAGCTCGAGGACCTCGACATCGAGCAGATCGTCGTTGTCCACGCTGGCATTGCAACCTTTCCCCTCGCCGATGGCGTCTCGGCAGTTCATGCTGAACACGTGCTGATTGACGGACTGCCCGCCGTGCTCGCCGAACTCAGCCGGTGACGGGGATCCAGGTGTCGCCGTTGAGGATCCGGTCGGCTTCGCCGGGACCCCACGAACCTCTGAAGTAGGGGTGGACCTGGCCGGGGTTGTCGAGCGCCGGCTGGATAATCCGCCATGTGAGTTCGACGACGTCCTGACGAGCGAACCGGCGAGGGAGACCGGCGAGCGCGTCGTCGAGCAGTCGCTCGTAGGCCTCCTGGCGGTCGCCGAGCGCCGCCGCGAAGTCGACCGAGATGTCGACGTTCTCGCTGTCGAGATGTTGGCCGGGGGTCTTGGCCTGCAACGAGAAGGTGACGCCGTCGTGCTTGCCGAGCCGGAACCGGACCAGGTTGCGCGCCGGCGGCGGTCCGCCGGCCTCGTCGAACAACATCGCCGGCGGTTCCTTGAACTCGACGACGACCTCGTTGGCCGCTGTGGCCAGCCCTTTGCCGGCCCGGATGTACCAGGGAACGCCGGCCCAGCGCCATGAATCGATCTCGAACTGCATCGCCGCGAACGTCTCGATCGTGGAGGTCTTGTCGGCGCCGTCCTCGTCTCGGTAGCCAACGTATTGACCGCGCACGAGCTTGGCCGGATCGACCGGGCGAACGGCTGCGAACACCTTGGCCTTCTCGTCCTGCAGATGGCCGCTGTCCGGAGCCACCGGTGGCTCCATCGCACACAGCGCAAGTACTTGCAGGAGGTGATTCTGAACGACGTCGCGGATCGCTCCGACGCCGTCGTAGAAGCTGCCCCGGCCCTCGACGCCGATTTCTTCGCTCATCGTGATCTGCACGCTGCGCACGTAGTTGCGATTCCACACCGGTTCCAGCAGCGTGTTCGAGAAGCGGAACACAAGGAGGTCCTCCACGCTCTCCTTGCCGAGGTAGTGGTCGATCCGGAAGATTCGTTCCTCGGGGAACACCGTGTGGAGCAGGTTGTTGAGATCAACAGCCGATTGGAGGTCACGGCCGAACGGCTTCTCGACGACGATTCGACCTCGATCGTTGAGTCCGACCGACGCGAGCGCGTTGGCGACCTCGGGGAAGATGCTCGGCGGGATCGCCATGTAGAACACGGCGACCTGCGATTTGATTCGGTCGAGCTTGCTGACCAGCGAATCCCAGGTCGCGGAGTCGGCGTAGTCACCTTGCACCAGATCGAGCCGTTTGCAGACCCGGGCGATGATCTCGGGATCGGCATCGGGCTCGGCGGCGAGGATGCTCTCCTCGGCGTGGCGGCGGAAGTCCTTGTCGGTCCAGGTACTGCGCGCGACCCCGATCACGGGGACATTGAGCCGCCCTCGCATTTCGAGGTTGTACAAGGCGGGCATCAACTTCTTCTTGCTGAGATCGCCCGTGGCCCCGAACAACACGAGCGCGTCAGCGGATGGCTGGCTCGTCATCGAGCGGCCAAATTGCTGGTCGAGCTCTCGCTTGCCGTGACCTCGCTCGAACGGATTTCGGGTGGTTGCTTGGGGTCGGACTTGACTCGGCCGTCGACCATCTCGCCGGTGGTCTTTTCGGCGTGTCCGCCGAACTGAGCTCGCATCGCGGACAGCGCCTTGTCGGCGATGCCGGCATGACCGCGCGAACTGAACCGCTGATAGAGCGCAGCAGAGAGCACCGGCACCGGGACACCCTCGTCGATCGCAGCGTGGATGGTCCAACGACCTTCGCCGCTGTCGCTGACCTGTCCCTCGAACGCGCTCAACGTGGGGTCTGCCTGCAGCGCGTTGGCCGTCAGATCGAGCAGCCAGCTGGCGATGACGCTGCCCCGGCGCCACACCTCGGCGACGGCAGCCAGATCGATGTCGTAGCGGTAGTAGTCGGGGTGGGTGAGCGGCGCCGTTTCGGCATCTTTGGCATGGTCCTCGGCGCCGATGTTGGCGTGGGCGAGCACGTTGAGGCCTTCGGAGTACGACGCCATCAGTCCGTATTCGATGCCGTTGTGGACCATCTTGACGAAGTGGCCGGCGCCACTCGGGCCGCAGTGCAACCAGCCTCGCTCTTCGGTCGACGGATCGCCGGTGCGGCCGGGTGTGCGCTCGGCCGTGCCGACGCCCGGGGCGAGATCATCGAAGATCGGGGCCATTTCGGCAACCGCGTCGGCCGGTCCGCCGATCATCAAGCAGTAGCCTCGCTCGAGCCCGAACACGCCACCACTGGTGCCGACATCGAGGTAGTTGATGCCGATCTCGGCGAGCGGCTTCGAGGCATCGACATCGTCGCGATACCAACTGTTGCCACCGTCGATGATGGTGTCTCCGGCATCGAGCAGCGGAGCCAACTTGGCGACCGTGTCGGCCACGAACGCAGCCGGGACCATGACCCACAGATGGCGGGGTGCGGCGAGCTTGGCGACCAGATCTTCGAGCGAGGTCGCGCCGCTGAAACCTTCGTCTTCGAGTGCAGTGACGGCGCTGGCGGCGACATCGAAGACCACACAATCGTGGCCGGCCCTCTGTAGCCGACGCACCATGTTGGCGCCCATTCGTCCGAGTCCGATCATGGCGAGTTGCATACGTTCAGGTTGCCACGTTTTCCGAGCAGCTACGGTGCGATCTCGTGAATTCTCCTGACACGGTGATCGCCGCCTGCACCGCTTCTCATCGTCGGCTCGAAGCCGGAATCGCGGGGCTCACCGATCATCAGGCTCGGCAGCCGTCGTTGCTGCCGGGGTGGAATATCGGCCACCTGTTGACCCATCTCGCCCGGAACGCGGACAGCCAGATTCGGATGTTCGAGGGGGCAGCGCGCGACGAGGTCGCGACCCAGTATGTCGGCGGTGCCGAGGGTCGTACGGCAGACATCGAGGCGGGTGCGGGCCGTGCGGCCACCGAACTGATCGCAGACGTCACCACATCGAACGCTCGACTGGAGGTCACGTGGGCGGAGACCACAGAACGCGCGTGGGCTGGCGCCGGGCTCTCGCTCGGCGGAGAGTTGCCATGCGCACTCATGCCGTACCGTCGTCTGGTCGAGACCGAACTGCACCACATCGACCTCGGTCGAATCGGCGAACACGAGTACTCGTTCGCTGATCTGCCCAACGATTTCGTCGGCCTCGAAATCCGGCGTCTGACTGCGTTGTGGGCCAGCCGTCAACCAATGGGTCTGGCGACCTTGCCCGCCACCGCGTTGGAGCTGAGCGCGCAGGACCGGCTGGCGTGGCTGGTCGGTCGGATCGATGTCGCAGGTCTCGCCCCCGCCGGTGTCGTCGGATGACGGGCACGATCAATCGTCATCGTCATCGTCATCGTCATCGTCATCGTCATCGTCATCGAGTGCGGCGGTCATGGCCTGACTGGAGTTGACGATCTTGTCGCTCGCTGCGACCACGTCGCGTGCGAAACCCCCCATCTCCGGATCGTCGTCATCGATGCGCGCTGCCCACCGATTGAGCGCCGAGGTGTACGTCAACGCGACGTCCTCGGCATCGAGATCGGGCTGTGGTGGTGGATTGCCGGCGCTGAGCTTGCCCTGCGAGACCAAGGTCGAGAACATCGCAGTCGCTGCATAACCGGCGACGAATGCGGACCTGACCATCGAGTCGGTCCTGATCCGTGCCTCGGCGGCATCGACGTGTTCCGGATCGAGGTGCACGTACTCGGCCAGGTATTTGGTCCCAGTGACTGCGCTTCGGGTCGCCACCTTGTATGGGCCCGGAGCGACGGCGCTGAGCTTGGACAGGATGCTCCAGGAGAAGTCCCAGGTCTCTTGGTTGGCGATCGCAATGTTGACGCCGCTGTGCAGGTACAACCAATCCAGGATCGCGACCAGATGGGCGAGGGACTCGAGCATGAGGAGATCGTCGGAGATCGAGATCCCGAGCGGCGTGACGAACGAGGTGCCGAGTCGATCACGGAAATCGTCGAGCCCGGACAACAGCGTCGGGTTGCTGGTGAGGAAGTGGCCAGCCGCCGCTCGACTCGAATCGGTCAAGCCGAATTGGGTGTTCGTCGGATCGAACATCTGCAACAGGTACGGAGCGATGACGGCAGCAGTGGTGGCGGACAGATCACGCCCGTGTTCGGAGTAATGGTCGTGATAGAGCAGACCCGGACTGTCGATCAGCTTCCACAGCCAGCCGACCAGATTCGGGATCACAGCTGCCTGCTCGCCCTCGGTCAGGACATCGGGTGCTGTTCCCCGCAACAGGATCTCGGCGATCAGGTTCGGGTCGCCACGCGGGTCGAGGAGGACCTTCGGGTGGTCTGCCGTTGCCACGATCAACCGGCTCGCCGCGTGACCGTTGCGGAGGACCTCGGTCAGCAGCATGTCGATCGGACTGGAGTGGGTCGTGACGCCCGCGGAAACCTCGACGTCCGGCCAGTCGGCCACCAGGATCTGATCGACGATGTCCGCTAGCGTCCGGGCGTCGAGGTCGAGGTACGACACGAGCATTGCTGCGCCGTATGGATGCATCGATCCAATGGCGTCGATGATGTTCCGCGTGGACGGGTTACCCGGCGATGTCGCAACGAGGATGCCGCCGACGTCGGCGATGATCGCAGTCGCGGTGGCCGACATCGCCTCCCCGTGTTCGTCGATGGTGAAGGCATCTCGCTCGCGATCGAGGTCGGTCGTGAGTCGCCCCATCCGGTCGACGATCGCAGCCACGCCGTTGGTCGTCAGCGAGGACACGAACGCCTCGGACATGGCCCGACTCGACGCGATCTTGGACAGCATCACGTGCAGGGCAACGAGTTCGTCATCGTCGAGATCGTGTTCGTTGATCCATGTCGCCAGGGAAGCGACCTGATCCACCGTGAGCGGTTGCGGGCTGGGGTCGAGCGGATCGGTGCTGGTCCGCCAACCATTGCGGGCGATGATCATCGCCAGATAACTGTTGGGCAGGTCGCCGCTGTCGATCGTTGCCGGCCGGTAACCGTCGAGCGCGGCACAGGACGTCAAACCGCGCACGAATGGGATCCACCGATCGCGAAGCGTGGCCGTCGTGCGCTGCACTGTGCGGATGCCCACCTGGCCGTCTGGATCCGTACACCGAATGTCGTTGAGTTCTGTCTCGGCGGCGCTCATCACGCTGTGGAGCATTGCGAGCAGGTCCGGGTCGTAGCCGAGATAGCCGCTCATCGCGGGATGCCCACCGGAATCTGGGCCAGTTGATCGGCGCGCAACTCCAGGTTGTGAGCGGCACTGCGCAGGTCGTCGGCCGCGCCGAGCACGACCGATCTGATCAGGAGGAGATCATCGAGGCAGTGATGTGGCGTTGGCCCGATCCAGACGTCCGGACCGGCACGCTGATACACATCGAGCACCTGGGCCGAATTGAGCCGGCGGGCGACCGACCGCAGTCGGGCGGCACGTGCCCGAAGGTCTTGTGGTGTCCCTGGTTCTGGCATGACCATCCTCTGCGTGACTCGAGCTCTCTGTACTGAGTGCTTCGAGTTCGCGAAATTGGAAAAATCAGGGCAGAGAAGTTTCGGTGCGACGGACGACGACGTGATGGGGGAGCCGAGTCGTGTCGTCGATGAAGCCGTCTCCGATCACCGTGCAGCCGTGGCGGTCGTAGAAGCTGAGCGCGGAGTCGCGTGCTCGGGCCCAGATCAGCGTGAACCCGCGAGCAGTTGCGCGTTCGACCCCCGCCTCGAACAGCGCCCCGCCGATACCGGTGCTTTGCGCCTCAGCGGCTGTGGCCATCCCGCGCAACTGGATCGACCGATGCTCGGGGAAATCTGCGATCGGGTTCGGCATCCACGACGAGACCGCGACGAGCTCGTCGGCCTCGTCGAGCGCACCGAGGTGCACGGATTCGGGATGGGCGTCGAGGTCGAACGTAACGGGTCGTGTCGGGTCGCCCCCACGCAGCACGGCTGTGCGCAACGGATGGGTCTCGGCTGCCGTGATCTCGACGATTCGCACCGAACTTGTCATCGGCGGACGGCTGGCGGGATCATCTGCGACGAACCGCCGTTGCGGGCGGATTCGTACATCGCCTCGACCACCTGATGGGCGGCTACAGCGGTGTTCATGTCGGGCCAGGCCGGACGCCCGTTGGCGACCGCGCGGATGAATTCGCGATCCGGATTGAGCGTGCCGTCGCTGAGAGACTCGGCAGCGGAGACGAGTTCGTCACCGATCATCGTGTGTTCGCTGCCGTCGGTGTCGGTCCACGACACCGGACCCAACCAGTCGTCACCTTCGATCACGATGTAGCGACGCTCGCAGAACATCTCGACCCGGCGCAGGCTGGGTCGGGCGAGGTTGTCATGCCACGCCGTGGTGAGCGTGCCGATCGCTCCGGATCGGGGTCGTAGACACCCGCTCGGACGACGTCGAACTCTGCTTCGGCGCCACTGCGCCGCAAGCTCTTGCTGTGGTACGTGGCGATCAGCCCCGCACCGAGAAATCCGACACGCATCAGCGGTTCTTGGCACCGACGAAGCCGGCGACTCCAACAGCGACAAGGCTGAAGAGGTACTGCGATTTCTGCTCGTCGAAGCTGTATCGGATGAAGTCGGTGACCTGCTGCAGGTCACCGAAAAGCGGGACCTTCACGTCGCTGTAGCCGCGGTCGGCGAGTGTTTCGATCACAGCATGGCGATAGATGAAGTAATAGGACGCAACGATTCCGATCGCAGCGATCAGCGCTGCGGCGATCGCCGTTGCAGCATTGGCTCGTTTCGCACCCTTGACCACGCCTGCGCCGACAAGGACACCGAATCCGATCGCGAGGTAGATGAACTGGCGATTGGAGACAACCACAATGCCGTACCAGATCGCACCGCCGAGGACGGCAGCGATCAGGCCGTAGACGATTCCGAGTCCGAGGTTGGTCTGGGATGCGTAGACCGGCGCGTGCTGCTGAATCGGGTTCGGGATCGGGGTCGAGCCGGGGCTCACTGGCCACGGGGTCTGGACCGGGCCGGCCGACATCGGCGGGGGAGGCGGGGGAGGCGAGCCGAATTGCGGACTCGGCATCTGGCTCTGGGCAGGCGGCAGCGTGGGGCGCGGTGGCCAGGCTTCGGGCGGGTGCTGGTCATTCATCACGCAGCACCGTAGCCGAGACGGTCCAAACGCCGTCTGAGTCACGACTGGTCTTGGTCGCCTGCCGTTCGGCCATCATGGACAGATGCGCATCCTGCTGACCAACGACGACGGCATCGACTCGATCGGCCTGCACGTCCTCGCCCGAGCCATGCGAGCCCACGGCGACGTCGTCATCGTCGCCCCCGACCAGGAGTTTTCAGGAGCAGGAGCGGCGCTCGGAGCGCTTCATCTGATTCGTCCAGACGTCAAGAAAGTGTCCGTCGAAGGCATCGATGAGGCGTGGACAGTCAGCGGTCCGCCGGCGTTGTGCGTGATGTTCGCCCGGCTCGGAGCGTTCGGTGAGCCGTTCGATCTGATCGTGTCCGGCATCAACCCGGGAGCCAATGTCGGCCGGGCGGTGTACCACTCCGGCACCATCGGCGCGGCCCTCACCGCTCGCAACGGTGCGGTGTCCGGCGTCGCGGTCAGTCAGTCGGTGATCGGGTTCGGCATCGAGGGCCAGGGCTGGGACGAGATGCTGATCGGCCAGCAGTGGGACAGTGCAGCAGCGGTGGCCAGCGCGTTCGTCGCAGGGCTGGTCGCCGACATGCCGGCAGATCCGGTGGTCGTCAACATCAACGTGCCCAATGTGCCGGTCGAGGAGATCAAGGGCTGGCGTCACGCCCCGGTTGGTCTCGAACCGCCGCGCCGCGTGTCGACCGCAGTGCTCGAACCCCGCATCGGGCAGAAGGACACCTACTCGGTGAAAATGCAGTGGGGCGAGGCCATCGATCTGCCCGGTGACAGCGACGGCGGTGTCGTCGAAGCTGGCTACGTGGCCATCACCTATCTCAGTCGGCTCGACAACGAGTCCCGCTCGGACATGGCGTCGGGCGAGGCAACGCTCAGTTCGCTCGTCGCTGCGCCGTAGATCGCGACCAGATCACGACCGATCGCAGCCAACGCTTCCAGTACTTCACGCGGTTCGACGAGTCGCAAGCCGCCGCCGAATCCGGCGACCTCGCCGGCCAGCGATCTCGCGCTGTGTGAACCGACCTCGACCTCGATCCGTCCGTCCGCTGTTGCCGGGCCGATGCGAACCCTGCTGCCGAGCATCATCCGCAGCACCCACATCAGATCGGGATCGACGGTTCCCCGAGCCCATGTCGAGATCCGGCGTTGGTCGACCTCGTCGGTGATCAACTTCCACGCCTCGGCGAGCACGAACCCGGCCGGCCGCACGACCCGTTCGCCCGTGCGTTCGACCGTTGTCACTCGATCGACTCGAAAGGTGCGCAGCCCGTTCGCGGTGTCAGCCACGAGGTACCAGGTGCTGCCCTTGGTGGCGAGGCCGAGTGGATGCACGACCCGGCTACTCGGATTGCGCTGGCGGTCGACATAGCCGAGCGTGACCTGCGCCGCCTCGATCACCGCTGATTGCAACGGATCGAGCAGCGCCGGTGTCGGCCTGCTGATTGCGGTTCCGCCCCATCCGATCGGGTCGCTGATCACTGCGACAGATGCCGCCTGGGCCTCGTCCCGGAACGGTTCTGGCAGGGCTCGCACCAGCTTGCGCAGGGCGGTCTTGATTTCCGGGGTCGCCGTCGAGGACGGGCCGGCGACGAGGAACAGCGCCCGCGCTTCGGGTCCGGTGAGGCCGCTGAGATCGGTGCGGGCGCCGCCGATCAGTTGCCAACCGCCGCCGCGACCCTGCTTGGAGTAGATCGGTAAACCGGCCATGCCGAGTGAGTCGAGGTCTCGACGGGCGGTGCGCTCGGAGACTTCCAGTTCTGCGGCAACCTCGGCCGCAGTCACCTGACCCTTGGTCTGCAGCATCAACAAAATGGCCACCAGGCGGTCAGCTCGCATGGGTCGAGAGTATCTTCCAAACCGGACAGCGGATGTCCGGTTCAGCGATCGAGGATGGCGACATGACCAACACCGACACCACCACCTCCCTCACCACCGCCCGGACCCACACCCCATCCGCAACTGGCGGCTTGCCGGATCCCCGCCCGGAATTCCTCACCGCGATCCAGACAACCCATGACGTGCTCGCAGCAGTCCGTGCCGATCAGACCACGCTGCCCACGCCGTGCGGAGCGTTCGACGTCGATGCCCTCAGCGGTCACGTCCTGGCGGTGCTCCACCGGATCGGCGTCGTCGGCTCGACCGGTGACTTCTCATCCACTCCTCGCCACCTCGATGTGCCGTTCGCCGAGCGGATCGACGAATCAGTTCGTTTGGGCACCGAGGCCGTTGCGGCGTGGTCCGATGACAGCAAGCTCGCCACCGTCGTCAGCGTTCCGTGGGGACAGTTGCCCGGCGCGATCGCACTGGTGACATACGTCAACGAACTGATGGTCCACAGTTGGGATCTCGCTACGGCAACCGGCCAACAGCCGACGTGGAACGACGATGCGGTGAGCCTCGCCTACAACGGGATCCAACGGGGATTACCACGTGAGGGTCGCTCGATCGACGGCACCGGTGCTGATGGACTCGCTCCGTTCGGTGCGGTGGTCGACGTGGCCGATGACGCGCCATTGATCGATCGGCTCGTGGCCTGGAACGGTCGCCGACCCTGACACCTGTGTCGGCACGTTGCCTGCTCGCCTACGATCGAGGTCGTGCAATCTGGCGATGACTCCCTGGACGACTTCGAGGAGATCGACGAGGGCCAGACCGTCTGGCGTTTCGAGCGATCGTTCTTCACCTCCAATTGGACGTGCATCTGGGGCAAGGGTTGCCACGGGATCGATGCGGTCAAAGCGGCCGAACTTGCGCGTGGCTGTTGCTCGGTCGGGGCCGAACTCGATGGCATCGATGAGGCAATGACCCTCGCGGCGTCGGTCGCGGCTTTGTCCCCCGCCCACTTCCAGCATCACGCCGAGGCGGCCGCGGGCGGTGTGTTCAGCGATGAGCGTCAGGCGAACACCCGGATCGTCGACGGAGCGTGCATCTTCCTCAACCGCCCCGACTTCGATGGCGGAGCCGGTTGTGCATTGCATCTCGCCGCCGTTGCTGCGGATGAATCGCCACTCGACTGGAAGCCGTCGGTGTGCTGGCAGTTGCCGATCCGAGTGGATTGGGAGATGCGGTCCGACGATGTCGAGGTCGCCACCGTGCGCCGCTGGAGCCGTGCCGATTGGGGCGACGACGGCGAGGAGATGGCCTGGTGCTGTACCGAGCGTGTCGCCGACGGCGGCACCGACGAGGCCTACGTCGGTGACCGGTCCGTGATCGACTCGCTGGCCGATGAGATCGAAGGCATCGTCGGTGCCGCCGTCGCCGTCGAACTCCGCCGCCGCCTCGCCTGAGAGTCTTCGCTGAAGAGTCTTGAAAGTCTTCCCGGGAAGACTGACGCGATGGTCCATGATCGGGTTATGGGATCCCTGCTCGTCATCACCGGCCCACCCGGAGCCGGCAAGTCGACGCTTGCGTCAGCGGTCGTCGCAGGTCTGAATCCGAGTGTGCTCGTCGAGGGCGATGTATTCTTCGGCTTCCTGCGCACCGGCGCGATCGAACCGTGGCTGCCAGAGTCGAACGACCAGAACACGGTCGTCACTGCAGCGGCCGGCGCAGCCGTGGGTGAGTTCGTCCGTGGTGGGCTCCACGTGGTGTACGACGGCGTCATCGGGCCGTGGTTCCTCGACCCATTCCTGCGCTCAACCGGCCTGGCGACGCTCGACTATGCGCTGGTGCTGCCGCCGGTCGATGTTTGCAGCCGAGGTGACTTGGTGTACCCGAGCCTCTGAGACCCTTGCAGTCTTCCCGGGAAGACTCTCGAGCGGACGAGCGAGATCCCGGAAACTCTGACACACCCCTTGAGGCGGGGTGGCTGGCGATGATCGCCGAGTTCGATCGGATCCAGGGTTGGGCCAGGCACGGCAGTGTCTCCTGCGCGAAGTGGCTGCAGGCTCAGGTCGGGATGGACCGCTCGACCGCACACGAAAAGGTTCGGGTGGCGCATGCACTGCAGCGATTTCCGATGATTGCATTGGCGATGTCGGCTGGCGTGCTGTCCTACGCCAAGGTTCGATCGATCACCCGGATCACCCGGATCACCCGGATCACCCAGATCGCCACGGTCGACAACGCCGACATGTTGCTCGACATGGCCCTGCAACGGACGTCGCACCAGGTCGAGCGATATGTGTCCGCATATCGACGATTCGAAGCCACCGCCGAAGATCTCGACGCTCGGGCGTTCGCCGAGCGCAGCCTGTCGTACCGGATCGAGGACGCATCGATGGTGATCACCATTCGCGTTCCGGTCGAAGCCGGAACAGCGATCAACGCCGTCGCAACCGCCGATCAGTCGGCCGGCACCAGCGGTCGATATCTCGTGACGCTCCACCTCTCGCCCGATGTCTTCGAAGAAGATGCCGACATGACCGACGATGCCGACACGACCGACACGGGCGACACGGGCGACGCGGGCGACGCGACCGGCGACGTCGGTTCCCGCCAGCCGCGCGATAGCCGCCTCGATGTCTGCTGTGTCGCTGCGGGGGACGGTTTGGCCAGCCATCCTGCGGCGGTTTCACGCCACAGGGCGCGGCGGATGCTGTGCGATGCGGTGTTGCAGGGTTACCAGATCGACGGGCCGACCGAGGCCCGAGTCGGCACCGATCATCGACTCCCATCTCCGAAGCTGCGCCGGGCGCTGCTCCTGCGAGACGGTGGATGCATGACGCCGGGATGCGACCGGATGGGCTGGGTCGACGCCCACCACATCGTCCACTGGACCAACCAGGGTCCCACCGAATCCAGCAACCTCGTCTGCCTCTGCCGGTTCCACCATCGATTGATGCACGAAGGCGGCTGGTGGATCACCGGCGATGCCAACGTCGTTGACGGACTCGCATTTCACCGCCCCGATGGATCCACCCTCCCGGCCGGGCAACCACTCGTCGTCGGCCACGCCAAGGTGATCGACGACATCGGCTGCACCGCCACTGCGCTCCGGTCGGGTGCGTCGGTCCAGGACCAACTCGAGGCGATCGACGGCGCCCGGCGCGTCCGACAAGACAAAGAGCCCGGGCCCTCCGGCGACTGGTCGCCGCTTGAGTCTTCCGGGGAAGACTTGTCGGTCGGGTCAGCGGGAAAGGTCGGTCATCTCGACGGTGCGGTCGGCGACGGTGGCGGCTTCGTCTCGGTCGTGGGTGACCAGAACGGCGGTCGTCGCGGTTGCTCGCAGCAGCGCGGCGAGGTCGATCGCGAGTTGGTCGTGCAGGTCTCGGTCGAGACCGGTCAGCGGTTCGTCGAGCAACACCACCCGTGGCTTCGGAGCGAGCGTGCGGGCGAGTGCGACACGCTTTGCTTCGCCACCGGAGAGGTCGGTGACACGGCGGTGTTCGAAACCGGGGAGGCCGACCAGGTCGAGCAGTTCCGTGACTCGAGCGGCTCGCAGCGACTTGGCGACGCGTTGCATTCGCAGCCCGAACTCGATGTTCTCGGCAACGGTACGGTGCGGGAACAGTTGCTCGTCCTGGAACACGAGGCCGACGTTGCGGCGATGCGTCGGCATCTGGGTGATGTCGGTGCCGTCGATCGACACCGTGCCCGAGTCGGGCATCAGCAAACCAGCGATCACTCGCAGCAACGTGCTCTTGCCGGAGCCGGAGGCGCCCAGCAGCGCAACCACCTCGCGATCGTCGACCGCGAGGTCGATGCCGGCGAGCACCGGCGTCGACCCGGACGACCCGGACGACCCAAAAGACCCGAACGACCCGAACGACCTGAACGACACGGTCAGGTCACGAACGACGAGCACGACCACCATCCGATCGGGGTCGGATCAGTTCGACGAAACCAACGACGACGAAGGTCAGCAGTGCGAGCACGCAGGCGAGCACGAAGCCCTGCGCGTGCAGCAGCGCACCCGGCTTGTTGAGCAGTTGCTCGATCGCGATCGGCAGCGTCACCCGACCCTGGCGAGTGAGGAACGTGGTCGCCCCGAACTCGCCGAGCGAGATCGCCATTGCGAACCCGGCACCGGTGAGCATCGGCCGAACGGCCAGCCTCAGGTCGATCTCGCGCCATGCCCGCAGAGGAGACGCGCCGAGCGTTGCCGCGGCCTGGCGGAGGCGGTCATCGATCGATCGGATCACGGGCACCATCGTGCGCACGACGAACGGCGTCGCGACGAGTGCGTGGCCGAGCGGGATCATCCACGGCTCGGCCCGCCAGTCGAACGGCGCCTGATCGAACGTGATCAACAACCCGAAGCCGATCGTCACCGCGCTCGTACCGAGCGGCAGCATCACACCGGCGTCAAGCAGACGCCCTGCCCGTCCGAGGGCTGCGATCGCGAGTGACACGGTCGAGCCGACGATCACGCTGATCAGCATCGCGCCCACGGCGAAACGCAACGACACCTCGAGCGAAGCCAATGCGTCAACTGTCGCCGCGGTCGGACGGCCGGCAGTCGGCGCTTCGCCACCGAACACCGCTCTCCATGCAGCGAGCGTGTGTCGATCACCGGTACGCAGGCTGCGCTCGACCAGTGCGGCGAGGGGCAGGCAGACCATGATCGCGATCGTCGCACTGATCGTCGCGACGGTGATCCGCTCACGTCGGGTCCGCACCCGTCGGCGCTGATCGAGCGGGCGCAGACCGAGCGCGAGTCGTTGCCGATTTTGGAGACGTGAGAACCACAGAACCGCCAGCCCGAGCACGACGAGTTGAGCGATCGACAGCACGGACGCGATGCCGACCTCGCCGAGGCGTGTCGCTCGCTGCCAGATCTCGACCTCGAGCGTCGGGTTGGCCGGACCGCCGACGAGCCTCACCACTCCGAACGAGGTGAACGTGAACAGGAACACGACGCTCGCGGCAGCAGTGATCGACGGCGCGAGCAACGGCATCGTTACCTCGCGCATCGCTCGCCACGGACTCGCCCCGAGGGTTCGGGCCGCAGCAGCGAGGTCGGTCGGTAGTTGCTCCCACATTCCGCCCACCCCGCGTACGACCACGGCGATGTTGAAGAAAACGTGGGCGAGCAGGATCGCGGTCACGCTCTGGTCGAGCGAGTCCGGAAGCAGCGCGAGGAAGGCCGCGCCGACCACGACGGTGGGCAGCACGAATGGAACGGTCACAAGTGCAGTGATCGTGCGTCGACCGGTGAACTCGTAGCGGGCGAGCAGCCATGCCGGAACCAACCCGACGATCAGCGTCAGTGCCGTACTTGCCAGCGCCTGCCAGGTCGTGAACCACACGATCCGGCGGAGCGTTCGATCGTCGAATGCCGACCGAATCGCATCGGCCGTGACGGCACGCGCCGTCAGGGTCGCCACCGGCCACGCGTAGAAGACGCCGATCAACACCACGGCCGGCGCGGCCAGCGCGATCAGCGTCCACCGCGGCAACCGATTCGGTTCCCGCCGTCGATTCATGGGTTCAGCGGACGACGAGGTTCGTCCACTGGCTCACCCAGTCCTGAGCGTTGGCCTCGATGTCAGCAGCGGGCAACGACAACGGGTTGGTCGGACGGATCGAGAACTCGGTGAACTCGGCCGGCACTGCCGCGTCGGTGCGGGCTGGGTAGACGAACAGCGTCAACGGCAGCACGTCCTGGAACTGCTTCGAGATCAGGAAGTCGATCAACTGGCCGGCGGCCTCGGGGTGGTCCGTACCGGCCAGGATCCCGGCGAACTCGACCTGGTGGAAACACGTCGACTCGATCACGGCCGTCGGTGCGGTCGCCGGTCGCGGATCGCCGTAGATCACTTCCGCCGGTGGACTGCTGCCGTAGCTGACGACGAGCGGCGACGGACCCTTTCCGCTGCTACCGGAAAACGACTCGTAGTACGCCTGGTCCCATCCGTCGACGACGGTGATGCCGTTGTTGCGGAGATCGGTCCAGTACTGCTGCCAACCGTCGGGACCGAATTGGGCGACCGTCGCGAGCAGAAACGCGAGCCCGACCGATGAGGTTGCGGCGTTCTCGACGACGAGCTGATCGGCATAGACAGGATCGATCAGATCGACCAGTGACGTCGGCGGATCGATGCCCTTGTCGGCGTACCAGCCAATGTCGTAGTTGATGCACACGTCGCCCTCGTCGACCGGTGTCAGTTCGTGGCCGGGCACCAGCGCAGTGCTGGCGGCCGAGAGCGAAGCGAGGTCCGGCGATGTGTACGGCTCGAACACGTCGGATCCGGTCGCCCGCGCAAGCAACGTGTTGTCGACTCCCCACATCACATCGCCTTCGGGATTGCCGGCGGAGAGCTCAGCCTTGGACAACATCGTCCCGGCATCGCCGGCCGTGACGATGTTGACCGCGATCCCGGTATCGGCGGTGAAGGAGTCGAAGGTCGTTGGATCGACCGAGAACGAGTCATAGGCGACCAGCGTCAACGACTTCGGCTTGGCGGCGACGGTCGAGGCGCTGTCGCTCCCGCAGCCGGTGACGATCAACGACACGAGGATGGGCCAGGCCAGGAGGGAGAGCGAGCGTTTCATGATTGACCTGCGAGCACCGTGTGGGCCGGGACGATGATGGTGATGATGCCGGTCGCGACGGACACGGTGACGGTCTCTGCGATCGAGACGTTGCTGATCCCGCGGCTGGAGGCGGGTTCGATCACGGCATCGTCGAGCGGCCATTGGGCGCCGACTTCGCCCACACCGGTGCAGCGACCATGCAGTGCGAGTAGCGAGAACGTGGTGCCGGTCGGCAACTCGATCTCGAGCGATCGCGGGCCGTGGAGCACATGGATCGTGGAGTCCGACCACAGCGCCGAAACCGACCGAAGCCGGGCCAACGACGGATGACCGAGTGCCGTGAGCGCACCGATGGAGTGGTCGAGCCGGTCGCCGCCACCGCTGATCATGACGATGTCGGTCGCTCCGCGGCTGATTGCTGTCGCCAGCGCGAGTTCGGTGTCGGTGTCGTCCTTGGCCGGGGGGTGTTCGTCGATGTCGATGTCGTTGGTGCGAGCCCAGTGCAACGCCGCGACGGACACGGAGTCGAAGTCGCCGACCACGATGTCTGGCCGGAACCCAGCGGTGAGGGCGTGATCGAGTCCGGAATCGGCGGCGATCATCACGGTTTCTCCGAGCCCACATCGGGCGGTCACCGCTGCGACCACGGGAGGCGGCAACGGGTCACCACCCACGATCACGAAGGCGGTCAGCCCAGCGGTTGACGAGTCCCTGGCGCTCGATCGACTTTGAGCGAATTTGTCGTGCGGCATGTGCGCTTCCCTCCGCTGGCATTACCCAGATCAGGTTGAAGGGTCGGTGCCGGCGGGCACCCTCTCAGCCCGCCGTTCCAGCGAGCTCCCCGGTGTGTTGTCAGCGACTACCGTAGCGGTTACCGCGCCGGTTGGCGATGATGAACGCCAGCAGCCAGCGGGCCCGTCACCTGGCAAGCGTCACGTTGGATCCCCGGCTCTTGTTTGGCCCGGGCGGAACGCGAAGATGAGCCGATGGTGACTGACGCAGAATTGAACGGCCGGGTTGCGCTCGTGACTGGCGGTGGCCGCGGGATCGGGAAAGGGATCTCCCAACTGCTCGCAGCCAACGGCGCGACGGTCGCGGTCAACTACCGCAAGGATCGCGATGCGGCCGAAGACGTCGTCGCCGCGATTCACGCCAATGGCGGCGAAGCAAAGTCCTACGAAGCTTCGATCGACGATGCAGCGGCTGATCAGCGGATGGTCGAGGCGGTCGTTGCCGATTTCGGCGCGGTCGACATCCTGGTCTGCAACGCGGGCATCGCATCGCGCGGTCAGTCGGTGGTCGACACCGACCCGGCCGAGATGCAGCGAGTGGTGGCGACCCATGCATTCGGCGCCCATCACCTGTCCCGGTTGGTGCTGCCGTCGATGCGGACCCGCGGCCGAGGCGACATCGTCATGATCTCGTCGGTGGCGACATCGCACATGGCGGCCAACGGAGCCCCGTACAACATGGGCAAGGCCGCACTCGAAGCGCTGGCCCTGACGCTTGCCCACGAAGAGCGCAAGCACGGCGTGCACGTCAACATCGTCGCTCCCGGACTGGTCGAGACCGACATGGGCGTCCGACTGGCCAGGGCGATGACGGGTAACCGCGACATGCCTGACCTGCGCTCGTTCGACGAGCGCTCACCGTTCGGACGGGTGTGCCAGCCCAACGATGTCGCCAATGTCGTGCTCTGGTTGTGCAGCGCCGGCGCGGGCTACGTCACCGGTCAGCGAATCGAGTGCGACGGCGGCGGGAGCTGACCGCTCGGCTCGCTCACCGGATGTGCCGGTAGCCTTTCGCGGTGAGCCCACTCTCCGCGACAGCAGACACCGATCAGATCATCTCGATCACTTCCGCAGCGCACGCCCAGATCATCGAGATGCGTGATCAAGAGCCCGAAACCGATCGCCTCGGTTTACGGCTCGAAATCATCAGCGACCCCGGTCAGGAGTTCCGCTACGACCTGTCGTTCGAGATCACCACCAAGGCCGCATTCACCGACGAGGTGCGTACCCACGACGGGCTCAAGGTCATCGTCCCGGCCAAGGACCTCGATCTGCTCACCGGAGCGACGCTCGATTTCACGGCGTCACAGGGTCTCGTCATCCGCAATCCGAACAAGCCCGCAGTGCCATCGGTCGAGGGACTCGTCAACGACGATGCGATCTCGGCCGAGGTCGAAGCGCTGGTGTCAGCAGAGGTCAATCCGGCGCTCGCTGCTCACGGCGGGTTCGTCACGTTCGTTGGTCACGACGGCGAAGGCACGGCCTACATGACCATGGGTGGCGGCTGCCACGGCTGCTCGATGAGCCGGCAGACAATGCTCGATGGCGTGCAGACAATGGTGGTCGAGCAGGTCGATGGAATCGACCGGGTCAAGGACCTCACCGACCACACCACGGGCGAGAAGCCGTACTACCACTGATCTCGATCAGCCCCAGCGGATCCTGACGTTGTCGCGGAAGAGTTCGAGCACTCCGGCGTCGCCGGTGATGCCGAGTCGCGTGGTGTCACCGCGATTCCACAGCGCGCGGTAGATGTCGTCTGCATCGCCGGTGACCGAGCAGACGGTTGCGTTGGCGGTCGCGAGCGACTCGATGCGCTCGGCGACCGGTGGGCCGTCGCTGATCGTCAGCCGCCATCCGCCCGGCGTGTCGTCGGTGGTGACGAGCATACTCGTCGCCGGATCCGCGTGCAGTGGGGTGAACTTGCGCGGCGCGAAACCGGTCAGCATTTCATCGATCCCGTCAGCCGCCACGGCGGCCTCGATCGGTGTCGAGCCACCGCCCGACGACTCGGCATCGACCCGGTGGATCGTCGTCTCGTGGGTCTGGCGGCGGGCCCAGAACAGACGCGGCGGTGGGGGATCGGCGTGGAACACGAACGCCTCCAGTTCTTCTGGAGCCGACGCCAGCGCATCGACCAATTGCGCGTGTCCTTCGCTGAACCAGGCGACGAGTTGATCATCGTCCGGCAACGGACCGAGGAAATCGGCCGGGATCAACGACGGTTTGGCGAGCCCGCCGCGAATGATCGTGGTGGCCCACCGATGGACCTCGCCGGTGTGGCGGACGAGATCGCTCATCGTCCAGTCCGCGCATGTGGGGATCGGCGTGTCGGGCGTGGCAGCGGCGATGGCAGCAGCGAACAACTCACCTTCTGTCTGCAGTGCCGTGAGGTAGTGCCCGAAGTCCAACGTCATCGCGGACCGCGGATCAGTTGGCCGGGCAGGGCGCCGGTGAACTCGTCGTCGGCGATCGTCTGGACGCCACCGACAAACACCGCTTTGTATCCGTGCGCCTTTTGCACCAGCCGACGACCGGCGGCAGGCAGATCGAACGCCATTCGGGGCAGCTCGAACCTGAGGTTGTCATAGTCGATCAGGGCGAGATCGGCCCGTAGGTCGGGAGCGACCAGTCCGCGGTCGGTCAGCCCGTAGAGCTCGGCGGTCTGGCGTGTCTGGCGGTGGACCACGTATTCGAGCGGCAACCGCGGTCCTCGGGTTCGGTCGCGTGCCCAGTGGGTGAGCATGAACGTCGGCGTGCCGCCATCGCAGATCGCGCCACAGTGGGCGCCGGCATCGCTGAGCCCCATCCGCGTACGTGAGTGCTGGGTCGCCTCGTACGTCATCGACAGGTCGCCGTAGGTGTAGTTGAAGAACGGTGCGTAGAGCATCCCGTTGCCATCGCTCGATGTGAGCTGGTCGAGCACCAGCTGCATCGGCGCAATGCCCATCGCCGCGGCGCGAGCAGCGACCGACGCCTCGGCGGCGGGTTCGTAGTCGATGTCGGCGCCGTCGACCGGGAAGATCCGGCCGAGCTTGCTGGTGACCACGTTGTCGAACAGTCCGCCGTCGTCGGGGGTGTCCTCGACGATCCGCCGTCGGCGCTCGGGATCAGCGAGCGCGACCAGCCGTTCAGCCATTGGCAGGTGGGCAACTTCTGCGTAAGCGGGGTGGAACAGCAGCGGATGGATGCTGCCGTGCAAGCAGTAGAGAATCCCGATCGATCGTCCGGCAATCTGGGCATACAGCGGTACGTCAGCGGCGGCCGCGTCATCGAGCAGACCGAGCACTTCGCGCCACACTTCGGGGGCGGAATCGGGTTGGTTGAGGTTGACGCACACCGGCTGTCCGGTGACCGCCGCCAGCTCCTGCATCCACGGCCATTCCTGGACCGGGACCAATGCGTGATCGGGCGCGAACTGAAACACGCCGTGTCCGGCGCGGCGGATGGCCGCACCGATGCCGATCAACTCATCCGCGCCGGCGGTGGTGCCTGGCACGAGTTCGCCGGCCTTGCTGCGGTGCAACGGTGTGCGGCTGGTGCTGAACCCGAGCGCTCCGGCCCGCAGTGCTTCTTCGACCAGCGTCGCCATGCCTTCGATGTCGGCGGGCGTCGCGAGTTCGTTCGACGCACCACGCTCGCCCATCACATACGCGCGCAGCGGCCCGTGGGCGATCTGGGCACCGATGTCGATCACGTGCGGGTGTCTGCCGACCGCATCGAGGTACTCGGGGAACGTGCTCCAGTCCCAGGTGATGCCCTCGGTCATTGCCGAACCAGGAATGTCCTCGACCCCTTCCATCAACTCGATCAGCCACTCGTGACGATCGGGTGATGTCGGAGCGAACCCGACCCCACAATTGCCCATGACCACGGTCGTGACGCCGTGCCACGACGACGGGGTGATCCACGGATCCCAGCTGACCTGGGCGTCGTAGTGGGTGTGCACGTCGACCCATCCCGGCGTGAGCAACAGGCCATCGGCCTCGATCACCCGCGTCGCGCCAGCGGTCGGTGCGTCACCGGCTGGGTCGACGCTGGCGATCAGACCGCCGTCGACGCTGACATCGGCCATTCGTTCCGGCCCGCCGCTGCCGTCGATCAGCCGGGCGTTGCGGATGACGAGTTCTGACATGGCCACATTCCAGCACAGAACCGGGTTTGGCATGGCCAGCGGCTAGACCATCCACCATGGCTCATGTGCATTGGGGTGTGATTGCAGCGACGTCGGGCATCTATCGCCATGCATTGCGACCGGCGATGGCGTTGGCGGCGATGCACGAGGTGACGGCGGAGGCAAGTCGCCAAGATGGCGACGATTCGCCGTACGCCGAACTGCTGCGCCGTCATGATGTCGATGCGGTGTACATCCCGCTGCCGAACAGCGCTCACAAGAAATGGATCATCCGTGCCCTCGAGGCGGGCAAGCATGTCCTGTGCGAGAAGCCACTCACATTGAGCGCAGCGGACACTGTCGAGGTGTTCGCTGTCGCGGCGATGAACGATCGGGTCCTGATGGAGGCCTACATGTGGCCCCATCACCCTCGGGCCCGGCGAGTGCTCGAACTCGTGCACTCAGGTGCGATCGGCGATGTGCTGTCGGTTCGCAGCGTGTTCACATATCCGGCATCGGACCCCACCGACCACCGCTTCGACGAGCGTGGCGCCGGTGCGCTGTTCGACGTCGGCATCTACTGCATCGCTCCAGCGATGATGATCGCCGGGCGCGACCATCGGGCGGTTGCCGCGATTGCGCTTCGTAACGAGATCGGGGTCGACCTGTCGATGACCGGCTTCGTCGATTGGGGTGATGGCCTCGGCGGCTCGTTCGATGTCAGCTTCCAAGCGCCGCAGCGACGGTCGCTGGAGGTGACCGGCAGCAACGGGATCCTCACACTTCCGGGACACCACAGCCCGGGATCCGAGCGCGAATCGGAGATCGTCATCGACCGACGCGACGGTTCCCGCGAGGTGATTCTCGTCGCGGGAGCGAACGCGTTCGTCGGGATGATCGAACACTTTGCGATGCTGATCGATGGCGAAGAACCACCAGTGTTCGGCGAAACGCAGAGCATCCGCCTGGCGCACACGCTCGATGCCCTGCACGCCGTGTCACGCTGAACGAGGGGCGCGTCGAAACCGCCGAATCCAGGCCTTGGCGAGCTCAGGTCTCGTGGTTGATGCGCTCGATCGCGGTCGCGTGCAGCAACCTGTTCGAGCTGACCGCAGAGTCGTGTTCGTAAGTGCGCACGCCGAGTCGGTCGGTGAATGCGCCGCCGGCTTCTTCGACGATGATCTGGGGAGCCGCGAGGTCGTAGGGTTGCAGGCCGATCGCATCGACGGCGATCTCGACTGCACCTTCGGCGACCAGCATGTGTTGCCAGAAATCGCCGAACCCGCGGGAGCGATACGACGCCTGCTGGAGTGCGACGAGACGAGGCGTGAGTCGGAGCATGTCCCAGCCGAGGCTGAACGTGACCGACACCTGGGCATCGGTGAGGGTGTCGATGGTGGACACCCGCATCGGTTGTCCGTTGACGAACGCGCCGAGGCCGGCAGCAGCCCACCAGCGTCGATACATCGATGGGGCCGAGACGACACCGACCACCGGTCCCCGATCGGCGTGGGCCAGGGCAACGAGCGTTGCCCACACCGGCACGCCGCGAACGAAATTGCTGGTGCCGTCGATCGGATCGACGATCCACCGCCACGGCGACGACAGATTGCCCGACATGCCGGCTTCCTCGCCGAAGAAACCGTGATCGGGGAACCGTTCGTGCACGGCATTGCGCAGTGCTTCCTCGCAGCCGCGGTCGGCAATGGTGACCTCGCTGCGGTCCGGCTTGCGATCGATCACGAACTCGCGCCGCTCATAGATCGGCAGTGTGATGGCATCGGCGATGTCTGCGAGCTCGATTGCGAAGGCGAGTTCGTCGCGCAGGTCGTGGCGCTTCATCGGTTGTGCGTCATCCGGTTGTTCGTCATGTGGCGGGTTGGTCCAATTTCCGGATCGCAGCGAGCAGGCCGTCGGCGTCGAGGCCGAGTTGGGCCAGGATCCGATCGGGCTTGGCTTGGGGAATGAAACGTGACGGGATACCGAGCACATCGACTCGCGTCGTTGGCGCAATCGTGTGGACCCGATCGGCGATGCTCATGCCGATGCCGCCCTCGCGGACACCGTCTTCGATCGTGATGACCGCGCCATGACGGGCCGCATCGGCGATCATCACCGGGTCGAGTGGTGCACAACTGCGGACGTCCCAGACGGTGATGGAACGGCCCTCGCCGGCGAGGGTGTCGGCGGCTTTCTCGGCGGCACTCAACATCCGGCCGACTGCAAGGATGCACACGCTGCCATCGCCTTCGCGCTGGTGGCGGGCTGACAGTCCGGACCCGACCTCGAGCTCACCGACCTGACGAGCAGCACCGCGTGGGTATCGGATCATCACCGGACCCTCATCAGCAAGTGACATCGCGTCGTGCAACATCACCTGCAACTCCTGTGCGCTCGACGGTGCGAGCACTCGCATGCCCGGTACTTTCGACAGCAGGGCCATGTCGTACACCCCGTGGTGGCTGGCACCGTCGTCGCCGGTGATGCCGGCCCGATCGAGGCAGAACACCACCGGGAGGCGATGCAGTGCAACGTCGTAGACGACCTGATCCCAGGCACGTGACAGGAACGTCGAGTACAGCGCGACGATGGGACGCAAACCACCCATCGCCATTCCGGCGGCGCCGGTGACGGCATGCTGCTCGGCGATGCCGACATCGAAGAAGCGATCGGGGAAGCGTCTTTCAAACGGGTTCAACCCCGTCGGGCCGGCCATCGCTGCCGTGATCGCGACGATTCTCGAATCTGCGTCGGCTTCCTTGATGATCGCATCGGCGAAGGCCTGCGTGTATCCCGTGGGAACGGCCTTGGGCGGACCGACTGCTGGATCGAAGACGGGCGTGTCGTGCAGGTGCTTCTCGTCGTCATCCTCGGCAGGCGAGTAGCCACGACCCTTCTGGGTGATGACGTGAACGACGATTGGACCCTCGGACGACAGTTCCTCGGCGTTGCGAAGCGCGTGCTCGAGTTCTTCGATGTTGTGTCCGTCGACCGGGCCGACATAGCGCACTCCGAGCGATTCGAAGAACGACGTCGGC
>JBDSDH010000163.1:0-14858 GCA_039920665.1 Ilumatobacteraceae bacterium
GGGCCGCGACGAGACCTTCTATGCCATCGACAAGGCGCGCGAGCTTCTCGGGTGGTCCCCGCAGCACTCCTGGCGCGACGTGCTGGCCGACCCTGCGGCGGGCAGCGCCTGACGGGCGCGCCACCTCCCAGCCACCGAAGACGGGTCAGCGGTGCCCGGCGATCCCTCGCGGTGTGTAGCCCGACGAGAGCTCTGCAAGCTCGTCCTCACTGAGCTCCAGATCCACCGCCGCCACAGCGTCGGCCAGATGCGCGGGCCTGGTGACGCCCACGATCGGGGACGTGACTGCGGGCTGGGCCATCACCCAGGCGAGCGCGACCTGGGCGGCCGACACCTCACGTTGCTCGGCGATCGACAGGACGCTCTCGACGATGGCGGCATCCTCGTCGCGATAGAGCGTCCCGCCGAACTCGTCGGTCTCGGCACGCGCCGTGCTGGTGTCCCAGGGGCGGGTCAGCCTGCCTCGGGCCAGTGGGCTCCACGGGATCACGCCGACGCCCTGGTCCTGGCAGAGGGGAAGCATCTCGCGCTCCTCCTCGCGGTAGATCAGGTTGTAGTGGTTCTGCATCGAGACGAAGGGCGTCCAGCCGCTCATCGTCGCCACGTGCTGGGCCTGGGCGAACTGCCAGGCAAACATCGAGGAGGCGCCGATGTAGCGGGCCTTCCCCGACTGCACCACGTCGTGCAGCGCCTCCATCGTCTCCTCGATCGGAGTCTCCGGGTCCCAGCGGTGGATCTGGTAGAGATCGACGTAGTCGGTGCCCAGCCGCCGCAAGCTGTTGTCGATCTCGGCCATGATCGCCTTGCGGGAGAGACCAGATCCGTTGGGGCCGCGCCGCATCGGCATGAAGACCTTGGTCGCCAGGACGATCTCGTCGCGCGTGGCGAAGTCGGCCAGGGCGCGACCGACGATCTCCTCGCTCGTGCCCGCCGAGTACGCGTTGGCAGTGTCGAAGAAGTTGATTCCCGCCTCGACAGCACGCTGGATGAACGGACGGCTGGTCTCCTCGTCGAGCGACCACTCGTGGCTGCCCTGGCCGGGAATGCCGTAACTCATGCAGCCGAGGCAGATGGCGGACACATCGAGGCCGGTGGAACCGAGCTTGGTGAACTTCATGGATTCACTGTAGGCAGGGCAGGCCGATCAGTTGGCGGCGACGATCGCGATCTCGATCCGCCAGGCCGGACGAGCGAGCGCTGGCACGTTGATGAGCGTGCTCGCCGCGCGGTGATCGCCCATCACCCGGTCGCGAACCGCCATCACGTCGCCCATCGGCTCACCATCGATCACGTAGGTGGTGATCGAGACGATGTCGGTGACGCCCATCTCGGCCTCGGCCAAGATCGCCTGGACATTGGCCCATACCACCTCGGTCTGCTCGAGCAGGCTCTGCGGAACCGTTCCGTCGAGCGCAGTGGGCACCACCCCCGAGGAATACAGCGTGCGAGTCGGGTTGGTGACGAGCACCGCGTGGGCATAGTTGGCTGCCGGCGCTGCGATCGATTGCGGGTTGATCTCGGTGTTCATGGCGCTTGCGATCTTGGCACACCGTCGACGAGGCGTAGTCTCTGGACATGGCACTGCTGGAGAACGAATCAGGAACCCGCACCATCGACGGCATCGAGTTGACCCCCAAGCAGGTCGGTATGTCGATGCTGCCGAAGACCTTTGCAACGGTCGAAGAAGAGCGACTCGAGCGCAAACAGAAGCTGGCGGGTGCACTGCGGATCTTCGGTCGACTCGGTTTCGCCGAGGGCGTCGCCGGCCACATCACGGTTCGAGATCCCGAATTTCCGGACTGTTTCTGGGTCAATCCGTTCGGCAAGAGCTTCCGCCACATGACCGTCAGCGACCTGATCCTCGTCAACCATTCGGGTGAGGTCGTCTACGGCGATCAGCCCGTCAACCGGGCTGCGTTCGTGATCCACGCCGCCGTCCACGAGGCTCGCCCCGACATCGTCGCCGCTGCCCACAGCCACTCGGTCAACGGCAAGGCATTCAGTTCACTCGGGATCAAGCTTGACCCGATCACCCAGGATTCATGCATCTTCTACAACGACCACGTCGTGATCGAAGAGCAGGGCGGCGCCGTCGTGTTCGAGGTCGAAGCGGGCAAGGAGCTCGCCTCCAAGTTCGGCACCGGCAAGGCGGCGATCCACCGCAACCATGGTTTGTTCACGGTCGGCCAAACGGTCGATGAGGCTGCGTTCTGGTTCATCTCGATGGAGCGCAGTTGTCAGGCCCAACTGCTCGCGATGGCAGCCGGCACCCCGCACCTGATCAACGACAAGGACGCGACCTACACCCAGCAGCAAACCGGATACCCGCTCGCTGGATGGTTCAGCTTCTCCCCGCTGTGGCAAGAGATCTGCCGCACGGATCCCGAACTGTTCGACTGAGCAGCGCCGCCTGAACGGGCCACTTTCCCGACAATCTTCACGGCGCGACTCGCCCGGGTTCTCACCCGAGGCGGTGTTCGTGCTCGGTGGCATCTCCCAGAACATCGGCAGCATCCTCGCCAAGTCGTTGTTCGACGAGGTCCGACCAACAACCGTCGCCGTGTTCCGAGTCGTGTTCGCCGCGATCGTCCTGCTCGCCCTGTCGTGGCGGCAGTGGTTGCCGGTGTTCACCGGATACGAATCGACGACGATCCGCCGGTGGACACGTGCCGATCTCGGCGCAAGCGCGATCTTCGGCATCGCGATCGCGCTGATGAACATGTTCTTTTTCCTTGCGATCGACCGGCTCGACCTCGGCAAGGGTGCGGCGATCGAGTTCATTGGACCAATTGCTGTCGCTGCTGCTCAGACCCGAACTCGCCGCAACGCCATTGCTGTGACGTTGGCGGTGATCGGAGTTGCCTTGCTGTCGGGGCTGGAGATCGGCGGGAATCCGCGCGGGCTGCTGTTCATCTTCGCGGCATCCGCGATGTGGGCCGTCTACATCGTGGTCGGGTCCAAGGTCGCCCGCCAGGGTCGCGGACTGGCCGGACTCGGCATCGGTCTCGTGTTCGGGGCGGTCGTGATCGCGCCGTTCGGAGCGAGCGGCCTCGGTGCCGTCATCGCCTCACCGAAGTTGTTGGTTCTGTGCTGCGCGGTTGGGCTGTTCGCGACCGTCATCGGCTACGGGTTGGAGCAGACCGTGCTGCGTCGGATCCCCACCGAACGGTTCGCGTTGTTGCTTGCGCTGCTGCCCGTGAACGCGACGTTCATCGCGTTCATCGCCCTCGACGAACGGCCGACGGCGTGGGAGCTGTTCGGGATCGCCCTCGTCGTCGCCGGAGTCGTGACCCAACGACGCCGAAACCCCCCGCAACCGGCCGAAAATCCACCGTCGTGACCGCTTCTGCGACCTACGTCGGGCGGGTGAGCAGCGATCAGATCAGTGGGTCCACGGGGCGCATGCGCCCTCGAGGTCACGGACCTCGATCTTGTCGCGGTTGTCGAACGTGACCCAGTTGGCCGGATCCGGCTTGAGCTTGAAAGTCCGGAAGCTCATGTCGGTCGTGTCGATCGCAAGGATCCGACCGGACAGCGGCTCACCGAGGCCGAGCAGCAGCTTGATCACCTCGAGAGCCTGAATGGTGCCGACGATGCCGGGCAGCACACCGAGGACGCCGGCTTCGGAGCAACTCGGGGCGAGTTCGGCAGGCGGGGCTTCCGGGACCATGTCGCGGTAGGTCGGGCCGTTCTTCGGATCGAACACACTGACCATGCCCTCGAACCGGAAAATGCTGCCGTGCACCACGGGGATACCCAGCTTCACCGACGCGTCGTTGAGCAGATAGCGGCTGGGGAAGTTGTCGGCGCCGTCGACGATGACGTCGTAACCCTCGATGATGTCCAAGATGTTGCTCGCTTCGAGCCGGGTGTCGTAGGTGATGACCTTGACGTCGGGGTTGAGCAGGTTGATGGTCTTCTTGGCACTGTCGACCTTGCGGTCACCGATGCGGTCGAGGTTGTGCAGGATCTGGCGCTGCAGGTTGGAGGCATCGACCTCGTCCATGTCGACGATGCCGATCGTGCCGATGCCGGCCGCAGCGAGATACAGCGCAGCCGGCGAGCCGAGGCCACCGGCGCCGAGCAGCAGAACCTTGCTCGAGAGCAGCTTGGCCTGGCCCTCGGTGCCGACCTCGGGCAGCAGCAGGTGCCGGCCGTAACGGTCCTTCTGGTCGGCCGTGAGCACGACCGGCTTGGTCCACGCCCGACCTTCGTCCTTCCACTTGCCGAAGCCACCGGCCATCGACTCGACGTCGGTGTAGCCGAGTTCGAGCAGCGTCTTGGCTGCGAAGGCCGACCGGACACCACCGGCGCAGTAGACGATGACGGGCGCCGACTTGTCGGTGAGGCGGCCTTCGACCTGGCCCTCGAGGTGTCCGCGAGGAATGTGGACAACCCCCGCCAGCGCACCCTGGTCGAACTCGTCGGGCTCACGAACATCGAGCACGGTGATCGGGAAACCGGACTGCAAGGACTCACCAATTCGAGCCTCGGCGGTCGCAGTGTCGATCTCGGTGATCGCGGCCTTGGCGGATGCGAGCAAATCACGAAACGTAGCCATGAGCTAAACACTACCGAATCGGTCAGGTTTTACGTCGCAGGCGTTTCCGACGAAGATTCGGACGGCGGATTCGACGCGAGCAGGACCGGCAGGATCTCACTGATCTCGCCTCGCAGCAGGTGATCGGCGTGGTGATCCATTTTGGTCGGCTCGCCGTTGACGATGATGATCGTTGCGCCCGCCCGCTGTGCTCGGGGCACCATGTTGGCCACCGGGAAGACCTGCAGCGACGAGCCGATCGCGAGCAGTACGTCACACTGATCGGCGGCGCCGAGCGCCCTCGCGATCACGGATTCGACCAGGTTCTGACCGAAGCTGATCGTGTCGCTCTTGAGGATTCCGCGGTCGCCGCAGGCCCGACAGACGAGGCAGTCCGGATCGGACTCCCCTGCTTCGACTCGCGCCAGCGACTCCTGCATTGGTCGCCGATCACGGCACATCCAGCAGATCGTGAAGTGCATCGTGCCGTGGACCTCGACGACCCTCGCCGGATCACTGCCTGCCCGCTGGTGCAGGCCGTCGACGTTCTGGGTGACCAGCGCGACCAAGCGATCGGGCAGCTCCAGCGCCGCGAGCGCACGATGGCCATCGTTTGGCTCTCGGGTGTGGGCCGAATTGGCGAGCCGGTTCTGCCACGCGAACTCGCGGACGGACGGATCGCCGAGATAGTTCTGCAGCGTCGATGCCTTTTCAGCCGCAGGGTTGTTGGTCCACAACCCATTCGGGCCACGGAAGTCAGGGATGCCGGAGTCGGTCGATATCCCCGCGCCGGTGAGCACCGTGACACGACTGGCGTGGGACAACGAACGTCGAGCGGCGGCAAGATCCATCGACTTCATTCTGTCGCCGTCTGCGGATTTGTTTTCCATTTCCATCTGCTCGAAGCACTCAATAAGAGGCGACTTCCCTCGTTCTTCACGCTTGTCCCGCAAGCCACGTCATCGGAGAGTCACCATGTTGCCGACACCATTGCCTGTCCCGCTTCCGCCGAGTCTGATCGTCGTGCCCTGGCACGACCCCGTGGTCGAGGCGGTCGGCTTCGAAGCCCGCTCGCCGTATGTCGAATTGTTCTGGCTCGGCATTCTCGGCCCGACATCAACGTGGCTGCTGCGTCGGCTGGTGTCCGGTCTCGATGCGTACCCTGACGGTTACGAACTCGATCTGGCCGAGACAGCCAATGCACTCGGACTGTCGCTCACCGCCGGCACCCACAGTCCATTCGGCAAGGCGCTGAATCGATGCATCATGTTCGGCGTCGCCCATCACGTCGCCGGAGGCATTGCCGTCCGCCGCCAGATCCCGCCGCTCTCGTTGCGCCATCTGCGCAAGTTGCCCAACCATCTGCAGGTTGCACACGGCGAATGGATCGCGCATCCCCGAGGCGATGCCGATCTCAGCCGAGCTGTCGAACTCGCGAATGCGATGATCCGCACCGGCGACGAGCCGCATCAGGTCGAGCGCCAACTGATGTCGGTCGGCATTCCGCCGCGCGAGGCAGCCGAGGCTGCCCGGCGCTGCGCCGCCGAGCCCGAACGGCGGGTCGGGTAGCTTCACCGGGTGAGCAAGCACTTGGATCAACCCCGTACTGCGCTCGTCCTCGGCGGCAACAGCGACATCGCGCTCGCGACCGTTCGTCGGCTCGCCGTCGACCGTCTGACCCACGTGATGCTCGCCGTCCGCGACGTCGCTCTGGTCGAGGCTCGGTTACGCGCGTCGCCATTGCTCGTCGCCACGGTGGACATCGTTGCGTGGGATGCTCGCCAGTCGGGTGAGCACGTCGTGCTCCTCGAACGGGCTGCGACCGCGCTCGGCACGATCGATCTCGTGCTGTGCGCGGTCGGCAGCCTCGGTCATGGGGCCGGGATCGGTGCTTCCCCGCACGATGTCGAGGATTCGATCTGGGCCAATTTCACCGGCCCGGCCACTGCGATCACGGCCGCTGCCCAACACCTCGTCCGCCAGGGCAGCGGATCGATCGTGGTGCTGTCATCGGTGGCCGGGCTGCGGGCTCGCAAGTCGAACTATCTCTACGGCGCAGCGAAGGCCGGACTTGACACGTTCACCCAGGGACTTGCCGATGCGGTGGCCGCGAGCGGCGTCCGAGTGCATCTGATCCGGCCCGGCTTCGTGTCGAGCAAGATGACCGAGGGACTACGACCGGCCCCGTTCTCGACCACCACCGACGTGGTCGCCGAAGCAATCGCCACGGCTGTCGTCGCATCGCGCAGCCAGGTGGTGCATGTGCCCCGCCCGCTCGGCCCGCTGTTCACCGCGCTCAAGCTGACTCCCCGCCCGCTCTGGCGGCGCATCGCCGGCAACCGGTAGGAACCGCTCCGAGCGGCTGCGACATCAGCCCAGATCAGCCCAGATCAGCCCAGATCACCCGAGCGGCGTGAAATTGGTGACGAGGTCGATCATCAGCCGTGCTCCGTAACCGGTGGCACCCTTGGCCAGCCAGCCGTCGTCGGCATCCATCTTCATCGTGCCCGCCATGTCGATGTGACCCCACGGCACGTCGGCCGTGAACTCGTTGAGGAACAGCGACGCAGTGATCGTGCCGGCCATTGGTCCACCGATGTTGCGCATGTCGGCGACGTGGCTGTCGAGCAGCTTGCGGTACTCCTTGGCGAGCGGCAACTGCCAGGTCGGCTCGTCGGTGCGTGCACCGGCCCCACGCAGCTGATCGATCCAGGCCTGGTTGTTGCCGAGCACCCCGGCCATCCGATCGCCGAGCGCACCGACGACAGCGCCGGTGAGCGTGCAGATGTCGACGATCGCATCGGGCTTCTGCTCGGCGGCCAACGACAGACCGTCGGCCAGGATCAGTCGACCTTCGGCATCGGTGTTGTGGATCTCGACGGTCTTGCCATTGCGCATCGTGAGCACGTCACCGAGCTTCAGAGCGCTGCCGGACGGCATGTTGTCGGTGCACATCAGGTAGCCGGTGACGGCGGTGCGGCAATCGAGTGCCTGCAGCGCCCCGAGGGTCGCCAACACCGCAGCTGCGCCGCTCATGTCCATCTTCATCGAGGCATGGGACGGGTCGCTGGGCTTGAGGCTGATGCCGCCTGAGTCATACGTGACGCCCTTGCCGACCAGGATCACGTGGCCGTTAGGGTTGGCCGGCGAGTAGGTGAGGCGCACCATCCGCGGCGGCTCGACGCTGCCGGCGTTGACCCCGACCAGACCGCCGCAGCCCATGGCCTGCAGCTGATCCTTGTTGAACACCTCGACGCCGAGGCCCGATGCAGCCGCGACCTCGACTGCCTTGGCAGCGAGTATCCGGGCGGTCATGTAACCGGGCGGAGTGTTGGCGAGATCGCGGGCAAGCCACGTCGCAGCGGCAGTTGCCTCTCCCCTGGACGAACCGATCTTGGCATCTGCGATCCGCTTGGCTGCAACCACCAACGCGAGCGAGGTGATCGGCGATCCGGTCTTGTCGTTCTTGAGCCCGACGTAGCGATAGTTGGCGAGGGTGATGCCCTCGACAACGGCCTGCGCCGCCTCGGAGGCCGGAACGACATCGCTGTCGGCGAGCGTCGTGGCGATGCTGGCCCGCTTGCCTGCCGCACGAGTTAGCGACGCAGCCGCGCTGCGCAGGCTGTTGGCCGTGACATCGGCGAGCTTGCCGATGCCGACTGCGATCAGCGCCGGACCGTCCGCACTCGGGATCACCAGCGTCTGACCGGCCTTGCCCTCGAACCCGTTCGCCGCCAATGCCGACCGGGACATACCGAGCGCACGCGGCACGGCACCTTCGGCGGCGACCGGGATGCCGATCGCATCAACGGTTTTGGGTGCAGAGCGGACGATGTCGAGGGACAGACTCATACGGTGATGCCAGCTTTCGGGTGCGGTTCGCGGAACAGCTGCCAGGATACGACCACGGTTGCCGAGCAACGAGTTCGAGGAGAGACATGAGCAAGAAGAACGGCAAGCCAATGAAGACGTCGGTCAAGATCATCGCCGGGGTCGTGCTCGTCGCGATCCTGGCCGTGACCGCCGGCCCGTTCGTCTACATCAACTTCATCAAGGACGACGCACCGAAGTCCGTGCTCGATCAAGGTCTTCCGGACCGCGAGACCACCGAGACAACTGCTTCCATCGCAGGCACGACGGCGACCACGTCTGCCGAGACGACGACTACCACGACAGCATCGACCACCGCGGCAACTGCAGCCGCAGTCGGCGACGGTGCCGGCACCACCGTTGCAGCGACCGGCTCGGGGGAGAACTACACCCTGACGATGTCCGACGACGTCACGGTCAACTACGTCGGCTATCGCGTCGTCGAAGTGTTGTTCGGCCAGGACACCGAAGGCGTCGGCCGGACCCGCGAGGTCACCGGTTCGCTCACCCTCGATGGCAGTCAGATCACCGCCGCCGAGTTCACGGTGGACATGACCACGCTGAAGTCCGATGAGACCAACCGCGACCGCAAGTTCAACGGCGCGATCATGAACACCAAAGTGTTCCCGACCGCGACGTTCACGATCACCGCACCGATCGACCTCGGCACCGTGCCGGCCGACGGCATCGAGGTCACGGCGAGCGCGACCGGCGACCTGACCATCCACGGCGTCACCAAGTCGGTCACCATCGAGGTGCAGGCTCAGCGCAACGCCAACATCGTCGATGTCCTCGGCTCGACCGACATCGTCTTTGCCGACTACGGCATCGACAACCCGTCCGTCGGCGGAATCACCACCGAGGATCACGGTGCGCTCGAGTTCCTGCTCAGCTTCACCAAGACCTGATCGGGCACAGCCGGCGGCACCTGCCGAGTCAACAGTTCAGCTGGTGACCTGGTTGCGCTGCCACGCGGCTGACAGCGCCGCGTACTTGCCACCGAGCGCGACGAGTTCGTCGTGGTTGCCCAACTCCAACAGTCCGCCGGCGTCGACGACCGCGATCCGGTCCGCTCGACGCACGGTCGACAGGCGGTGGGCCACCACGATCACGGTCCGATTGGTCATCAGCGATTCGAGCGCATGCTCCACTTCGGCCTCGGTGCCGGGGTCGAGGTTCGAGGTCGCCTCGTCGAGCACCAAAACAGCTGGATCCACCAGGGCTGCCCGGGCGAGCGCGATCAACTGACGCTCGCCGGCCGACAAGCGCGATCCGCGCTCGCGCACCTCGGTGTCGAGCCCTTCGGGAAACGCCAGGAAGTGGTCGGCGACGCCGATCGCAGCGAGCGATTCGAGGATCTCGGCATCGGTGGCCGACGGCCGCGCTATCGCGAGGTTGTCGCGGATGGTGCCGCTGAACAGGAACCCTTCCTGGGGCACGACGACAACTCGTTGGCGAAGTGACGCCAACGTCGCGTTGCGGAGATCGATGCCAGCGAACGTCACCGTGCCATCGGTGGGGTCGTAGAGCCGGGCCATCAGCTTGGCGAGGGTGCTCTTGCCGGCGCCCGTGGGGCCGACGAGCGCAAGCCGCTCCCCGACGGCAACGGTCATTGTCACGTCGCTGAGCACGGGTCGTCCCGGTACGTACTCGAAACCGACACCGTCGACCACCAGCGTGCCGAGCGCAGGTAACTCGACGGCGTCGGGCAACTCGTCGACCTCGGGCACCGTATCGAGAATGCCGTACAGCTTCTGGAGCGCGGCGCCGGCCGATTGCACGGTGTTGTACAACTGCGACAGCTGCTGCACCGGCTCGAACAGGCTGCCCAACAGCAACACGAACGCCGTGACGACGCCAAGGCTGACCGATCCGCGATGCACCATCCATCCGCCGACCCCGACGATGCCGGCGATCGCGACGATGCCGCAGAACTCGACAAGGGCGAAGTACCACATCGACACCCGCACGCTTTGCATGTGGCTGTCGAACAACGACTGGTTGGTGTCCCGGAAGCGACGTGATTGCTCGTCCTCGCGAGCGAACGCCTGGATCACACGCACGCCGCTGATGCCTTCCTGCAGCGCGCTCAGGTTGTTGCCGACCCGCTCGCGGACCTGCAGATAGGCCCTGTTCGAATCGCGCTGGAAGCGAACCGAAGCAATCACGATGATCGGGAACACCACCAGCGCCAGCAGTGTCAGCTCCCAACTGAGCACGAACAGCAGCACCAACGCCATCAACACCAACATCCCGGCCGAGATGAATTGGAGGAGCCCGAACTGGATCAGCTCACCCATCGATTCCACGTCGGCCGTCATTCGCGAGACCAGGACACCGGTCTTCTCGCGATCGAAATACGCCAGCCCTTGGCGCTGCAGGTGGTCGAAGACCCGCACTCGCAGATCGCGGAGAAACCCTTCACCCGCCTTGTTGATCGCGACGAACTGCAATCGGGCCAGCAAGTACGCAGCGATGGTGACGACGATGTATCCGCCCACCGCGAGGTTGAGCTTGCCCGGATTGCGGGCCGTGATGCCATGGTCGATGCCGTAGCTCACCAGGACCGGACCAGCGAGCGTGGTACCGGTCCACAGCGTCACCAGGGTCAGCGCGAGCCGGATCGTGCGCCGGTACGGGGCGGCGAACTGCCACGACCGGCGGATGACCTTGCGGGTCTCCTCCCGATCGAGCTTGTCCTCCTCGTTGACGGCTGTCATCGACCACATGTCAGCTGCCTCCGCTCGGCTCGTGCAACGGCGAGTCGATCACGAGGTCTTCAGTGGCTTCCTCATCCGAGAAGTGATGGGCGGTGATCACGCTGCCGGGAGAAGGATCCGCGACGTCCTCGGCACTGCGAACCGCCAATGCTGCGAGTACGTCGCGGTAGCCCTGATTCGTCGCCAGCAGTTCGTCATGGGTGCCCTGGGCCGCAATCCGGCCGTGATCGAGGTAGAGCACGGTGTCGGCGAGCGCGATCGTGCCGGGCCGATGGGCGATCACGATCGTGGTGCGGTCGCGCATCACCGTCGCCATCGCCTCGCGGATCTCGTGTTCCTTCGACGGATCGACCGCCGAGGTCGCATCGTCGAGAATCAGCACCAGCGGGTCGGCGAGAATTGCCCGCGCGATTGCGATCCGCTGACGTTGCCCACCGCTGAGCGAGAAGCCGCGCTCACCGAGCATCGTGTCGTATCCGTCGGGCAGTTCCATCACGAACTCGTGCGCACCCGCGAGGCGGGTTGCGTGCAGGATCCGTTCGGCACTGGCGTGGGGATCGGCGAACGCGATGTTGGCGGCAACGGTGTCGTGGAACAGCAACGTGTCCTCGAACACCACGCCGACCGCGTGGCGCAGATCGCGCAGTCGCAGCAAGCGGATGTCGTGGCCGTCGAGTTCGATCGCGCCCCGCTGCACGTCGTAGAAGCGCAGCATCAGCCTGGTGACGGTCGACTTACCGCTGCCGGTGCCACCGACGATCGCCACTGACGTGCCGGCCGGGATCGTGACATCGAATCCGTCGAGCACCGGTCGCTGCGGGTCGTAACCGAACCGAACGTCTCGAAACGTGACAGCACCCTTGGCTTCGGCGGACAGGGTCGCCGGCCGGGCGGGGTCGGCAACATCGGAATCGGTCGACAACACTTGTTGCACTCGTTGCAGCGCGACCGCAGCCCGTTGACCGGAGGCAAGCGCCATCCCGACATTGCGCATCGGCCAGATCAGCAGCAGCACGCTCGAATTGAACTGGATCAGCTGACCGATCGACATGCTGCCGTCGAGCACGCGATGCCCACCGATTGCAAGCACTGCGATCAATCCGAGCGACGGCAGGACATCGATCGCCGGCAGGAACCGGGCGCGAATCGTGGCGGCCCCGAGTGAGACGGTGCGGATCTCGTCGGCTTCGCGACCGAGCTTGGCTGCCTGGACCCGTTCTGCACCGAAACCCTTGACGACCCGGACACCGGAAACGGACTCCTCGACCACCGTTGCCAGGGCCGCCTGTTTGGCCTGAACTGCCATCACGGCCGGATGAATCGTGCTGCTGAACCGTCGCGCCGACACATTGACGAACGGCAGTGGGGCGAGCGCAATGACCGCCAGCAGCGGATCGCTCGCGAGCAGCAGGACGAGAATTGCGATCAACTGGAACAGGTTGCTGAGCACCAGCGGGATCATCACCACGAACCCTTGGATCTGCTGCAGGTCGCTCGATGCCCGGCTCATCAGTTGGCCGGTCTGGGCGTGATCGTGGTATCTGACGTCGAGTCGCAGAATGTGGTTGAACAGCCGCTCGCGCAGAACGGTCTCGGTGGTGCGGCTCTCGCGGAAGGCGAGCCACCGACGCCATGCCGTGAAGATCCCGGCCAGGACTCCGACGCCGCCGATGATCAGCGACCACTTCAACAGCGGCTCGTCGCCGTTGATGCCGCGGTCGATTGCATTGCGGATCAGGCTCGGGACACTGACCTTGGCAGCGGCCCACATGAGACCGACGACCACGCCGACGATCAGGCCCTTCTTCTGCTCCGCCAGCAGACCGGTCAACAGACGCCACGGCGTCTTGGTTGGTGCTTGCTGATTCCCGTCGCTCATCCCGCCGCTCATCCCGCCGTGCGACGTTACTGCTCGGCCTGTCCCACGGGCGGGTCGAATAGCGCGGCGGCGATGCAGGAGCGCCGACGGCGTACTGTTCCATCTGTGGGATTGCTCTCGTGGATCGTCGTCGGCCTGATCGCCGGATTGTTGGCTCGCTGGATCGTCAAGGACGACCACAGTGGCTGCATCTACACAGTGATCGTCGGCATCATCGGAGCGCTCATCGGCGGAGCGTTGATGAACGCTGCCGGCCGGAAGGGCGTCGGCGAATTCGAACTGCGCACGGTTCTGGTCGCCGCTGTCGGGGCAGTACTCCTGCTGCTGATCCTGCAGGCGCTCGGCGGGCGTTCGTCAACTCGTCGGCGCTGAACAGGATCTTCCGCCAATTCGTATCAGCGGGTGAGGTGACACGCTCTCTCCTTCGTGAACCACTGCACGACGCCGTCATCGACGCCCACCCATCGACGGTGCACCCCGAGATGGTGATCACTGCGCTCGGTTGGCTGGGCACACTGCTCGTCCTGGTCAGCTACACCCAGCCCAACGTCACCCGACTACGCCAGATCAGCCTCGCGGCGAGCGTGGTGTTGATCACATTCAACCTGCTGCTCGGCATCTGGTCGAACTGTGCTCTCGAGGTTGCGCTGGTCGGCATCAACGTCCAACAACTGAAACGGTCCCGGGTCCCGGCCCATTGACGCGCTCGCAGCTGCCCGGACGCGGCGATCGGACCGCCGCCACCAGTGGAGGCGACAACGGTCCGATCGATCGTTGTACAGTTTGTCAGGTGTCCAGCGTCAGCTGATGAAGTTCACGTGGGTGGCCGTGAATGCGCCACTGAGCTCGGTCCGAGAACCAACAGCCAACAGGGTGTCGACCTGACACTGCAGGTCGACCGTTGTTCCGACCACCGCATCTTGCACCGAGCCCGGAAGCCCGATGTTCGAGGTGTCGAGACCCGGCACGATGACGTCAACGACGAGATCGATGGTAACGCCAGCGGTGATGCTCGCCCCCAACTCGAGAGCGGTGTTGTTCGACCACCGACAGTTCGTCGTCGAGCCAACGCCAGCGGCCACAGGTCCGCCCGTGGACTGGAACTCCACCCCGATGTTGGCCTGCAGCAGGTAGTCGCCGGCGGCCGGGGCGGTGAAGGTACCGATCGTCGTCCACGCCGTCGAGCCGAGCACGACGAGCGGCAAGCCGAGGATTCCGTCACCATCGATGCTCACGTTCGTGGTACCGAGCGCGATGCCCGTCCAAAGGCCTCCGGCACGCGGCCCGTACAGAATATTGCCAGTCGTGTCGAGGTAGAAGTCACCGTCAGAGCCGAGCGAGCTCGCCGGTGCACCCGACCCGTTCAGAATCGTCGTGCCGGCACCCGCTGCACCCTTGAGTGGGACGAGGTAGCCGACGAGGTCGATGACCACGTTGACGGAGCCCTGCTGGTTGAAAATGCTGATACTGCCATTGCCGAGTTTGGCGATGATCGAGTTCGCTGCCACCAACCCGGGCAGCGCGTTGTTGGCCGATGTCGTTGGTCGCGGCTGGCCGGAGGGCCACACCGTGAGGAAGCTCTGCAACGACGCGTCAGAGTCGATCGTGATGTTGAGGATTGCGGCCGTGGCCGTGGCCGGGATGACCAGACCTTCACCGGCAAGCTTGAGGTCGAGTTGCTGACCGGCACCGAGCTTGGTGGCCGTGGGGACGCCGATCGGACCGGTTCCCGGGCGGGTGTCGAGCACCCGGATCGGATCGGTCGATACCAGTACCGCAGGCGGCTGGGCTGACGAATCGGTGAGGCTGACCTCGAGCCGGGGCACGTTGCTCGGTCCAGCAGAGACGC
>JBDSDH010000164.1:0-6851 GCA_039920665.1 Ilumatobacteraceae bacterium
CCGGATGTCTCCAGAGCGAGTTTGTGGGTGGCCATCGTCAGCGGGGCGAGCGTGGCCAGATCTGCGGCCCAGGCCAGCGCATCCTGCAACGTGCCGAGGCGGTGGATACCTCCCGATGCCACGAGCTGCGGGGTGCGAAAGGTTTCGGCACCGATCAGCATCGCCCGCGCGGTCGACCAGCCGAACTCGCGAGCGAGACGCTCGACAGTCCAGTGATCCACGACCAAACCCAATTTTGCTGCCGGGATCCCGAACACACTGCGCTCGGTCGCGACCCGCAGATCGCAGGCGACGACGAGTTGGGTCCCGGCACCGAGTGCTGGGCCGTCGATCGCAGCGATCGTCGGGATCGCCAGCTCGGTGAAGCCGCGCAACACGGCAACCAAGGCATCGACGAACTCGCCGCTCTCGACACCGGTGAGGTCGGCGCCGGCACAGAACGCCGGCGAAGCGCCCGTGAGCACCAGGCATCGGGCAGATGAATCGCGGATGTCGAGCTGGGTCTGACGGAGTTCGAGCAGGGTCGCATGATCGACTGCATTGCGGCGCTCGGGACGGTCGAGGGTCACCAAGGCGACATGGTCACTGACCTGAAGATGCACGGTCATGGGGTCGTCGACTCCGTCATCGATATGACCTCTCCCGTTCGTTTCGCCCGTACCATGCTTGAACCATATGGCCCCCGATGACGCAACTCCACAACTTGATCCAGTGCGCGCCCGACGGGCGACGATCGCCAAGTGGAATGCGATCGCAACCAAGATCGGCTATTTGCTGTTCGCGCTCGCGATGGTGATGTTCTTCGTCGCCCTGACCACCAACTTCTCGTCGGGCAAGGTCACCGTCATCACCGCGGCGATGGTGATCGGCTCGATCTTGCTGGCCCCTGCGATCGTGATCGGGTACGCCGTCAAAGCGGCCGAGAAGGACGACGTCGCTCGCGGGCTGTAGCGGTTGCGTTGTAGCGGTTGGGGAGTCTGCTCATTACTCTGTGGTAACAACTATGTCGATCCGCCTACCCGCCTCCGCTCGCCGCGAGCAACTGCTCGACGTCGCCCTGCAGGTGTTCGCCCGCCAGGGCTATCACGGGGCATCGATGAACGACATCGCCGAGGCAGCGGGCGTCACCAAGCCGGTCGTGTACCAGCATTTCGACTCCAAGCGCGAACTGTACCTGGCCCTGCTCGATGCCGTCGGCGAACGTCTGCTGACGGCGATCTCGAAAGCCACCGCTGGTGCAACGAGCGGCAAGCACCAGACCGAACTCGGCTTCCAGGCGTACTTTCGCTGGGTCGCCGATGACCACGATGCGTTCCTGTTGCTGTTCGGCAGTGGTGCCCGCCGCGACGAAGAGTTCAACGATGCGGTCCGCAAGGTCACCGCCCAGGTTGCCGAGGCGATCAAACCGCTGATCGCAGCCGACATCGGTCCCGAACACCAGGCCACACTCGCCCACGGATTGGTCGGTCTGTCCGAAGGCGTCAGCCGCCGGTTGGTCGACAACGGCACCGACTTCGATCCCGATCTGCTCGCTCGCCAGGTCAGCGATCTCGCCTGGGCCGGTCTGCGCTCGATCGGACGACCGGGCAGCAATCGCTGATCCGGCATTCGACACGCGAATACATTTTCTCGACGGCAGGTCACCCGCGAGGCCACTCCCGATCGAGCGGGTGGGGAATGCCGAACTCGCGAAACGTCGCGATCTGCTGGGGATTGATCGACTCCGGTTGACCGACCGCAAATTGGGTCGCGTCGGCCGGGTTGTACCAGCACGGCCAGATGTCGCCGATTCGGGGCATCGACGTCTGCGCGATCAGCATCTTCTTGTCACCCTCGAACGACATCCCACCCTGCAGCGGGTCGAGCCGGAACCGAACGTTGCACTGGATGTTGATGTTGTTGACGACCATGCCGGTCGGCTGGATGGCCAGGATCATCGCTCTCGCCTTGCTGCCGGTCTGGACCAACTGCGACGCGAGTTCACGTTTGGCCTTGGACGGGCCGAGTGCTCCCGACTTGCGGATCATGTAGAGGGCAAAGCCGATACTGGCGACGACGATGACAGCGGTGAGAATTCCGAATGGCATGGCCGAACGGTACCGATCGTGCATCTCGCCGTGAGGCGCTTGGTCACCGATCGGGACCAAGATGGGACGGTCAGCCGCGCAGCACCAAACCTCTGTAGCCGTCGATGAAACCAACCTGCTTCAGCGCGTCGGGCACGACGCCGGTGTTGGCAACAGGGTCGCCGTCGACCTTGCGGACTTCGATCGCTCGAGCCCGGCCATCTTTGACCATCGATGCGAGCGCGTCGGCCCAAACAAGGTCGTCGGACGCAGCGGGGAACGTGATCATGTGGTGACTGCGGCGATCGAACCAGATCAGCGGTTGCCCACCGGAGATCACCACGAACGACCCTGCCGATCGAGCCGGCCGACCGGCGTGGTCGGGCCACGCAAGCGTGCCGCCATACGGCTGGGCAGGATCGGTGGTGGCAAGCACGATCGGCTTCGGGATGTTTTCGGGATGCAGCGGGTCGGGCGGTTCGCGGACGCCCCGCAGCCGGTCGACGGCGCCGGGGAGGCTGAACTGGGCTGCACCGAGCCCGGTGACGAAGTATCCACGGCGGACCTGGCCCCGCTCTTCGAGCACCTTGAGCACGCCGTACACTGCGCTGAAACCGCCGACCACACCTTCGGATGCAACGGCCTCGCGGGTCAGCACACCGTGACGTTCGAGCAGCTGCAATGCGCTCGCGTGGGCAACGGCCGTTGTGGTCGGCTTGGGCAGCAGCAGCGGGGCGACCAGACTCCAGCGTCCGGCGCCGGCTGGCGGACCGAGGCGTGTCAACCGTCCCGGTCGGGGCCGCCCGGCATTGCGTGCTCTGGCGGCCGCACTCGGACGTTTGCCGGCGCCGCTGATGACGGCCCGCAGCGGAGCCAGCGAGTCGTTGGTGATCTCTCCGGCCCAGACCAGGTCCCACAGCGCCGTCATCAACTCGCTGTCGGTCGCTGATGGTGCTGCCGCCCGGATCTGGCCCCAGAAACTGGCACCGCGTTCGGTGAGCAGCAGTCGGATCGCCTCGTGCAATTCGCCGGTCGGCGGATCGGCGGGTTCGAGTGCGTTGGCCAGCAGCGCCAACTGATCGGCGAAATAGAGCCGCACCCGGCCGTCGCCGGAGCCGATGGATCCGGCGCCGAGCCAGACCACCTCCCCGCTCGTACACAATTCGTCGAGGTCGGTGGGGCGATAGCCACGCACTCGCAGCGGCAGAACCTCGGATTCCAGTGTCGAGGCGACCAACGCTGCTCCCTGGAGCACGCCGAGTGTCTCGACCAGCGCATCGAGTCCGCGCCGCTCGCCGGGGATGCCGTGCCACAACGTCAAGAACCGAGCGAGCGCGTCCTGCTCGACCGGTTCGACCTCTTTACGCAGCGAAGCGAGCGAGCGCCGCCGCAATTGGCGCAAGACATCGACATCGCACCACTCGCGGGCGACGCCCTCGGGACGGAACTCGCCGAGGACGAGCTTCTCTTCGGCCTCCAACGCCCCGAGCGCGCCGGCAACCCGCTCGACCGCCAGCCCGAGACGGCGCGCAGGGTCGGCAGTGAGGAACGGACCGTGGGTGCGGCCATAACGGCGGAGCAGATCTTCGAGCGGGCGGGCGACGGGATCGGTGAACGCCATCGGCAGCCCGATCGGGATCGCGCAACCGAGCGCGTCACGGTACTTTGCTGCGTCATCGGCTGCGACGTACCGCTGTTCGCCGTCGATGCCGACGGTGATCGCTCGACGCTCTGACAGCAGGGTTTGCAACCAGGGACCCGCATCGCCATCGCAGCGCAGGTCGGCTTCTTCAGCGGTGAGATCACCGAGCCGGCGGAGCACATCGTGGAGCTCGTCGGCGCTGCGGGCCCGTCGACCGTCGGTGAGGCACTGCAGCTCGAGTTCGAGGTCGGCCAATACACCGGCGTCGAGCAACTCGCGCAGTTCTTCGGCGCCGAGCAGATCGCGGAGCAGGTCGCGGTCGAGAGCCAGAGCGGCGGCCCGTCGCTCGGCGAGCGGGGCGTCGCCCTCGTACATGTAGGCCGCAATCCAGTTGAACAGCAGGCTCTGCGCGAACGGTGATGCCTTCTGGGTCTCGACGCTCACCATCCGGATCGCCCGACTCCGCAATTGACCGAGCACCTCGCGCAGGGCGGGCACGTCGAAGACGTCCTGGAGGCATTCACGGCTCGTTTCGAGCAGGATCGGAAAGCTCGGGTACTTGGCGGCGACGGCCAACAGGTCGGCGGCGCGCTGGCGCTGCTGCCACAACGGCGTGCGCCGGTCGGGGCGTCGACGCGGAAGCAACAGCGCACGAGCTGCGCACTCTCTGAACCGGGCCGAGAACAGCGATGTCTGCGGCAGCGTGGTCATCACGATTTCGTCGATGTCTTCCGGGTCGATCATCAACTCGTCGAGCGGCAGATCGTCGGCGGCTTCGGGCAGACGGATGACGATGCCGTCATCGCCCCACATCGTTTCGACCGCCATGTCGAACCGGTCCATCAGCCGCCGCTCGATCGCCATTGCCCACGGCGCATGCACAGGTGTGCCGAACGGCGAGAGGATGCACACCCGCCAGTCGCCGATCTCGTCGCGGAACCGCTCGATCACGATGGTCTTGTCGTCGGGCACCACGCCCGTCGCCTCGGCCTGTTCGTCGAGATACATGATCACGTTCTCGGAAGCGAACGGATCGAGCGAGTACTCCTCGGCGAGCCGCTCGCGAGCCTTGTCCGGGGTCAGCGCCCGGATCTCGCGCTGGAACTTGCCGAGTGCCCGACCGAGTTCGAGCGGGCGACCGGGGCGATCTCCATGCCAGAACGGCATCTTGCCCGGCTGCCCAGGCGCCGGCGTGACGATGACCCGTTCGAAGGTGATATCCTCGATCCGCCAGGTGGACGCCCCGAGCACGAAGGTTTCGCCCGGGCGCGATTCATAGACCATTTCTTCGTCGAGCTCGCCGACCCGGGTGCCGTCGGGCAGGAACACCCCGAACAGGCCGCGGTCGGGGATGGTGCCGCCACTGGTGACCGCCAGTCGCCGCGACCCGTCGCGAGCACGGATGGTGTTGTTGATCCGGTCCCACACGATGCGTGGTCGCAGCTCGCTGAACTCCTCGCTGGGATACCGGCCGGCCAGCAGATCGAGGGTGTTGTTGAGCAGTTCGTCGGAGATGTCGGCGAAACACGCGCAGCGACGGACCATCGCCGCGACCTGCTCGACCGGGATGTCGACCACCGCTGCTGCCGCGTAGGCAACGATCTGCTGAGCCATCACATCGAGCGGGTTACGCAGGTAGCGGGTGGTCTCGATGTCGCCGTCGATCATTCGCTTGGTGACGACCGCTGCCTCGACGAGGTCACCGCGATGTTTCGGGAACAGCTTGCCTCGGCTTGGTTCGCCGACCTGGTGACCAGCACGACCGATGCGTTGCAGCCCGCGTGCGACCGAGCCGGGCGATTCGACCTGGATCACGAGATCCACAGCACCCATGTCGATACCGAGTTCGAGGCTGCTGGTGGCCACGATCCCCCGCAACACTCCACGTTTGAGCTGGTCCTCGATCACGACTCGCTGCTCGCGAGCAAGCGATCCGTGGTGGGCTTTGACGAGATCCTCGGTGGTCCGCCCGGTCTCTGGGTCGACACCGATGCCGGCTTCTTCGGCCGCTTCGTTGAGCCGAGCCGCCAACCGTTCGGCGCCGCGACGGGCGTTGCAGAAGATGATGGTGCTGCGGTGTTCGAGGACGAGGGCCAAGATGCGGGGGTAGATGCTGGGCCAGATGCTCGACTTCTGCGGGCTCATCCCCGGCGTTGCCGGACCGTTGGGCAAAGCGTTGAGCGGCTGGCCCATCTGGCCCATGTCCTCGACCGCAACAACGACTTCGACCTCGAGCGTCTTGCGGATACCGGCATCGATGATGGCCACCGGGCGTTGCTTGCCAGGCTCGCTGAACCCACCGAGGAAACGAGCAACCTCTTCGAGCGGGCGCTGAGTGGCCGACAGTCCAATTCGCTGGGGCGGCTCGGCCGTCACCTCTTCGAGCCGTTCGAGCGACATCATCAGATGGGCGCCGCGTTTGGTGGTGGCCATTGCGTGGATCTCGTCGATGATCACCGTCTCGACGCCCGACAGCGTGGCCGCCGCCGATGACGTGAGCATCAGGTACAGGCTCTCCGGAGTGGTGATCAGCATGTCCGGCGGGCGGCGGATGAGTGCCTGGCGATCTTTGGCGCTGGTGTCGCCGGTGCGCATCGCGACGACCGGAACAACGAACGGCTCGCCCAATCGTTCGGCCGCGAGCTCGATGCCCATCAGCGGAGCCCGGAGGTTCTTTTCGATGTCGAACGCCAGCGCGCGCAGCGGCGAGATGTACAGCACGCGGGTACGAGCGGTCTTTTCCGGTATCGGTGTGGTGGTGAGCCGGTCGATCGACGACATGAACGCGGCGAGGGTCTTGCCGCTTCCGGTCGGAGCGCAGATCAGGGTGTGCTTGCCTTCGGTGATGGCCGGCCAGCCATTGATCTGCGGCGGCGTCGGAGCCGGGAACGACGTCGAGAACCAGGCGCGAACGGCTGGCGAGAACCGGTGGAGCACCTCGTGATCAGCCATGCAAGCACCATACCCACGGGGTGCAACAGAGAACCCCGGCGCCGACGCTCGAGCTGCCATTGACACCCACGTTCGCGCAAATTGCATCAGCGGAGCACTCACACCTGCGAAACCGCGGACAACACCACTCCGTGGATGCGAAATGAGCGGTCGTTGTTGCGGCGAGCCAGCGGGGGCGACGCCAGCGGGGG
>JBDSDH010000165.1:0-7882 GCA_039920665.1 Ilumatobacteraceae bacterium
CATGGGCGTCGTTTCCAGCACGGCGGACGGACAGGCGGCAAACATCAGGTCGAAGAGTCACCCTCGGGTTATGGTGGGCGCGTGAATCGCAGACGCCGGGGAGGCATTGTCGACGCGCTCGCTGCGCTGGCGGTGCTCGGCGCCTTGGTGGGGCTCGCGACCGCGTGCGACTCGACTGGCAGCGGTCCTGCGACCGTCAGCACCGCAGACGCCTACGTTGCCGCGATCCGCTGGTACGTCGATCAGATCCCTGCCCCCGAGCCGACGCAGACCACGGACTCCGTCGAGACCGGTCCGACGCTGGTGTACATCGCTCCGGCCGACGGCAATCCGATCGACGCCAGTTCTCAGGCCGCGGTGGTGTCGGCGCTGTCCGACATGGCCGACTCGATCGAGGTCCGCTTTGCCGATGTGCGCGATGACGCGATCGATGTCGAGACCGAACTCGAGCCGGTCAAGGAGGGTGGGGCGCTGCTGCTGGTCGGCAAGGTCGCGAAGGGCACGCCTCCCGTTGAGGTCTCGATTGAGGTGTATCACGACATCGACCACGACGAGTCGTTCCAGATGCGCATCGTGCGCGTCGGCGCGGACGAGTTCACGGTCACTGCTGTGACTGAACTCGGGCAGAGCTGAGCAACACCTTCGCCAGCGCGATGGCTTCGGTCGCTTCGGCCTCGGTGACCTCGACGGCATGGTCGAGAGCGATCACCCGCAGCCGGCTGAGGTCGAAACACTCCTGGAGCAAGCTCAGGTTGCTGTCCGACAACCGAGCAAGATCCACTGCCGCAACCGCCTCGATGACGGCGATGTGATAAGCCGAACTCGCCAACGACTCCTCGGCTGAGGCGAGCCGAGAACCAGCTCGACTGAGTACGTCGTGGGACACGTCCTCTTCGAAGACCTGGGCGTCGTTGGCTGCGCGAAGGAAGATGATGAGCGCAGGGATGTAGAGCGCAGCGAGCACCGCCATGCTCACCTCTGCCGGGAACGAGATCGGTGTTGCGACGACGGCACCGACGGCCCACACCAACTGGAACCGAGTCTCGTAGCGCGCCGCAGCACGACCACGGAGCGCAGCCGGCGCGCGGTGTTGCAGAAGACTGTCGAAGCCGTGGCGGCCGAGGGTGGTGGACAGCCCGATCAGGGCCGCAATGACGAGCAGCAGCGCCCTCGAGACACCGAGAATGCCGATCACCGTCGGCACCATCGGCCCGGCGATCGCGAGTGCGATCAACTGCTGATCCTGAAATTTCCGGCGCAGGATCGGGGCCAGCAGGTTGCCGATGAAGGCACCGGACCCGTAGATGCCGATCGCTGCTGCGTAGACCCATTTCGGCTCACTCGCCTGTCGCAGCGTGAAGGCGAGCGTGAACACGAAGAACCCGACAGCGCCCCGGATGGCCATGAATCCGATTGATCCGACAACGACTGGTGGGGCGTGGGTCTCGGCGTATTCGAAAGCGGTCGGCAGTTCGTCGGAGACTTCGGGAATCGGTGGTCGAAGGCGCGAGATCACCAGTGCCGAGCATGCGTAGACGGCTGCAGCACAGAGCAACAGTCCATTCGTTCCGACCCCGCGCTGCACTGCGATGCCCGTGGCAGCAGCGATGCCGCCGATGATGCTGCCGGTGCGGGCGAGTCGGGCATTCGTGGAGACGAGCAGGTTGGGATCGTGGACGAGCATCGGGATCAACGCCTGTTTGACGATGCCGGATGCCTTACCGACGATGAGCAGACCCAGCGCGAACCCGTAGAACGACAGTTGGAACAGCGTCAGCGACATCGCCACGCAGAACACGCCGCGCAGGAGGTAACACGACATCGCAACGAGTCGCTGGCGGTGGCGAAACCGGTCGATCGTCGGTCCGATCAGCGGTGCGAGCACGGCGAGCGGTGAGACGGTGACGATCAGATAGAGCAGCACCTGCTGGCGCGAGGCGTCCGGGCTGAGGTTGAAGAACAATGAGCCAGCGAGCGAAACGGTGACGAACGCGTCGGCGATTCCCGCGACGGCCTGGGCCGCCGCGAGCGGTGCGATCCGGGCGTCGCCGAAGGCGATGTGCCACATCCGCGTTCGGCCGCGGACCGCGCCGTCAATCGGAATCGCTGTCAGGCCCGTGGACAACGGGGTCTTCCTCGTGCAGATCGACGAACGTGTTCGGACCGATGATCGATGTGGGGGCGTCCCACACGATGATGCCGGTGCGGCAGCGCTCGATGTGGTTGTCGATGACGGACGTGTCGCTGGCTCCGAATCCGATGACGGCTCCGCTGTCGCCGTCGGCCACCCAGTTGCCGGTGACGACGCTGCCGTTGCCCCCTTCGACGTCGACCGCGCGCATCGTGTGCTGGATCGTGTTGTCGACCACTTCGATGTGATCGCAGCGGACGACGTGGACCGCCCACCATCGTGATTCGACCCGGTTCTCCGAGACGGAACTCGCGCTCACGTCCGTGAGCCGAATGGCGGCGAGGTGTTCGATGATCTCGTTGCGATGAATTCGATGGCCGCTGCCCGACGACAGGTCGATACCGACGTTGGTGAGGTCGCCGCGGAACGAGCAACGCTCGATGGTCGTCCGTTCTGAAGAGCCGACCACGCCGGTTCCGATCACCGATAGGACCGACACGTCGTCACCGTCGATGACGACCTGGCCGCTCGTGCGACATCCGATGACGAACCCGCCGGCAGCGACCGTGACGGCTGTGACGGCCGCGTCAGCCGAGATGTCGATGTTCTCGATCCGCGCGCCCATCCCGAGGGTGACCGTTGGCGACGCCGAGCCGGAGGAGCGATCGACAACCACCGTTCGGTCCCATCCGACGCCGCGCAGGGTGACGCGAGGAGGGACGACGATCGGTCCCTCATAGGTACCTTCTGGCAGTTGCACGATCGCCCCGGGGCTCGCGGCGTCGAGCATCGGTTGGACTGCGATGGGTGTCGGCTCGCGTTCTTCGAACAGGCGAATCGCTTCTGCCGCTGGATGCAACCGAATCCGATAGGCGCCGGCGAGACCAGTAGGGGAGCGGTCGATTCGGCTGATCCTGACGCCGCCCCGATGCTGCTCCCAGTGCAATGAGCCGCCGTCATCCGCTTCGATCGAGGTGATGTCGTAACTTTCGGGTGTCAGCCCGGCCAGAACAACTTCGGCACCCGCTGCGAGGTCGATCGCGACCACATCGTCCGTCCCATTGCCCGTGCTCGAGCCGGGTACCTGCACATATCGGATCTGCGCATCCCCCCACAGGTCGAAGGGTCGGCTGCCGTGAATGACGTCGGCGTGCCGGTACACCCATTCGCCGACATCGAGCAACGGTTGCTTGTGGATCTCGGCGATCGAACCGTCGACAGACGGTCCGACTTCGATCAACAGGTTGCCGCCCTTTGCGATCACCTCGGTGAGCACGTCGAGGAGTGCGCCCGTACTGAGCAGCTGCTCGGCGGTTTCGGCTCGGTTGTGACACGACGAGCTGCCGAGCGGGCGGCACAGCTCCCACGGTGTGCGGATGATCGCAGCCGGCGCCCGGTGGCGCACGGTCTGGAATGTGGCGTGAGAAGAGCCCCAGCCGTCGTTGATCGCGAGTTGCAGTCCTTGGGCGTCGGCGAGATCGAGCGCGCGCTCGAGGATCTCTGCGACATTGGCGGGTGACGTGTCCGGTACGGCTCCCCAACCCCACAGGATCTCGGTGCCGTGGCGCTCGACGAGATCGAGGATCTGCTCGGTCGGGTCACGGCGATCCGACCAGTCGAGCAACGAGTAGGCCGTTCCGAACACGAGGCCGTTGCGGCGACTGGCAGCTGCGATTTCGGCCGTGACATCACGACGGGGTCCGGCCTGGACCGAGCTGCGGGTGGTCCCCGGAGCATCCCACCAGCAGAAACCGTCGTGATGCTTGACGTCTTGGACCAGATAGTTCATGCCGGCCTCCAGGGCCAGTTCGACATGCTCGTCGGCATCGAAGCGGTGGTAGCTGAGGAACGGGATGAAGTCGTCGAACCGGTCCACATGTGACCACCGATCTCGGTGGTACGCCAATGTCTCGGCCATCGGCGAAGGATGTGGCGCAGTGCCGGGCAATGCATCGCTGCCGAGATGGGCCCAGTACCAATCAGCTGACTCGCCGATCGGGCTGAATGACGGCACCGTGGAAACGCTGGCGTGCAGGCGCAAGCCGTACCGTCGCTCGTTCCACCAGTCGGGTCCCGTCACGCTCGCCATCCTGCCATGCGCGAAACCCGATCGGCATTCTTGCCTGCATCGAGTACGTCTCCTCGATTGCGACGGTCGCGGACCGTCCTGGACGGTCACGGTTTTCACGGGTGGCCTGTATCAACCGTGAGACTGGCGGCGATGGAGTTGAAAGGTCGGGTCGGTACTGCACAATGGTCGGGTGAGTGACGACCTCGATCTGAAGCTTTCACGGCTCGATGCAGAACTGCTCCGCCTCGGTCGGGTCGTGATTGCGTTCAGCGGTGGAACAGATTCGGCGTTCTTGGCCCATCGGGCCCAGATGGTGCTGGGGATCCAGGGAGCGCACGCGGTGACTGCCGTTTCTCCATCGCTCGCCGGTGACGAGGAAGCCGATTGTCGAGCATTGGCGGCCGAATGGGATCTGCGGTGGACGCCGGTCGCAACCGATGAGATGGCACGCGCCGCCTACCGAGCCAACGACATCGACCGCTGCTATCACTGCAAGGCCGAACTGATGGACGTCGTCGGCCCGATCGCAACCGTCGAGGGTGCGACCGTAATTCTCGGGGTGAACCTCGACGACCTGGGCGAACATCGCCCAGGTCAGTCAGCAGCTGATGAACGGGGCGCGACGTTTCCGATGGTGGTCGCCGGGCTGACCAAGGCCGACATTCGCGAAGCGTCTCAGCGGATTGGCCTGCGCACGTGGGACAAACCGGCGGCAGCGTGTCTCGCCAGCAGAATCCCGTACGGGACCGAGGTGTCGGTCGCCATCCTCAGCCGCGTCGATCGGGCCGAGGCAGCGTTGAAGATGCTCGGGTTCCGGCAACTGCGCGTTCGCCACTACGACGAAACCGCCCGACTCGAGGTCGACCTTGCCGACATGCCCGACGTGATGGCCCGACGCGAGGCCGTGGTCGAGGCGGTGAAGAGCACTGGCTACCGGTACGTGACGCTCGACCTCGAGGGGTTCCGGTCCGGAAATCTCAACGACGGTCGCGTAGGGTCGCTTTCATGAAGATCTCCACCTCGATCAACTACGTCGGCGGTTTCCAGCAGGCAGTTCAACAAGTCGTCGAACTCGAAAAGGCCGGGCTCGATCAGGTGATGATCGCCGAGGCCTACAGCTTCGACGCCGTCAGCCAGATCGGCTATCTCGCCGCCAAGACCTCGACCGTCGAGATCGGCACGGGCATCCTCAACGTCTACAGCCGCACAGCGGCTTTGATGGCGATGACGGCAGCCGGCTGCGACTACATCAGTGACGGCCGGTTCATTCTCGGCCTTGGCGCCAGTGGCCCGCAGGTCATCGAAGGCTTCCACGGCGTGCCATACGAAAAGCCGATGGTGCGGATCAAGGAGTACATCGAGGCCTGTCGCCAGATCTGGCAGCGGGAACAGCCCTTCAACTACCAGGGCAAGACGTTTCAGGCACCGCTGCCCGAGGGCCAGGGAACCGGACTCGGCAAGGCACTCAAGCTGATCAACCACCCGGTCCGCAACAACATCCCGATCTGGTGGGCGAGCCTCAAGGACCGCAGCGTCGAGGCCACCGCTGAGATGGCTGATGGATGGCTGCCGATCTTTTTCGTGCCCGACAAGTTCCAGCAGGTGTGGGGTAAGGCGCTCAAGGCCGGTACGGCCAAGCGTGACCCATCGCTCGGCCAACTGCAGATCTCCGCGGGTGGCATGGTTGCCATCGGCGAGGATCTCGTCGGCGACAAGCAGAAAGCGATCCTCGACTTCGCCCGCCCTAGCACGGCCCTCTACGTCGGCGGCATGGGCGCTCGCGGCAAGAACTTCTACAACGAGATCTGCTCGGCGTACGGTTACGAGAAGGAAGCCGTCGAAGTGCAGGACCTGTACCTCGACGGCAAGAAGAACGAAGCGGCCGCAGCTGTCCCGGCCGAGATGCTCGAGCTGTCGCACCTCGTCGGCCCGCGTAGCTACATCAAGGAGCGGATCGGTGCCTATAAGGAAGCAGGCGTCACCGTGCTCTCGATCAACCCCGTGGGTGGCGACGCCGTCAAGACCGTCGAGACCCTGCGCGAAATCATCGACGAGTCGTGAGCACCACCGCAGATGTGCCAACCGCTTCGACAGGCACGACCACGATCGTCGTCGCCGGCACGTTCCCGGTCGACGGTTCGCAGGCTGCTGCGTTGTCGGCCGCAGCCAACGCGATGCGAGTTGCGACGCTGCAGGAAGACGGCTGCATCGAATACCGGTTCTCGTTCGCGACCGACGATGCGAACACGATGATGGTGTTCGAGGAGTGGCGCGATCAAGATGCGCTCACGGCACATTTCGGAGCGCCGCACATGGCGATCTTCCAGGCAGCGATGGCTGGGTTCGTCTCCGGAGCGCCGGTGGTCGACAAGTTCGCTGTGACGGGCAAGGGCCCGCTGCGCTGACCGATGCTGCCGCTGCTGCGGTGATGTGTTGCCGCTGATGTTGTTGTCGCTCACGCCCTGATCGAGCGGTCGTTGTACGCTCGTCTGATGAGCGAAACAGCATCGATCGGGGGAGCGGTTGCACAGGGTTGGGAGCCCGTGCGTGCCGCGTTCGTCAACAACTTCAACACCACTGAAGAGGTCGGTTCAGGCGTCTCGGTGTACCACCGTGGTGAAAAGGTCGTCGACCTGTGGGGTGGCGCTTTCAACGACACGGCGACATCACCCGCCAGTGCGGCCTACACCGAGGACACGCTGCAGTTGGTGTTCAGCACCACCAAGGGCATCACCGCGATCGCAGTCGCGATGTGTGTCGATCGTGGCCTGCTCGCCTACGACGCGCCCGTGTCGAAGTACTGGCCGGAGTTCGCCGCCCACGACAAGAGCGACGCCACCGTGGCCCAACTGATCTCACATCAATGTGGCCTGTACACGGTCGATGGCGAAATCTCGCTCGCTGACGCACTCGACTGGAACACCGTCACCTCCCGACTCGCCGATACGGCACCGCGCTGGCCGATCGGCTCGGCCCACGGCTACCACGCACTCACCTACGGGTGGTTGGCGGGCGAACTCGTCCGTCGCGTCGATTCGCAGGGTCGGAGCTTGGGTACGTTCGTGCGCGACGAGATCGTTGCCCCGCTCGGCGTCGAACTGTGGATCGGCCTGCCCGAGGATCAGGAGTTCCGCGTCTCGCCGATGATCTCCTCGCCGCCGTCCACGGATCCCGCCGTGCTCGCGATGGCTGCGATGTTCATCGGGCCGGGCACCCCTGGTGGCGATGCACTCTCGCTGAACGGTGCGTTCGCCCCAGCTCAGCCTGCGGCCGGCCCGCTCGCCACGAACCTGTTCAACACCCGTGCGGTTCACGCCGCCGAGATCCCGGCAGCCAACGGCATCACCAATGCCCGCTCGCTGGCGAAGGTGTACGCGGCGACGATGCAGCCGGTCGATGGGGTGCAGTTGATCACCGATGCCACCCGCGACGAGGCACGCACCACTGTCACGCCCAACGGCGAGCCGGACAAATGTCTGATCATGAACACCACGTTCGGAATGGGTTTCATGACCCACGGAGCCTTCACTCCGTACTCCGGGCCGGGCTGCTACGGCCACTTCGGCGCTGGAGGATCGGTGGCCTTCGCCTCGCCAGAGCGCGACCTCGCATTCGGCTACGTGATGAACCGGATGGCCGACGGCCTCGCCGGTGACCTGCGCGCTCAATCGCTGATCGAT
>JBDSDH010000166.1:0-3067 GCA_039920665.1 Ilumatobacteraceae bacterium
CTCCGCGGCGAGGGAGTCGAAGTAGCAACCGAACCCTTGGTCGAGGCCGGTCAAATGTGCCTCCGCCACTGCGTCGAGGGCCGTGTTGACGGCGGTCTCGTAGCGACCCGCGTCCATCAGCGCAACACAGAGGTAGAGGGTGGCCAAACCGCGTCCGTTCGCGCTCCCGGCGGCTGCCAGCGCTTGGGAACACAGCTCGACACCGGTGTCGGGGTCACCCTGGTCGCTGCGGGCGATGCCGAGCACACGCTGCGCCATGGCCCACGCCGCCGGATTGTCGTCGGTCCTGGCGACGAGCTGGAGGGCCTTGGTGGCCCAACGTTCGGCGGTCGTGTGGTCGGCGGCCATCATCGCGGCTTGCCCGAGCCCGGCGAACACCATCGAAGCCTCGGCGCCGTCGTCGTCCGACAGCAGTTCGGCGGCCAGTTCGAACTCGTCGCGGCTGGCATCGAGTTGCCCGCTCGACCACAGGTACCGGCCCAGTCGCTCGTGTCCCCACGCAGGACCAAGCGGCGGCGGCCCGATCTCGAACGCAGCGCGAGCGATGTCGACCGCACGCGCGTTGCCGACTGCGGAGGAGGCGAGTTCCGCGGCCTGCCACAGACGGTCGCCGCGGCTGGCGGTCGTCGCGCTCTCACCGGCAGCACCCCACAACTCGAAGGCACGTTCGAGATGAGCAAACGCGGCTCCAGGCGCAACGGTTTCGGCAGCATCGGCAGCGGCAAGCAATGCCAGGAACGCCCCTTCGGTGTCGCCAGAACGGTCGAGGTGAAAGGCAAGTTCGCCCGCCCGGTCGACCCGGCTCAGCACACCTGCCGATTGATCCTGCAGTGTCGCCGCGATCGCGCGGTGAAGGCGCGACCGTTGCGGTGGGAGCAGGTCGGCGTAGGCGACCTCACCCAGCAGTGGATGTCGGAACCGGTAGGCGTTGCTGTCCACGACGAGCAGCCGGGCATCGATCAGCGACCTCGCCGCGGCCTCGATTTCGACTCCCGTGAGGTCGACGACTGCTTCGAGCATCTGGTGACTGGTCTCGCGGCCAGTGGCGGCGACCGCCCCTATCACTTGGCGAGCATTGGCATCGAGCGCGGCGATCTCTTCGGAGATCAGATCCGAAAGCACCATCGGGATGGTCTCGCCTGCAAGGTGCGCGATGACGAGTTCTCTCGTAAAGAACGGGTTGCCCTGACCGCGTGCGACCACCTGGTCGACAAGCGCGTGCGGTGCAAGCTTGCCGAGCATCGCCGTAACCCGATCCGCGACCTCGTCGCGGTCCAAACCTTCCAAGAGGATCCGCTGAGTAGCCGGAAGCCGAATCAGCTCCGCAATGCGTTGCCGTTGGGAGGGTCGCACCGCGACCTCGTTCGCGCGGTAGGTGCCCACGAGCACCACTCGCTCGTCGATGAGGTTGCGGGCCAGGTACTCGAACAACTCCCACGTCCCAGTGTCAGCCCAATGAAGATCCTCGAAGCCCACCACCACGACGTCATCGACACAGAGATGAGCGATCAACTCGAGCACCGCGACGAACAAGCCTCCCTGCGGGGAGCTCGACAATTCTGTGCCAGCCGACCGGGGTGAGAACCAGTTGCGCAACGGCGCTAGGTCCGCTGACTCGCTCAGCAGTTCCGGTCTCGACCGTCGAACCTGGCGGAGCAGATCTGCGAGGGGCGCGAGTGGAATCGACTCGCCACCAATGTGTGTAGACCTTCCGAGGTAGCGCGCCACACCCACTCGCCGCGTGACCTCACTCACAATCGTCGTCTTGCCGATACCGGCGTCACCGCCGACCAGCACGATCGACGGCAGCCCCTTGCGGGCGTCGACTATGACCCGTTCGAGGGCGGCCAGCTCCGAACGCCGACCCACGAATTCCTCGGAGAGCAAGCGGTCGGCCATGGCGACGCCCAGTATCGCGCGCCCACCAGGCGCTCTAGATCTGAGGTGGTGTGGCCGATGCGCGCCGGCACCCCTTAGGACGACCGTGGCACCCATGAACACCAACACGATCACTTCTCGTCAAAGTCTGCACCGCCGGTTTGGTGCCGTCGTTCTCGGCGCGGCACTCCTCAGTGCCACCGCCTGCAGCAACAACTCTGCCACCGACGCACTCGACACTGCTGTCGCCACCTCCACCACCGTGGCCACCGCGCCGTCGACCACGACGATCTCACCCACACCCACCGTTGCACGTCCAACCGAAACGATCGACCAACTGGTAGGCGCCGAGAGCGCTCGAGTGCACGTCCGCTGCGTCGGGCAGGGCGACACGACCGTTGTGCTGATTGCTGGCTTCGGCGGCGATACGACAGGCTGGGTCAAGGTCGAACCCGCCATCGCCACAAGAGCTCGAGTGTGCTCGTACGACCGACCCGGGACAGGAACGAGCGGCCCTGCTACCTCGACAACGACGTTCGTCACGCAGGCGACCGAACTTCGCGAGCTGCTCAGCACCATTGGCGAACCTGGGCCGTACCTGGTCGTCGGGCATTCCTTTGGTGGAGCCGAGGCAGTCACGTTCGCATCACTGTTCGCCGACGAGGTCATCGGCGTGGTGCTCATCGACGCCTCCCCCACCACATGGCCGACCGCACTCTGTGCCGTGCCCGACGACGGCTCCCAAGCTGCAGCCATGTTGCATGGCACCTGCACCGATTCGTTTCTCCCGACCGGTAACAGCGAGCACCTCGACGTGTTCACGGCCTTCGCCAAAGCCACAGATGTCGTCACGCTCGGCTCGATACCCATGACGGTCATCAGCGCCGTTGTCCGAACCCTTCCAGAGGGGCTCGCCGCTAACGAGGTGGTGCGCCTGACCCATGCATGGGACGTCGGTCAACAGCAATGGGCCCGGCTCTCGACCGCCAGCCACGTGGTGCCCGTGGAGAACACAGGCCACCACATCGAGCTCGATCACCCCGACATCGTCATCGACGAGATCACCAGCCTGCTCCCCGCGTAAGTCACTACCTCAAACCATCAAACCAAACCCAACACACACCCAAGGAGTCATCATGCACGGTCGTCCCATCACCCAATCCGTCGGCGAAGCACACGCCAGCCATCC
>JBDSDH010000167.1:0-17025 GCA_039920665.1 Ilumatobacteraceae bacterium
AGATCGGGCCGGCAGTCGTCGGCGGCGAGGAGTTGCGTGTCTACATCAACGCCGCACCATCGTTGCGCTCCATCTGGACCGCCAGTGAGACCAATGGCGATGCAGCATTCCTGGTCTTCCAAGACGAACGCTTCACCTACGCCGAGTCGCACGCGACCGTCCGCAGATTGGTCGCCCATCTGACAGCGGCGGGGGTCGGCAAAGGCGACCGGGTCGCGATCGCCATGCGAAACTTTCCGGAATGGGTGACGTCGTTCTGGGCGGTGCAATCGCTCGGCGCCGTCGTCGTCAGCATGAACGCGTGGTGGACGCCGGCAGAGAATGAATACGCCCTCGCTGACAGCGGAGCGATCGCATTGATCGCCGATGGCGAGCGCTACGAGCGGGTGAGGGGCGACATGCTGCAACGCTGCGCGATCCCGACGGTAATCGTCGTTCGCGCCGATGGTGCGACCCTCGATCCGGGCCACGTCCACTGGGCGGACATCAACGGCCTCGACGATCCCGGTTCCTTGCCGGACGTCGCCATCGCCCCTGACGACGACGCGACGATCCTGTACACATCGGGCACCACGGGGTTCCCGAAGGGAGCGGTCGGCTCGAACCGCAACCACATCACCAACATCACCAACACCCTGGTTGGTGGCGTGGTTGCGATGATGACCGCTCCACCGGCGCCGGCCCCAGCGGCGCCGGCGATCGATCCTGCCATTGAGCCTGCGCCGGCGCTGCAGGGCGCAGCGCTGTGGATGTTTCCTTTCTTCCACATCGCCGGTGTCACGGGTATCTGCGTGCTCACTGCCACCGGTGGTCGAATCATCATCCAGTACAAGTTCGACGCGGCGGACGCGCTGGCGATCATCGAACGCGAACGGGTCACCACCGTGGCCGGCGTGCCCACCGTCGTGCGTTCGATCCTCGAGCACCCCGATGCTGCGACGCGCGATCTCAGCACACTCTCCGGCATCTCCCAGGGTGGGTCGCCCGTGCCGCCCGACAGCATTGCCAAGATCGAAACCGAGTTCGCCGGCAAGGTTTCGCCCGGCAACGGCTACGGGCTGACCGAGACGACGTCGGCCGTCATCGCCAACAGCGGCGCGATGTACTTCGACAAGAAGGACAGCGTTGGTCTGGCGATGCCCGGAACCGACGTCCGGATCGTCGATGAAGCAGGCAACGACGTGGCTCCGGGAGGCGTCGGTGAGGTGTGGGTGCGGGGTCCGAACAACGTGCGTGGCTACTGGAACAAGCCGACGGAGACGGCCGAAGCGTTCACCAACGGTTGGTTCCACACCGGCGATGCAGGTCGGATCGACGCAGACGGTTTCGTGTACGTGGTCGACCGGATCAAGGACATGGTGCTTCGCGGCGGCGAGAACGTCTACTGCGCCGAGGTCGAGGCCGCGATCTTCGAACACCCGGCTGTCGCCGATGTGGCCGTGTTCGGCATTCCCCACGCCCGTCTCGGCGAGGAGGTCGCAACGGCGGTCATCCTCAAGCCGGGGATGTCGATGTCAGCGACTGAGCTGCAGTCGTACCTCGGAGGCAAGCTGGCCCCGTTCAAGGTGCCGTCGGCGGTGTACGTCCGGTCCGACGAACTACCCCGCAACGCGACCGGCAAGGTCCTCAAGAAGGACTTGCGCCAGCAGTACTCGACCGTCTGACTTCCGCACATCAGTGGCAGCACCAGGACTTTGCAACCGCGCCCTCGTGCGCGCCATCCTTGCCCACATGACCCGGACGGCATCGACAACAGCGATCACGTTGACCACGATCGCTGCTCTGCACGCCGTCTGGGGTGCCGGCGCATCGTTTCCGTTTCCAGACAGCGCAGCACTCGCCGACACAGTCACCGGTTCAGGTGCCTTGCCCGCGCCGCGGGAGTGCTTCGCCGTTGCCGGCCTGATGCTGTTCGCTGCCGGTGTCGTGAGCGAGGTGTTGCCGATCGGGCCGATGGCGAGGCGGATCGGATCGGGCGGCGTCGCTGCCGTCCTCGGAACGCGAGGGGTCGCCGGTGTCCTCGGTCGCACGGGCTCACTGGTTCCGTGGACGCCGTCGGAGCGGTTCAACCGGCTTGACCGCAGGTTGTATGGGCCGCTCTGTCTGCTCTTGGCCGGAGGCGCCGCCATGTCGGCTCGCCGCTGACATCGACGCTGGCGTTGCCAGACACCGCACTAGTCTGAGCGTACTCACCACCTCGGTCGGCGCCTCACCGCGATCGTATGGACGACACGATGAAAGCGTGGAACCAATGAGCACTGGCGCTCCAGGAAGTATCGAAGAACTGTTGTCTCAGATCCCGATGGACCAGCTGAGCTCGATGCTCGGCGTCGCACCTGACCAGGCCGAATCTGCCGTGCGTGAGGCCTTGCCGACACTGCTTGCCGGGATGCAGGCCAATGCGGCAGATCCGGCCGGCGCAGCGTCACTGACCGACGCGCTCAGCCAGCACGACGGCAGCTTGCTCGATGGCGGCATCGACTTCGACCAGGTCGACACTGTGGACGGGTCCAAGATCGTCAGCCATGTGTTCGGCGACAACGAGGACGCTGTCGTCAACCAACTCGGAGGCGCCGGCAGATTGGGCGGCCTCGGTGGATTGCTCGGTGGCGGAATGATGTCGAAGTTGCTGCCGATGCTGGCGCCACTGGTGATGGCCTGGCTGGCAAAGTCGTCCAGCGGCCGCTCCAAGTCAGCGCCCTCGGATGACACCTCGCACGACTCCGACTCATCTGGCGGGCTCGGTGGCCTTGGTGGACTCGGTGGATTGCTCGGCGGCGGCGGTCTCGGGGACATTCTCGGCGGCTTGGTCGGCGGCGGTGGGTCGACCTCGACCGCCGGCTCGAATGCAGGATCCGATACGGGCGCCAGTTCGTCGAGCGGCGGTCTCGGTGGACTCGGCGACGTGTTCGGCGGCCTCCTCGGCGGCGGAACGAAGAAGAACTAACAATTGGCTCGCAGGGCTGATTCAGCCCTGCGACCAGACGCCTCGCCGCTCCATGACCTCGTGGAGCACAGCGGGCCGGTCGGTCATGATGCCGTCGACGCCGAGGTCGAGCAACCGCTCGATCTCGACTTCGTCGTCGATGATCCAGGCGTGCACGGCGATGCCGAGTTGATGGGCGTGGTCGACGAACTTCTGGTTGATGACGAGCAGTGGCCCTTGGCGAACGGGCACCTGCGCGGCTTGACCCGGAGCCCGGAATGATCGACCGTAGCGGAGCTGCGACACTGCCCCCGGGCCGAGCGCCGTACACAACTCGGCGCCGAGAATGCTGCGCAGTCGCCGCACCCGGCGATCGCTGAACGCACCGACACACACTCGGTCGAGTGCCTTGGTCCGGCGGAGTGCTGCGACGAGCGCCGGAACGGCGGCATCGCTCTTGCAATCGATGTTGACCCTGGCCTCAGGCCACGCGCCGAGCATCTCCTCCAACGTCGGGATCGGCGCAACGCCGTCGACGCGTGCCTGCTGCAATTGGTCCCAGGTCATCTCGGCAATCCGGCGATCGATGCCACATGTGCGTTGCAAGTTGAAGTCGTGGAACGCGACCAGCACGCCATCCGACGTGACCTGGACATCGGTCTCGATGTAGCGGTAGCCGAGATCGATCGCATATTGGAACGCCGGCATCGTGTTCTCCGGCGCTTCACTGGCCCCGCCCCGGTGGGCGAACGGGATCGGCCCGTCCCACTCCAGATACGGATGCGGGGCCGCGCTCGTGCGATTGAACCGACGGACGATCGGAGATGAAGACACGCCCTCAGTATCACCGATCCCGGTGGTGGGCGGGCTGTTTGGTGACCGCCGGGTTGGGCAGGAAACATCCGGCAGTGGTGGGCGGGCTGTTTGGTGACCGGCGGGTTGGGCAGCAAACATCCGGCAGTGGTGGGCGGGCTGTTTGCCGACCGGCGTCGGCGGCGAGGGGTAGCGTCGGCGGCATGTCATCTGCAGCGTCCTCAGCCGATCAGGTCCGCGCCATCCCGCTCGCCGGTGAGCGATTCACCGGCGCTGGAACGAACGAATCGACCGAGGTGCGGGCGCCGTACGACAACACGTTGATCGGACAAATTCCGGCGTGCACCGCCGCCGACGTCGACCGTGCAGTGGCCGTCGCCGTGGCGGCCCTTCGAGCTGGCCCACTTCCGCTTTGGCAGCGAGCCGAGATCCTCGACACTGCGGCGGTACGGCTCGCCGCCCGTCGGGATGAGTTCGCCGAGATCATCAGTCGGGAAGCTGCCAAGCCGATCAAGACCGCCCGGGTCGAGGCCGAGCGGGCAGTCGGCACGTTCCAGTTCGCGGCGGCAGAGGCTCGCAAGCTCAGCGGCGAGATGATCCCGCTCGACGCGATCCCGTCCGGCGAGGGCAAGCTCGGGTTCACCCTGCGAGTGCCAATCGGCGTGGTCGGAGCGATTGCGCCGTTCAACTTCCCGCTCAACCTCGTCGTCCACAAGCTCGCACCGGCCATTGCCGCAGGTTGCCCAGTGGTTCTCAAGCCCGCTTCGCAGACGCCGTTCAGCGCGATCGTGCTGGCCGAGATGTTGATCGATGAATGCGGGCTTCCACCCGAGCAACTGCAGATCGTCACGGGCGGCGGCGGCACCGTTGGCAACGCGCTCGTCGATCATCCCGACATCGCCCTGATCACGTTCACGGGCTCACCCGACGTCGGTTGGGGCATCCGTGCCCGAGCGCCTCGCAAGCGAGTGGGTCTCGAACTCGGCAACAACGCTCCGGTGATCATCGAACCCGATGGCGACTGGAAGTCGGCTGCGGCCAAGATCAGGACAGCCGGCTTCAGTCACGCTGGGCAGAGTTGCATCAGCACCCAACGGATCTACGTCCACTCGTCGATCGCTGAGGCCTTCACGGATGCGCTCGTGGCCGGCGTGGAGACCCTCGTCGTCGGCGACCCGGGCGATGAGGCCACCGATGTCTCGGCGTTGATCTCGACCAAAGAGCGCGATCGTGTGAAGAACTGGATCGACGAGGCGGTGGCCGCCGGAGCAACGGTGCTCAGTGGCGGTGACATCGGCGACGATGGGGTGCTGCGCCCGACGGTGCTCGGTGGGGTCCTGCCCGAGATGAAGGTCTGCGCCGGCGAAGTGTTCGGACCAGTGGTCGGCATCGCAACGTATGACGATCTCGACGAAGCCCTCCGCCTCGCCAACGACACCGCGTACGGCCTCCAGGCCGGCATCTTCACGAGCGACATCACCAAGGGATTGAAGGCGATCCATGCCCTCGACTTTGGTGGCGTGCTGGTCAACGAGGTCCCGACGTGGCGGGCCGATCAACAGCCGTACGGCGGACTGCGCGACAGCGGCAACACTCGTGAGGGCCCGGCGTTCAGTGTCAAGGAGATGACCGAGATCCGGATGGTGGTCATCTCCGGCTGAGTGACAGCGACCCGTCGGGTCAGATGCTGCGCCCGGCTTCTTTCCAGTACTCGTCCTTGAGCAGACGCTTGTACAGCTTGCCCGTCGGGTGGCGGGGGAGTTCGGTGCGGAAGTCGATGCTGCGAGGGCACTTCACGTCGGCGAGATGGCTGCGACAGAACAGGATCAGCTCCGATGCGAGTGCCTTCGCCGCAGCGTCGTCGGCCGGCATCTCGACGGGTTGGACCACTGCCTTGACTTCCTCACCGAAGTCGTCGTTGGGTACTCCGAACACGGCGACATCGATCACTTTGGGGTGGGTGACGAGGATGTTCTCGGCCTCCTGCGGGTAGATGTTCACCCCGCCCGAGATGATCATGTAGGCCTTGCGGTCGGTGAGGTAGAGGAACTTGTCGCTGTCGAGATAGCCGACATCGCCGAGGGTGCTCCAGCCTTTGGGGTGGCGAGAACTGGCGGTCTTCTCGGCGTCGTTGTGGTACTCGAATTGAGCCCCGCCCTCGAAGTAGATCGTGCCGCTCTCGTAGGGCGCTACGTCTTCGCCGTCCTCGCCGACGATGTGGACCGTGCAGCCGATGGCCACGCCGACCGTGCCCTCGTGGGCCAGCCACATCTCGCTGTTGCAGTAGACGAATCCGTTGCCCTCGGTACCTGCGTAATACTCGTGGACAATTGGCCCGAACCATTCGATGATGGCCTTCTTGACCGGGATCGGGCACGGCGCAGCGGCATGGAGGATGGTCTGCATCGAGCTGACGTCGTACTTGGTGCGCACTTCATCTGGCAGTTTCATCATGCGCACGAACATGGTCGGCACGACCTGGCTGATCGTGACGTGGTAGCGCTCGATCAGCGACAGGTACTGCTCCGGATCGAAGTGTTCCATCACGACGACGGTGCCGCCGAGTGCCTGCATCGACATGCTGAAACGCAGCGGAGCGGCGTGGTAGAGCGGCGCGGGGGAGAGGTAGATCGATTCCTGGGTTGCGCCGAACAGCATCCCCAACACGCCCGTCACCGACACCGGCGTATCGAGCAGGTTGCGAGCCTCGAACTTGCCGGTCACACCCTTGGGCATCCCGGTGGTGCCGGACGAATACAGCATGTCGGTCCCAGCGATTCGGGTGGCGAGAGCGGTGTCGGGCTGGGCGGAGACCGCCGCCTCGTAGCTCTCGTAGCCGTCGATCACGCCGTCGAGCATCAGCCGCAGTTCGATGTTCGGAGTGCGTTCGACGATGTCGGCGGCTTGCTCGGCCTTGTAGGTGCTGGTGATGAAGACCCCGGCCGCGCAATCGTTGAGGATGTACGTCAGCTCGTCGGTGGTCAGTCGGCTGGAGCATGCGGTGTAGACGAGCCCGGCGTAGTGACAACCCCACAGCACCTCGAGGAACCTCGGATGGTTCTCCATGCAGATACCGATGTGGTCGCCTGGTCGCAGACCGGCAGCGAACAACAACTGGCTCAGCTGGTTGGCTGCCGCGTCGAGTTGGGCGAAGGTCTGCACCGCACCGGTGGAGGCCATGATGACAGCGGGCTTGTCGGGTGTTGTCGCTACGAACGCGCCTGGGAACATGACGTTCGACGGTAGCCGCGGGTACCGTCGAGACGTGGATCAGAGGTCGGTCAAGTCGCGCTTTCGTGAGTTGTTGCAGCTGTCGGACAATCGACTGCCGCTCGACGAACTATGTCTGCTGATCTCGCAGATGGCTGGTGCCGACATCGACGTCGACGATGAACTGCGCAAGCTCGACGTCGCGGCACGTGCGATCCCGGCCTCGTTCGACGGGCTGATGACCCATCTGTTCCAAGGTCCAGCTGCTGTTCGAGGTAATGCCGAGGACTATTACAGCCTGAGCAACTCGCTGCTGAGTGAGGTCCATCGCACCGGGCTCGGTATTCCGATCACGCTGTCGGTGCTCGGCATCGAACTCGGTCGGCGGGCCGGCGTGGGGATCGTGGGCGTCGGGATGCCCGGTCACTTCCTGGTCCGCAGCGAGAACGATCGCGATCTGTTCGCCGACCCGTTCGGTGGTGGGCGAGTGCTCGATCGCGAGGGTGTGCGACGACTGTTCGCCAATATCACGAGTGGCCGAGCGCCCTGGAGCGAGGCCTACTTCCGGGTTGTCAGCAGTCGTGACATCGTGTTCCGGATCCTCAACAACATCAGCGTCGCGTGTAACAGGAGCCCAGCCGACGCGGTGAACCTGCCATGGGTGCTCGAGTTCCTCAGCTGGTTTCCCCACGGTGAGCCGTTCGATCCGAAGGCAGCCGAGCGCGCCATGGCCCGGTACAACTGATCATGGCGAACCTCTCGTGATCGATCCCGTCATCAAGCGCAGCCTCGGCCAGATGATGAAAGGCGTCCAACTCGTCGGCGCGACGCATGGTGGGGTGACCCGGGCCTACTGCAGCCACTGGGTCTGTCAGGTCAGCTTCGAACAACCGATCGTGATGGCGAGCGTTTCGCCCAAACATGACACACACCCGTTGATCGCGGGATCGGGCGCGTTCTCCGTGTCGATCTTGGCCGGCGATCAGGTCGACGTCGGCCAGTACTTCTCGTATCCCGGACGCAAGTTCCGTTATCTCGCTGACGAGTACCTCGACGTTCTCGACGATGGCTTGCCCGTCGCTCGCAATGCCATTGCGTGGCTGCGCTGTGAAGTGTTCGAGACCAAGCCGATGTTCGATCACGATCTGTTCTTCGCCCGGGTGGTCGAGGTCGGACCCGGCCGCTTGAAGGCGCCTCCGCTGCTGTACAGCAGCCGGCTCGGCTGGCGGATCACCGGCGACAAGGCCCGTGAACCCGGTGTCAGCATTCGTGACGCCCTGCTCGAACGGCTCTCCGCAATGGGCTTCGAGGACGAACCAGAGACCACCGTCGAGGAGTGACCCGAGACCATGGCATGTGTGACATGCGGCGAGGGCTCCGGTTCTACGCCGATCGACAGCGGTCAGTAATCTCCCTGCGTTCCATTTTGTCCAGGAAATTCATCCGGGGGTTGCCATGACTGTCACCGAATCCGCTCCGACCGAAGTACTCACCGCTGATGAACAGCGCGTCGTCGAACTCACCGACAACCTGCTCGCGGAGTTCCCACCGAAGTCGACCGATGCCATGACATTCCTCGGCGCTCAGTTCGACGCCGGACTCGCGTGGGTGTTCTTCCCCGAGGGCCATGGCGGTCTCGGCCTCAATCCCAAGCTGCAGAAGTTGGTCAACGAGCGAGTCTTCGCTCAGGGCGCGCCGCACTCCGGTGCTCGCAACCCGATCGGCTACGGAATGTGTGGACCGACCGTTGCGGTGTGGGGCAGCGAGGACCAGAAAACCAAATACCTCCGCCCGTTGTTCACCGGCGAGGAGATCTGGTGCCAGTTGTTCAGTGAGCCGGGTGCCGGCAGCGACTTCGCGGGCTTGTCGTCGAAGGGCGTCAAAGACGGTGATGAGTGGATCTGCAACGGCCAGAAGGTGTGGACCACCCTCGGCCACCTGGCCAAGTGGGGTCTGCTCGTGGTGCGGACCGCGCCCGAAGCCGTCAAGCACGCTGGACTCACCGCATTCGTCGTCGATATGCACGCACCGACCGTGCAGGTGCTGCCGCTGCGTCAGATGACCGGTGAGGCCGAGTTCAACGAAGTGTTCTTCACCGACACTCGAATCCCGGACAGCGAGATGCTCGGCAAGCCGGGAGACGGCTGGCGGGTGTCGCTTACCACGTTGATGAACGAGCGGGTCTCGATCGGTGGTTCCATTCCGGCCAAGGGCAGCGGCGTGATCGGCCAACTGATCAAGGTCTGGAACGATGCCGCCGACGACCGCAAGACTCCGGCTGTTCGCGACGAGGTGATGAAGCTGTGGAGCAGGGCCGAGATCTTGCGGCTGACCAACATCCGCGCCAACCAGAACCGCAAGATGGGCGACCCGGGTCCCGAGGGTTCGATCGGCAAGGGCGCCTCGGCCGAGCTCAACAAGGACGTCTACAACATGATCGTCGATCTGCTCGGTGCGGACGGGATGCTCTATGGCAGCTATGCGATGGTGCAGCCGGACAGCGCAATGGGCTTCGACTCGCTGCAGAAGGGCTTCCTGCGGATGCGGGCCAACTCGATCGAGGGTGGCACGACCGAAGTGATGAAGAACATCCTCGGTGAGCGCGTGCTCGGCCTTCCCGGTGACGTCCGCGTCGACCGCGACCGCCCGTGGAGCGAAGTCCCCCGCAACTGACGAAGTCGTGACGAGCGGAACTCCAGTGGCTGTCGACAGCCGCTGGAGTCCCCTGTGGTTGCCGGGAGGCTGTCGACAGCCAAACGTGTCCCAGATATTGCTGAGACCTCAGCGGCCGGTGCGGAGCAGGATGCCGAGAAAGACCGCTGCAATCGAGGCGACCAGCCCGACCGCGCCACCGATTGCCAGCGCGACCTTGCTCCTGGCTGCGATGTGGGCGGCAGCTGCTGCGCCGGCGGTGATCGCAACCAAGATCTTGACGAACACGGTGACCTGGTAGTTCGTCGGGGCATCGGTGACATTGACCTCGGTCAGGTTCCACAACCCGGTCACCACCAGCACCGCAAATGCTGGCCACGCGATCCGGTTGAACGCCTTGGCCGCCTTCTTCGCCAGGCCCTCGGTGCCGCGCAGCAGCGGTACCAGTGCGGCGAGCACGACTTGCCCTCCGACCCAGATGCAGGCCGCCAGGACGTGCAGCGTCAGGCGAATGGTGGCAGAGGTGGGCGACATCACGCCGCCCAGCCTGACCACGCGCACGCGCTGGCGCCAAATGTCGTCAGCGGGCGAGGGCCGCGAGGATCTCGCTGGCGGGCACAGCTCGATCGTCGATCGCCGCCGCGTCCGACGCTGCACCGAGCAGTACGGCTGCGGCACGGCTGATCGCCGCCTGCAGGTCGCGGATGTTGCGCGGCGGCGGGAAGTACTCGTCCTCGTCGACTGTTCGAACGGTCTCGACGCCATGTTTCGGCGCGAGGTGTCGAACGACGGCTTGGACGAGGTCCTCAGGAGCAGAGGCGCCGGCGGTCAGACCGACCACACCGTGCAGGTCATCGGGAAGTTCGTCGACGTGATTGATCCGGAACACCCGCGGACATCCGGCTTCGATGGCCAACTTCTCGAGCGCTCGGGTGTTCGATGAATTGGCCGAGCCGATCACGATCAAGGCGTCGACCCTGGACGAGATGCTCATCAATGCCGACTGGCGGTTGGTGGTGGCGAAACACAGATCGCTGCGACCGGGCGACCACACGTCCGGATATCGCTGGCGCACCGCCACCGCGACGCCTTCCCAATCGCGGTGCGACAGCGTGGTTTGGGCCAGGAGGGCGACCGGTTCGTCGAACTGGGGGAGCGCCGCAACCTCGGCAACCGACTCGACCCGGCTGATCGAAGTCGGGGCAACAGCCATTGTCCCGATCGCCTCTTCGTGACCCTCGTGACCGACGTAGACGATTCGGTAGCCCTTTCCCGCGCGCACCTTGACCTCGTGATGGACCTTGGTGACCAGCGGGCAGACGGAATCCACCACGTAGCTGCCGCGGCTGCGAGCGGCGGCCACGACCTCGGGCGCCGATCCGTGGGCAGAGAGCATGATCGGACTGCCGACCGGCACTTCGTTGATGTCGTCGACAAACACCACGCCCTGGGCCTCGAACTGCTCGACGATCAGCTTGTTGTGCACGATCTCGTGATAGCAGTAGACGGGGGCCGGGAAGCTACGGACCATGAATGCCAAGGCTTTGATCGCCATCTCGACGCCCGCGCAGAACCCTCTCGGCTCCGCCAGTAGCACCCGATCGACATCCATGGTTGCAGGCTACCGGTGGCCGCCCGGCCGCCGTGATCGATGCTGCCGCCCCTCACCCAGCGCTCGGCGGTCGGGTCCGGAGGGCAGTGGATTGGACGCCGGTAGCCTTGACGGGCTATGTCCCTGCCCACCGTCTCTCTTGTCGCGCCAGGGTCACCGGCCGAGGTGGCAGGTCTGCGTGCTGGCGATGAGGTCATCACCCTCAACGGGCAGGTACCGCGCGACATCATCGAGTGGCAGTTCCTCGCTGACGAGGCCGAGGTCGATCTCGAGGTCCGCCGTGGCAACGTCGAGCTGCAGATCGAGGTGGTCAAGGCGGAGGGCCAACCGCTCGGCGCCGAGGTCGAGAGTGCGCTGTTCGACCGGGTTCGCACGTGCGACAACCACTGCGAGTTCTGCTTCATCTACCAGTTGCCCAAGGGTCTCCGCCGCAGCCTGTACTTGAAGGACGACGACTACCGCCTCAGCTTTCTGTACGGCAACTTCACCACCCTGACCCGATTCACCGAGGCGGATCTCGAACGAGTGATCACCGAGCGCCTGTCGCCGCTGCACGTCAGCATCCATGCCACCGACCCGGACGTGCGCAGCCGGATGCTGAAGAACCCTCGGGGCGGAATGAGTCTGCGTTGGCTGCGTGTCCTGCTCGACAACAACATCACGGTGCACGGACAGATCGTCGTCTGCCCCGGCGTCAACGATGGCGCAGTGCTCGAGAACACGCTCGCTGGAGTACTCGACCAGTACCCGGAGTTGGCGTCGATCGCCTGCGTTCCGCTCGGTCTGAGCAAGTTCAATGCCGAATCTGCGATGCGAATCCACACCCTCGACGAAGCCCAGGCAGTGGTCGACATCGTCCACGATTGGCAGGACATCTTCCTGGCGACTGTCGGGCACCGGATGGTGTTCGCTGCGGACGAGTACTACATCATGTCCGGGCGTCCGTTTCCGTCTGCTGACACCTATGCCGGATTCGACATGCACGAGGACGGCATCGGGATGGCTCGCACGTTCGCGATGGAGTTCACCGGCGAGGTCGACACCCCGGTCGGTCCTCAGAGCGGCTTCTTCGCGTGGGTCGACGGCGCACCGGCGGAGGGGTACCGCGCCCCGCGAAACCCGGCCGGAGACACTGGTCTTCGTGGCGGCTGCGGCACGGGCGGCGAGCAGGGTGGCGTTATGCTGCGGCCTCGAGCCAACGCTCCTGTCGGCATTCTCACCGGTGCATTCGGCGCCACCATTCTCCAGCCGCTGATTGCCGATCTCGGTCGAGATGATGTGCGGGTGATCCCCGTCGCCAACGAGTTCTTCGGCGGCAACACCGCCGTCACCGGGTTGATGGTCGGCGAAGACATCGCGCGAGTTCTGGCCGATCAGCCGATGACCCACCGCTACCTGCTTCCCGACGTCTGCCTCAGCGAAGGTCGCTTCCTCGACGGCACGACCGTCGGCTCTCTTCCTCGAGCGGTCGAGGTGGTGCCCACCAACGGCATCGCCCTTCGCCATGCCCTCGGCCTTCCCGCAGCGCCAACGCGACTGCAACCTGCAACCACTGGACCCCTGCAATGACCCCCCCTATGACTGATGTAGAAGAAAAAGATGTCTCCCACCTGCCGACGGTGGTGATCGTCGGACGCCCCAATGTCGGCAAGAGCACGCTGTTCAACCGCATCGTGGGCGAACAGGTCGCGATCGTCGAGGACCGCCCCGGTGTGACCCGCGACCGCAAGGCCGTCGAGGCCGAATGGCTCGGACGCCCGTTCCTGTTGGTCGACACCGGGGGCTGGCTGCCTCGCGGCAGTGAGCTCGACGAGAAGGTCAGTCGCCAAGTCGAAGCCGCCGTCCGCGAAGCCGATCTGGTTCTGTTCATCGCCGACGCATCGGTCGGGATGACCGACGATGACGAGTCGATCGCACTGTGGCTGCGCCAGATCAGGCCGCCCGTGCTGCTGGTGGTCAACAAGGCCGACAACGATCGCCGCGAGAGCGACCGTTGGGAGTTCCTCGCACTCGGCCTCGGCGATCCGCTTCCGGTCAGCGCACTGCACGGCCGTCGCGCCGGCGACCTGCTCGACGAGGTCATTGCCCGAATTCCCGACGTCAGCGAAGGCGCCGAGACCCAGCTTGCCGAGGACGATCCGGACTGGGTTCCGCCGGAGATCGCACCACCTCGCGTCGCGATCGTCGGTCGCCCCAACGTCGGCAAGAGCACATTGTTCAACCGGCTCGTCGGCGCCGATCGCTCCGTCGTCCACGACATGCCCGGCACCACTCGCGACGCGATCGACACGCTCGTCGAGACCGAGGACGGCCCGATCGTGTTCGTCGACACAGCCGGTATGCGCCGCCGCAGCAAGATCGACGACTCAGCCGAGTACTACTCACTCGTGCGTGCCCTGCGTGCCATCGACGACAGCGACATCGCACTGTTCGTGATCGACGCAACCGAGGGCGTCACCGGCCAGGACCAGCGCCTTGCCGAGCGAGTCGATGCAGCCGGCTGCCCGATCGTGTTGATGCTCAACAAATGGGAGCTGATCGAAGACGCCGAGCAGCGGCTCGACATCGTCGCCGATGTCAAACGCAAACTCGGCTTCATCGGCGACGCCCCGATCCTCAAGATCTCGGCGCTCAGCGGCAAGGGCGTGCACAAGCTCCGGCCGGTCCTGCAGGACGCCATCGAGCAGTACCACCGCCGTGTCCCGACCCGTGACGTCAACAAGGTGATTGCAGCTGCCCAGCAGAAGCAGCCGGCCCCTGGTGGTACCCGGGTGCTGTATGCGATGCAGGGCGCCACCGAGCCGCCGACGTTCACGTTGTTAGTCAACCGCGAGTTGCCGAGCACCTACTTGCGCTACATCGAGCGCAGCATTCGTGAGGCTTTCGAGTTCGGATCGACACCCATCAAGTTGCGCGTTCGGCGCCGCACCGAATAGTAACGACGTATGCCTTGGTGTGAGGATTGCTCGAAATACCACGCGCCGTCGGCGATGAACGCCAATGGGACATGCCCCACGTGTGGACGGCTGATCCAGGAATCGGCGCCGCCAGAACGGGTGACGGCCAAGAACATCAATCTCAAACAGCTCGCAGCTGGCGAGGGCGCCGATGAGGACGATGAGGACGACGAAGGTGCTCCGTGGCATTTCAAGCTGTTGATGGTGTTGATGGTGTTGTACCTCGCCTGGCGAGTGTTCAACTTGTTCCGCTGATCACGTCCGCTCTTCGGGTCCGATGATCCTGGTCCGCTGATCCTGGTCCGCTGATCGTGGACAAGTCGTTGGGACTGGTGCAGGACTCAATGAGTACTGGTTACTCATCCGGTCGCACCACCGTCGTTCGATACTGCTCCTGTCATCAACACGCCTTCTGAGGAGCACTCGTGAACGTCCCCCCGGTTTCCCCGGACCACCGCAGCAACCGAACCCGGGCCAGCCCACTCCGGGTTCGCCGTATCCCGGTCAGGCCCATCCCGGCTCGCCGTTTCCGACGCAGCCGCCGCTACCCGGCGCTGGCTTCGGTGCCCCCTCGCCATCGCCCTTCACGCCTGGTGCAACATTCGGTGGGCCGCAAGGCAACCAGAGTTGGATGCCGCAGGACAGCCCACCGGAAAAGAACCGCACCGGATTGATCCTCGGGATCATCGTGCTGATCGTCGCGGCCGGGATTGGCGTGTTCTTCGTGACCAAGGGCAACAACGACGCCGACAATGCACGTGCGGATGCGCAGCAACAGGCAGCTGACGTCCTCGCCACGGCACCCTCGATTCCGGACATCTCCATCCCGGACATCTCGATTCCGAACATCAGCATTCCCGACATCTCGATCCCGACCATCACGATTCCTGAGATTCCGCCGATCTCGTTGCCGCCCGGCGTCACACTGCCACCGGGCGTCACGATCCCAGGTCAGACCGAGACCACCGAGACCACCGAGACCACAGCGCCGGCAGCAACGAGCGCTGCGACATCACCGGCGGTGCCGGTCAATCTGTTCACCGGCACCCAGGCCGCTGACGTTGTGGCCGACTACGCCGCAGCTCGCGGTGCGACGCCGCTGCGGATCCTCGAACTACTCCTGTATCCGAACTATTCCTTCGCCCAGGTTCAGGATCCGTCCATCCCGGCCAACGTCGATCAGTACGACTGGCGCGACGGCGCTGTCTCCCCGCCGGCACCCGTTCAGCTGACCGGGGACGGAGATCTCGAGTCGAACTTGTTCTCCGACAGCGAAGTCAACTGGGCGGCAATTCCGGCCCTTGCTGACGCAGCGCTTGCGGCGGTGCCGATCGAGGGAGCTGCGGTGACTCACATCATCATCCACCGCAACCTGCCGTTCTCCGACCAGATCCAGATCCGGGTGTTCGTCGACGGAACCCGCTCCAGCGGTTACGTCGATGCCGATTCGCAGGGCAACATCACGTTCGTCGAGCCCGGCTGACGCGCCGACTTCTGCCACGTCGCGGTCACGGTCCGGCAATCGAGGTCGTGACCGGGACGTTGCCACGCTACGATCTTCCCGCTCGTGCGAACCCGGTCCGCCAGGTTCGTTGCAAGTGGGTGGTGGCCCCCAGCTACTGCCTCCGGAGCGACGAAGGCAGTAACGGGCTGTAGCGCAGCTTGGTAGCGCACTTGTCTGGGGGACAAGGGGTCGCAGGTTCAAATCCTGTCAGCCCGACGTATGAAAGTCCTGGTCAGAGGTTATTTCCTCCGGCCGGGACTTTCTTTGTTTTCGGCGAGGAGGTTCTTCGGGGGGTTCTTCGAGTCCCATTCTGACACGGCAAATTGGCCTGAATGAGTACGATGCGAGCGTGGACCTGATGTCGTTGATCGAGACCCGGCCGGGCGTTCGGAGCGGGAAGCCGACATTCGTCGGCACGCGCATCACGGTCTACGACGTCCTCGAGTACCTCGCTTCGGGGATGACGTCGGAGGAGATCGTCGGCGACTTCCCTGAACTCACCGGCGATCACGTGCGAGCGGCGCTCGAGTTCGCGGCCAATCGCGAACACCGTCTCGCCTCGCCGGCGTGAAGCTGCTGTGCGATCAGAACCTGTCGCGTCGTCTCGTCAGCCGCCTCGCATCAGCGTTCCCCGAGACTGCGCACGTCGCCGAGATCGGACTTGATCAAGCAACCGACGAGGAGATATGGGCCCACGCAGGTGCCGAGGGCTTCGTGGTGGTCTCGAAGGACTCGGACTTCCGTCAACTCGGGTTCCTGCACGGGCCGCCACCGAAGGTCGTGTGGCTGCAAGTCGGGAACGTGACGACCGATGTGATCCACGAACTGCTCGCTGGTTCGGTCGCCGTTCTCGGAGCCTTCGACCACTCCGATGAAGAGGCGTTGCTCGTGCTCGACAGCAAACAGTCGAACGCGAGCGAATGACACTCGACCCCTACTGAGCGTCGGATCGCGCGGCGACGAAGCGTTCGAGGTGTTCAATCGAAATTGGACACTCGGGCCGATTTGGATCGGCACGAGTTGATTGGTCCAGATGAGCTGGTAGATCGATGATCGACTCAATGCGAGCATCTCGGCCGCTTGGCCCACAGTGACAAGCAGCGGCCGCTGTCGGGTTGGTACCTCGTGCGATGTGATTGACGCTGTCGTGCTCATGCCCATGTAAAGGCGTGCAACTCGACAGCGAGGGACATCGACGCATTCCTGCGTACCGAACACGATCGGGTGAGGCGTCGTGCGCGCCGGCATCGGGACCAGGTCGTCAGCGAGAGGCGGCGGGCGACGGCGTGAACGACGTCGGAGAATTCTGTCCCGTCTTGAGGAGACGCCCGCCTTTACATCGGCAATGGGA
>JBDSDH010000168.1:0-2594 GCA_039920665.1 Ilumatobacteraceae bacterium
GTCGGGACATCGCCCGACTCGTCACCGGGGATCGCGTCCGGGTTCTCCTCGTAGTACTCGGCCCAGGCCGCTTCGCGCTCGGCATCTTCGGCACCGACGGCCCAGTTGCCGTGCTCGTCCATCTCGAAGTGCTGGCGGTATTCCTCGGCAAGCTCGCCACCTTCGGCGGCCTGCTTGATCGAGAGGCTGATCCGGCGACGAGCAAGATCGAGATCGATGATCTTGACCCACAGTTCCTCGCCTGGGGTGACAACCTGCTCCGGCGCATCGACGTGGTGCGCGCTCATCTCGCTGATGTGGACCAGGCCTTCGATGCCTTCGCCGACCTGGGCGAACGCACCGAACGGAACGAGCTTGGTGATCCGGCCGTAGACCAACTGGCCGACTTCGTGGCCATTGGCAAAAGTCTGCCACGGGTCTTGCTGAGTGGCCTTGAGCGAAAGACTGATTCGCTCGCGATCGAAGTCGACATCGAGGACCTGCACGGTGACCGGATCGCCAACAGCGACGACGGCACCCGGATGATCGACGTGTTTCCAGGACAGTTCGCTGACGTGGATGAGTCCGTCCATCCCGCCGAGATCGACGAACGCACCGAAGGACACGACGCTGCTGACCACACCGCTGCGGATTTCGCCCGGCTTGAGGTTGGTCAGGAACTCGTCGCGAGCTTCCTTCTGGGTCTCTTCCAGGTAGGCCCGACGGGACAAGACAACGTTGTTGCGGTTCTTGTCGAGCTCGATGATCTTGGCCTGGACCATCTTGCCGACATACGGCTGCAGATCGCGGACACGGCGCAGCTCGACGAGCGATGCGGGCAGGAAGCCACGCAGTCCGATGTCGACGATGAGGCCGCCCTTGACGACTTCGATGACGAGGCCTTCGACCATGCCATCGGCTTCCTTGAGCTTCTCGATGTTGCCCCAGGCACGCTCGTACTGAGCGCGCTTCTTGGAGAGCATCAACCGACCCTCTTTGTCCTCTTTGGTGAGGACGAGCGCTTCCACCTTTTCACCGAGCTTGACGATGTCTGCGGGATTGACGTCGTTGCGGATGCTCAGCTCGCGAGCGAGGATGACGCCCTCACTCTTGTAGCCGATTTCGAGCAGCACTTCGTCTCGGTCGATCTTGACGACCGTGCCGTTGACGAGCTGACCGTCTTCGACTTCGACGAGGGTGCCGGCGATCGCTTCTGCGAACGACATGCCGAGATCGTCGGCGACGACCTGGCGGGGGGTGTAATTACCCTCTTCATCAAACGTGCCGAACACTGATGAGGTGAGGGCGGAAGAGGTGGTGGAGGTATCGGACAAAGAGAAATCGCTTTCAGAGGACGGATGGAGTGCGCTGAGCTGTCGGAGGGTCGCGAAAACCTCCACTCGGACACGGCGCGAAGCGATGCTACCAGCGTCGATTCCCATCACTACACAGCCAGAAAGCCAACAAACGGCGAAAATTGGGTCGTCAGCAGCGAGTTGCTCGGAGAAGAAATTCAGGTGATTCTGTACTTGGCGAGTCGGTTCCGTACCGTCCTGGTTCGACACTGCTGATCCCGTCGACGACCAATCCGTTCAGATCACAGAGCAGGCGCAACTCTCGCGGGGTGTAACAGCCTGTCCACAGATCGATGTCGGCATCGGCCCCGTCGGGATTCTTGACGCTCGTTCGCTCGTGGCTGATCCCTGTCGCTGCGTCGAACGTCGCGTCTTCGTGGTACTTGACCGCAAAGTATGAACTGAACGCGCTCAGCGCCAATCGACCCCCGAGACGCAGGCAAGCCGCAATCCGAGCGAACACGATGTGATCGTCACCACTGGCCGTCATCACCCCGAACGCTCCCTGGCAGAGGCAGATCACTGCGTCGAACTCGCGATCGAAGGCCAGTTCACGGGCATCGACCCGAGCGAATGTGGCCAACGGCGGTGCGCCGTCGGCGGCGAGATCGACAAAGGTCTGGCTGATGTCGATGCCGTGTGCGGCGATTCCCCGAGCAGCCAACGCCCGCGCATGACGTCCGGGACCGCAGCCGACATCGAGCACCCGCATGCCCGGCTCCAGACCGAGTTTGCCGACGAGGAAGTCGACCTCCTGCTCGGTGCCCTTGGTGAACGAGTAGCGCAGATATGCCGATCCGAGATGATCGGCGACATTTTCCCAATGCTCGGGCCGTCGATCCTCCGGCTGGCGATCCTCGGGCAACACGTTCGCAGGCATCAGCCCTTGGCAGCAGCCCAGGTCGAGCCCCAGCTGACGTTGACTTCGAGCGGGACATCGAGCGCCGCTGCGCTGCGCATCAGGTCGATGACCAACGGCCCGACCGTTTCCTTCTCATCGAGCGGCACTTCGACGAGCACTTCATCATGCACCTGGAGGATGACGCTGCTGGCGTAGCCGCCGTCTTCCAGGGCTTGATCGATGTGCACCAGGGCAACCTTGAAAATATCGGCGGCGAGCCCCTGGATGCCGGCGTTCATCGCCTGCCGCTCCCCCGCCTGTCGGATCCGGAAGTTGCTGTTGCTCAGTTCCGGGATCGGGCGACGGCGGCCGAACAACGTCTCTGTGTACCCGCGAGCGCGTGCCTCCTTGACGGTGGC
>JBDSDH010000169.1:0-13973 GCA_039920665.1 Ilumatobacteraceae bacterium
GATGACGAACAGTTGCGAGCCGGGCCATGCAGCGTGGACCTCGTGGGCGATGTGCACCGGTCCGCCGAGGTCGAACCGACCGTGGATCAGCACACCGGGGATGCCGGCCAGCCGACCCATGTTGGCGAGCAACTGTCCTTCTTCGAGCCATGCGCCATTGGCGAAGTACGTCGCGCAGATCCGCACGAACGCGTCGCGATCACGGTCGATGCGTGCGCTGTAGGCGCCAGGCGTACCGTTGGGTTCGATCGAGATGACCGCGTCCTCCCAGGTGGTCCAGTCCGCTGCCGCCTCGGCCCGAACGTCAGGATCGGCGTTGCCCATCCGCGCTGTGTAGGCCGCGAGGACGGGCTCGATGTTGCCACTCGACATGTCCGACGGTGCCATCGCTGCTGCCTCGGGCACGCCGTCGACGAAGGTCTGCCAGGCCTTGGGAAAGAACCGGCCGACTCCGTGGTAGAGCCACTCGATCTCCGAGCGCCGGGTGGTGGTGATGCTGACGAGGACCATTTCCGACACACGTTCCGGAAATCGCTGGGCGTAGGCGAGGGCAAGCGTGCAACCCCACGATCCGCCGTGCACCAACCAGCGCTCCACGCCGAGGTGCTGGCGCAGCCTTTCGAGATCGGCGATCAGGTGGTGGGTGGTGTTGACCGACATGTTGGTGGCCGGATCCGACGCGTGCGGCGTACTGCGGCCGCAACCACGTTGGTCGAACAGGATGCTGCGATAGGTGATCGGGTCGAACGCGCGGCGGGCGCCGATCGATGTGCCCGAACCTGGTCCTCCGTGGATGTTGACCAGCGGCTTGCCATCCGGGTTGCCACACGCTTCCCAGTAGATCTGATTGCCATCGCCGACGTCGAGCATGCTCGAGTCGTACGGTCCTGGGATCTCGTTGCCCCCGGTCGTGACCACTGCGGTCAGAGCAACGTGTCGGCGGGTGCCCAACAGCTGTGGGTGCCGCTGCAGATCCGTTCCGGTAGCCGGATCGTCGCGATCGGGCCGGCGCCGACTTCTTGGGCGGCGAAGATCTGGCACTCGCTCGTGTCGTTGTTGATGTCGGTGGTGAACGTCAGGAGATAGCCGTCGTCCTCGGCAGTGGCTCCGAGCCGCGGTGCCATGGGTGACTCGCTGGCAAAGACACCGTCGGGGAACTTGTACTCCTCGACCGAGCCGGTCTGCATGTCGAGCTTGGAGATGCCGTTGAACAGGAACCAACCCGGCTCGCCGCTGACCGCGTAGGAATAGCGGTAGGGAAGGCCGAGGACGTCGTTGTTGATCATCCCGAACTCGAGGATCCGCTCGTCGAGTTGCTCTTCACGGCATTCGCCGGTGACCATGTTGAACCGCCACCGCCACGGATGGGACTGGAGCTGGGCGAGGTCGAGGTAGCGGAACATCTGCTCGTTGATCGTGGCATCGGGCGTGGCCCTCGGGTTCGGCTGACTCTGGAAGAACCCGTCGAGCACGACCTCGTCACCATCTTCGAAGGCGTTGATCCAATGCAACACGTACGTCGGTGCGGCCTCGAACCAACGGATGTCCGCTGGGCCGCCGCGGCGGGGGATCACGCCGAAACGAGTGGGGAGATCACGGAAGAAGCGGACCGCGTAGATGTCCTTGGCGAGCAGCGCCGGGTCCCAGAACATCGGGCAATCGTTGAGGATTGCGTAGTTCTCGGTGAAGGCCATGTCGTGCGGCAAACGTGGTCCGGGCAGCGGGACCGGGGTGTAGTGGACGAGTTGGTTCGAGGCGTCGACGACGCCGTAGTGCATGTACGGCGCCTCGGTGGAGTAATTGAAGAACAGCATCTCGCCTGTGCGTGGATCCACCTTGGTGTGCGCAGACACACCTTCTTTCGGGAACTGCGCAGCGCCGGACGCGTCGGTCCAGGTCTCGTGGCCGAGATCTTGGAGGGTCACGGGGTCGAGTCGGTACAGATCGCCGCACTGGTAGAAACTGGTCTTGGCGACACCGGCGTGGACGACGACATCGGTGCTCGACGCATCCTTCATCCGGGTGCGCGCGCCCCAACCGTCGGCGCGCAGCGAACGCTCGGGACTCTCGGCGAGGCCCGCCCACAGTGCGTGACCGGCCTCGTTCTCGGCCTGCAGGCCAGCGGTGCGGATGAAGCGATTGCGATAGCTGGCCCGACCGTTGTCGAACCGGATCGAGTGCAACATGCCGTCGCCGTCGAACGGGTGATAGCGGCCGATTGCGCCGTGGACCGGGTTCTCGGTGTTGCGGAGGTACGCGCCGGCGAGATCGGTGGGAATCTTGCCCGTGACGTGGATATCTCCGATGTCGTATTCGGCGTCGTACTCGGTCATCTGCGGGCGCCAGGCACCGGTGCGATATGGATGGTCGTCATCGGCGGCGAGGGTGGAATCCATCCGGTTGACCAATCGTGCGCTCATCGGGCCACGTTAGGTCACCGAGCAAGGATCGTTCGGAGCAGGAGGATGTTGTCGGTCTCGAGGTCGTCGCTCCAGATCAGGCGGGCTGATTCGTCCCACGCAATCTCGTCGTAGCCTTCCTTGGCGCCGACCTGGTCCGCCGTGTACTCCACGGCCGGCGTGAACGCGGAGGTGTCGGCGGCGGACGTCGCCCAGCCATCTGGGATCTCGATCGATTCGGACAGGCATTCGGTGTCCGGATCGGTCGACTGCTCGCATTCCTTGTTCAGCGGGGCGCGCTGGACGACCAGCGCCTCCCAGTTCGAACCGGTCGCAGCGATGACCGCTCCGGTGGCGTCGTCGATGATCTGGGCGATGATGCCGCCGTCGCCCATCTGCTGGCGGTCGGTCCCGATGTACTCGAGTCCGCTGTTCGACTCCATGAAATCCTTTGCGAGCAGCCCCACCGTGAATGGATAGTCGGCTGTGAAGGTGATCGTCTCGGCATTGAACGACCGTTCCGTGGTGATCGGCACCGAGTCGTGGCCGACCAGCTCACCATTGATGTACAGCGCGAACCAGTTGTCCGCCCACACCTCGGCGGTGAACGACTGCGAGCCGCCGGTCACACTGCCCGCAGTGGAGGTCACGCTGCCCGCTGTGGAGATCGGGGTCGCGCCGTCGTCGGTGAGCGGCTCTTCGATCATGACTGGTGCATCGCTGCTGGCAAAGACATCAACCGTTGGAACGACGTCGACGCTGAGTGGGACGTCGACGCTGAGTGGGACGTCCACGCTGAGTGGAAGGTCGACGCTCGCCGGGACGTCGACGGCCGGAGTGTTGGCGGTCGCGTTGTGCGGCATCGTGCCGGTCGACGAACCATCGGAAGTCTGACCGGTTTCGGCATCGCTGGAGCAGGCGGCGACCGCTGCGACAAGCGAGATGGTGGCGATGGCAAGGAGTGGCCGGCGGAACATGGCGGCAGGGTAACCCGGGCCGCTGCTGACGAGCAGAACACGATGACGTCCCGGTCGATCGGACGCAGCCACCAGTGACAAGCTGGCGGCATGAGCTACAACTCCACCGGTCTGATCGTTCACGACGCCGACGCCCACATCATGGAGACGCCCGGCTGGCTCCGTGACCACGCCGACCCCGCGATCCGTGAACGGATCGAGGCATTGGAGTACAGCAGTGGCAACGAACTTCGCCAGACCGGCGATCCCGACGAGCAGCGGGTCGATCTCGATGCGGCCTTCGACGGTTTGCGTCACAAGCACGAGTCCGACGAGTACCAGGCGCTCGAAGCAGCCGAGATCATGCTCCGCAAGAACTTCGCGGCGACCGGATCGTTCATCGCCGAACATCGCTCGCGGGCGCTGGATCTGCTCGGCTTCGCCAGCCAATTGGTGTTCAACACCTTCCACAACAGCCGCCTGTACGAATGGGAACACGCCGGCGACCTCGACTTCGCGATCGGCGCAGCACGTGCTCACAACCGGGCGATGACCGAGTTCTGCTCCGTCGATCCACGGTTGCTGTCGACGCTGTATGTGCCGCTCGCCGATCTCGATCGGGCCGGACCGTTGGCCCAGGAGGCGATCGAGATGGGTGCGGCGGCGTTGCTGGTCGCGTCGGGATGCCCGGTCGGACACTCCCCGAGTCATATCGGCCTCGACCCCGTCTGGCGGGCTGCGAGCGAGGCGGGGGTTCCGATCGTGTTCCATGTCGGTGGCACTGGAGCCCTGATCGACCCGAACTACTTCAACAACGGACTACCGATCCCGCTCGACTTCCACGGCGGCGCCGAGAACTTTCGCTCGGTTGACTACATGGGCATTCCAGTGCCGCCAGCCCAGACGCTGGCGACGATGATCTTCGACGGCGTGTTCGAACGGTTCCCGGATCTGCGAGTCGGGGTGATCGAACAGGGCGCGATCTGGGTGCCATCGTGGATGCGTCAGATGGAATCTGCCTTCGATGCATTCTTACGTCATGAAGATCGGCTTCAGGCCCTGTCGATGCGTCCATCGGACTACGTTCGTCGCCAGATCCGGTTCACCCCGTATCCCACCGAGGACGTCGGCTGGATCGTCGAGCAGGCCGGGCCAGAGGTGGTGCTGTTCTCGTCGGACTATCCCCACGTCGAGGGAGGTCGGCGCCCGATCGAACGGTTCGAGAAGTCGTTGGCCGGAGCGGATGACGGGGTCCGCTCGGCCTTCTATCACGACAACTTCGTCGATCTGATGGGCTCAGCCCTTCAGGGAGTTCCGTCGTCAATCGGTGCTGCGGCCCGCCGAGGCTGAGGCCAGAGCTGCGGCAAGGCCGGTCACGCGACGACTCGGAGTCGTGATGCAGACCACGATCGATGCTGGCGTGCCGACGACCACCAGCCGTCGGCTGGCGCGGGTGATGGCGGTGTAGAGCAACTCTCGTCCGGCGAGTGGCGATCCGGGAGGCGGAAGGATGACGACCACCGTGTCGAACTCGCTGCCCTGACTCTTGTGGATCGTGGTCGCGAAAGCCGTCGCGACCCGTTCGAGTTGGGCCGGCGCGAGCACGCGCAAACCGTCGGCGGTGCCGAACGCTGCGCGAACGCCGTCGGGGTCGGAGATGACGATGCCGGTGTCGCCGTTGGCGACCCCCTGGCGTTGGTCATTGCGGGTCGCGAGCAGCGCCCGACCGGGGTAGAAGCGCGGTGGCCGACCTCGTCCGGGACCGTTGACCGTCTCGAGCAGCCATGCCTCGATCGCCCGGTTCCAGTATTCGGCTCCGTGTCGGCCGGTGCGGTGTGCGCAGAGCACGCGGACGGTTGCGAAGTGGGCGAGTGCTTTGGCGGCTTCGCCCGCCCGGGCTGCGTCGGCGGCGGCGACCAACGCCGGCAGGATGACGCCTCGAACGCCGCTGCCGTCGTTGGTGGCCAATGGGTCGAGGCTGTCGATGAATGTCAGCAGTGGACCGCCATCGTCGGGGTCGTCCGGATCGTCCGAACCGTTGCGGAGTTGGGACAGGGCCAACGATGGCTCGTTGTCGCGAACCGCATCGGCGAGTGGTGCGATCGGCGAGAGGTGTTGCAGCCGTCGAGAGCGCTGGAGGCGCACGACGAGCGGGTGCAGCAGCGAGGTCGGGTCGGCGGCCGCCGCGACGGTGTCGGCGAGCACAGCCCCGACCTCGATGCTGTGGAGTTGGTCAGGGTCGCCGACGATGATCAGCCGGGCGTCAGGACGAATGGCTTCGAGCAGCCGGGCCATCAACGGCAGGGCCACCATCGATGCCTCGTCGATGACGACGATGTCGTAGGGCAGCGGTGTGTCGGCGTCGTGGCGGAATCGAGTGGTCGATCCTCGCCACCCGAGCATCCGGTGGATGGTGGAGGTTTCCGCCGAGAGCGAGCCGGCAGGCAACCCTTCGGAGATGGCCGACGCGATCGCCTCGCCGAGACGCGCCGCCGCCTTGCCCGTCGGGGCGGCGAGTCCGACTCGCAGTGGCTGGCGACGCTCGGTCGCGTCGAGCGACAAGACTGCGAGCGTGCGCGCGATGGTATGGGTCTTGCCGGTGCCCGGGCCGCCGACGATGATCGCAAGACGCGACGAGATCGCGGCGCGAGCAGCTTGGTGCTGCAGGTTCGGCGCGCCGTCGACATCATCGAGCGGTGGCAGCAGGCGATCGAGGAGTGCCTCCGCCGGTGCTGCGAGCGGGCCTGTGTGAGCTTGAGATGTTCGGGCGCGCCGCAGGAGGTGCTCGGCGACGAGACACTCGTCGGTCCATTGGCGCTGGGTGTAGAGCAGTGTGCCGTGGAGTACGAGTGGCCGATCGTCCAAGACCAGCGCGGCGTCGATGTGATCGACGCAGCGCACCAGGGTGCTGCTGCGCAGTTCGTCGATCCAGGTGTTGAGCGCCGGCCACGGCAGCGATGACGCGACTGCGAGGACGCCGTCGGCGCTGTCGCTGACGTGACCGGCGTCGGCGGTCACGGTGGTGGCCGGGCTCCCGGTGGTCTCGGTGGTCTCGGAGGTGAGGGCAACGGCGAGTTCACTCGTCACCATCGCGGCGACGCGATCGAGGTCGACGCAGGTGTGGCCGTGGAGCGGGGCCCACAGTGCGATCGCCGCTGCGAGCTGCATCAGAGGATCGCTCACTGCAGCGGCGCGGCTGAGTACTTCGGCACCGTGCACTTCGGCCGTCCCGAAGACCCCGGCGTCGACCCAGGGGGCGAGCGACATCAACGCTGGCGGAATCGAGGTGAGGCGAACGGCGCGTCGGCCGACCGCTGCGAGGGCGGATGAGGGCGAGGGGCTGGTCATGGCATGCTCCCATCGGCGAAGAACTGATCGATGGCGAGCACGGCCGCCGTCGCCGGTCGCCACGAGCACACACCATGGGCGATGCCGCGTTCGGTCGGAGTGTTCGGCCCAACCATGCCGCGCACGAAGAGATACCCGGCACCGCCGAGGTGATGATCGGGGGAATAGGACGGCCCGAGGCGCCAGCGCAGATAACGGTGGACGGCGACGGTGTACAGCAATGCCTGGAGCGGATACCGAGAGTGTTCCATTGCCTCGATCAGCAACTCCGGTCGATACGACCCAACCGGGTCGGCATCGCCGGGGGTATGGAGCCGGTTGGTCTTGTAGTCGACAACGACATAGCGATGACCGTGGGCAACGTGTGGATCGGGCACACGGAACACCGCATCGATCGAGCCGTGCATCCAGCCCGCAATGTCGAGATCGGCCATGTCGTCGGCGAGTTGCGTAGCAAAGGGTCGCATCGGGTCGTCTCGCGTCAGCGTCGCCAGCAGGATCTGACCAATCGCTCCGGCGGTGATCGAACGGCCGGACAACCCGCGAAGCAGCGGGATGTCGAATGTCAGCTCGGCCAGCCGGTCGCCGGGCCCGAAGTCGACCAGTGACCGACCGCTGAACAGCGGACCAAGCGGAGTGTGCAGGGCCGCAACCAGCCCGGTGACGACGTCTGCCGAAGGCCTGACATCGGGGAGTTCGATGCCGGCCCGACGTGTGTGGTGGTCGACCAGGCGATCGACTTCGTCGTGCAGATCGGCACTGGCGAAGTTGAGGTCTTCGAGCACGGAGTGGACGAACGTTCCGAACCGTGTGCCACCCGCGATGTCCGCCAGCGGAGCGACGACCGGAGCGCTCGGAAGTGTTGCGGTGAACAGGCTGAGTTGATCCGGTGCAGTCGGTTCTGCGCTGGACTCCGGGTTGACCAGCAGCGCGACCTCGTCGACCTGCTCGGATGGCTCGTCGTAACCCCCCGTGTCGTCGAGGGCAAGATCTCTGCGCTGCAGGTCGGACTCGAGCTGCGATCCGAGTCCGCTGAACGACCAGCGTCGCCACGCCGGTTCGGCGATCCTGGTTCGTGACCCATGCGTGGCGGTTCGGAGTTCGCGCGGCTGCGAGTCGCGTCGACCGGACCAGATCGGTGGCTCGATATCGACCGGGAGTTCGATGAGTTCGATCGTGCCCGTGCTCTCGTCGGCGAGTTGATGCAGTTGAGCGATCACATCGGCCTCGGGCAGGTGTCGATGAGGTGGACGAACGATGTCGAAGCCTTTGCTGGTCTTGCCCGTCTTGGTCGGCGGCTTGGCCGCGAACCGGAGCGCAATGTTCTGGACCGGACCGGCACCGTTGCGGTCGAGCAGGATTCTCCCGAGCGCCGAGCCGTTGGCGTCCTGGGTGGATGCCCACCACACCTCCAGCCGATGTTGGGCTCGGGTGAGCGCGACGTACAACAGGCGCAACTCGTCGCCTTCAATGTCGAGGCCGGCCCATTCTCGACGGGCGACCTGGTTGTAGCGAGTGCTCTCGTCCGGTGGCGCTGATCCATCGAGGGGTGCTGCGAGCCCGCCATCCCAACCAACGGTCGAGGCAATGTCGAGTGTGCGGAGTCCATCAGGCGCGATGTACGAGTGCGGGAGTCGCAGATTGGACCGCTGCTTGAACGCGAACGGGACGAGCACGATCGGATACTCCAGTCCCTTGGCCGAGTGAATGGTGGTGATCTGCACCGCTCGCGCATCGGAGTCGATCCGGCGCATTGCGTCCTCGTCGAGTGCATTGGAACTGGCGATGAGCTCATCGAGCGTTCGCAGCACCTGGGTTGGATCGGTGTTGTCTCCGTGGACAGCGGATGCCAACAATTCGGCGAGGTGGTCGAGGTCGGTGAGGTGCCGCTCGCCTCCTTCGCGTCCGAGCACGGTTGGCAGCACGCCCACACCCCAGATGCGGTCGGGTCGGATCGACTTCTGCTCGTCGTAGAACGCGCTCAAACCGATCTGACGGAGCCGATCGGCCATCGCCGCAACGTGTTCCTGCAGCGCGAGCAGCACGTCATCGGATTCGACCAAGGACGCGACATCGGTGGGCAGGAACCAGCCGAGCGCTGCAGCGCGGACGAGTGGCGCACGGTGCGGCTCCGCCATGGCTGCCAGCAGCAGACGCCATTGCGATGCCGCCGGGGTGACGGTGACCGAGCCGGTACGAGTGCGCACGGCTGGGACGCACGCCCGGCGCAGGGCCTCGGCGACGTTGTTGGCTTCGGCGTGGGAAGGCACGAGCACCGCAATGTCTCCGGGGTCGACCGATCGCTCGACCCCGTTGGCCTCTGTGATGGTTCCGTGATCCAGGATGTCGACGGTTCGGGTGACGAGATCTCCGAGCACGAGCGTGCGGATCAGCGGCATCGACAGGCCACGCCTCTTCGCCGATCTGAGGGTGTCGTCGAGCGGCACGACACGCAGGCGGACCGCTGCCGACGACGAATCACCCGCCACCGACAGCGCATTGTCGAGCGCCCCCGGCTGAGGATCGACCGGATGGAACGAGATTCGAGGATCGCCGAGCGTGGCACCGTCGAACAGGTACCCGAGACCGTCGAGCAGCGACCGATCAGAACGGTAGTTGGTGCCGAGGGTGAAGCCGGCACCTGCGTCGACGGCATCGAGATAGGCATGGACGTCGGCGCCGCGGAACCGATAGATCGCCTGTTTGGGGTCGCCGACGGTGATCAGGGTGCGGCTCGCAAAGGCGGTCTGGAACACATCCCACTGCAACCGATCGGTGTCCTGGAACTCGTCGACCAGAACCACGGACGAGCGCTGGGCAAGCTGCTCGGCCACCGCCGCGCCACCCGCCGGATCGAGCAGCGCATCGCGCAGCGACGAGATCAGCGAGTCGTACCCGATCTCGCCGCGCTGACGCTGTCGCGACGAGACCTCGTGCAGGGCCCGCTGGGTGAGATGCAACCAACGTTCGGCCATCGAATCGTTGTCGATGTCACGCTGATGCTTGTTGGGTCTCGGATGCGGCAGACGCGGCGCGTAGGCCGCACCAGGATTGTTGATCAACGTCGTGACATTGTTGATCAAGTGCGTTTCGGCGTTGCTCGGTTGACGCACTCTGATCGTGCTCGTTGGTGGAGAGTTGAGCCTGCGAGGTTCGTCCGCCAGTTCGGCCACGATCAGATCGCGACAGACTTCGGCAACCAGTTCGGCCGTGTTGTCGATCAGGACAGCCGACGGATCGATGCCGGCCCGCACACCCAATTGACCAAGCGCCTGCTGACAGAAGCCGTGGATGGTGGTCACGCTGAGTTCGTCGAATCGGTTGATTGCTTCGTCGACTCGTTGCTGGCGCGCTGCCAGTTCGGCGTCGCCCAACCCCGGGTCGATCAGCAGCGCCATCCAGGGATAGGTGTCAGGAGCGACGCCCGAAGCGAATGCGTCCGACGCTGTTCGCAGTGTGGACCGGGTGCGATCTCGGAGGTCGTTGGCCGCGGCGCGGGTGAAGGTGACCACAAGGAACTGATCGACCGGAACGTCTCGTTCGGCAATGTAGCGCACGATCAGGCCCGTCAGGGAGTAGGTCTTGCCCGTGCCGGCGCTGGCTTCGATGACCGTGCGGCCGGCAGGCAATTCAGCAGTGAGATCGAACGCGAGCGCGGTCACGAGGCCATCTCGCTCTCGGAATCGGTGACGGAGCCGTCGCCGGACGCCGGAGGCGGGGCGATGAACCGGTGATACGACATCCACATCAAGTCAGCCAGTGCCTGGGCGCGATGGAACGGTGAATCGGCGATCGCAGCCATCTCATCGGTTGCCCGAAGTGGGATCGCGAGGATGTCGTCGGCGGTGTTGGCGCCCCACAGGAACCGTGCCGGATCAGAGCGAATGTCATGGATGAACTCGTCGTCGTCGATCGTGCGGGTCTCGAACAGCGTGAGCGAGGAGTTGGCAAAGTACGGCAGCGGCTCGCGCAGGGCACGCAGATGGAACGACAGTGCTGCCCGGAGCAGATGGATGGCGGCCGGTACGCGCTCGGGGCCGTCGATCGGTCGAGGTCGATCGATGGTGGCCTTGGAGGCAGCGGCCGACTTCGGGCGGTTGATGACCAGCGCCGACCAGTCGCGGCCCGGCTCGGTCACGATGAGCGCAGCGAGTTCGATCGCCACGCTGATCGTGGCACGTGGCCCCGGTCGGGTGAAGTTGACCCGGATCAATTGATCGCCATGGATCCGCCGAACTACATCGCGCAGGGGCACCGTTGCGCGATGTAGCTCGGGAACGCTCAGTTCGATCTCGACTGGTTGCTCGCCGTTGGCCGACGCGAGCAAGGTGCGAGCGTCTGGCGAACCATCGAGGACCAGGTCGACCTCGGTGACGGCCTCAGCCAACACGGCCTCGGCGAGAGCCCGCGGTGGCAGTGCGCCACTGAGCCGGTGTGCGTCGCCCCACGCTTGGAGCATCGTTTCGTCGGCCCCACTGCGGTGGAGTTCGAGCAGCTCGCTGCCGAGTTGATACTGGTCGAGACCGACGAAGCGCAGCGGAATGCTGGTGACCGACTGATCGACCTCGGTGGGCATTCGGGCGTCGAGTCGCCTCGACATGAACGTACGATCGGGCCGGATACACGCCTCCGCGAGCGCAGCGAGATCGAGGCTGACCGGCACGATCGGGTGCAGGAGCGGCCACGGCGTGATGGCCGGGGTGGCCGTCCGGCGAGCCATCGCTGCCCCGAGCATCGCTGCGTCGAACGTGAACGACTGGCCGGTGGCAAAGCCATCAGGTCCTTTGGATCCCGGCGTACTGGTGAGGTTGCGTTCGTCGAACGCCTGACGGGGATGCACGGTGATCAACGAATTGGGGGTTGCCCCGGTGGTGGCCGCCACGACGTCGAGGAGTTCGCTGAGATGCACCGGAGGCGGCAACGTGCGGTTGGTCGTGATGTCGCTGCCGTCATAGGTGACGACGACGTGGTCGCCGGCGGACATCACGGCATCGAGCAGCATATGGCGCCCCTCGACCCGTTGATCGCGCTCGCCGACACACGGCCGAAGGCCGAGGATGTCGTCGCCATCGGTGCCAGCCGATCGAAGTGCGTTGTCGTCGAGTCCGAGCAGGCACACGACTCGCGCCGGCAGGTTGCGTACGGGCAGGAGCGTGGTGGCGGTGACGGACCCCGAGCGCAACGCGAGTCGACCACGATCTTCGGTGAGCACGCTCGCCACCACCGATCGAGCATCGCTGAACGACAGCGGTACGTCGCTATCGGCGGCGGACTCACTGACTGCAGCGATCGCTTCCACAACCGCCGCGATCTGCCACGTGTCATCGGGGTGCGTGGCGAAGAAGTCGGTGATCAACCCGGTGACGATGTCGACCCACCGGGCGATGCTGTGCTGCCGCGCACACAGCGCTCGGGCGGTGATCAGGCGATGGATCAGCTCGGCCAGACGACCGGCAATGGTCAAGCCTGCGGCATCGACATCGTCGAATGGGACCATTGCACCCGGTCCGACCCGTGAGCTCGGGGCCGGCATCGCTGCCCCGAGCAACAACCGATCGAGCGTCGCCCGCCACGTGCCCTCGACGATGTGCGCCGGTACCCATTCGCCGCGATGGGTCGAGTCGAGCCCCCAGGTGGTGCCGAGTTGATCGATCCATCCGCTGATCCGTTCGGCGTCTTGGTCGCCGAAGCCGAACATTCGATGAACCGGATCCTGAGCGAGCAACTGCATCACGTCAGGTCCGGTGCAGCGGCCGGCAATGGTCGTGAGCAGGATGTCGAGGGCCGACGCAACGGCGTTGTCGGCACCGATCGACAAGTCGCTGACGCGCACCGGCACCGGAAACGAACTGCGTTGGAACACCGACTGGATCAGCGGCGCGAACCGGTGAAGATCCGGGCACAGGATCAAGACGTCGTGCGGCGCCAGCGTGGAATCGGCAGCAAACAGGTGGCCGAGCGCGTCACGCATCGTCTCCAGTTGGCGGGTGGTGCCATGACAGGCGTGGATCTGGATCGATCGGTCGTTGGTGGGTCCGTCGGCGGCATCGGTGGCATCGACGGCATCGACGGCATCGGCGGACGTCGGCGGCTGGTCGAGCAGGACGTCGGCCTGCAGTCGATGCAACGTGGTCGATTGGACCTTCGTGGAGTCCGCTCCGGCATGGTCGAGCGAGTCGATCGTTGCACCGCCCAGGCCACCGACCAGGGCAGCGGTCTCCATCGGGGGGCGGGCCCAGGATCGCAGCAACGGATGACGGACGGCTGCGGTGGCGTCGACCGCCGAGCGCAACACCAGTTCGCCGGCGAGTTGCTGGCGGCACGACTCCCATGCCGCAGGAGACGGATGGAGCAGGTGGAGGTGCACGTCGCGTACCTCGGCGAGGGCGCGGAACACGGTGAGCTGGCCGGCCGAGACAGCGCTGAGCCCGAACACCGACACTCGGTCGGGCAGCGCCGGCTGGAACTGGCCGGTGCTCAGCCCGTCGACGAGTTCTGGCAATCGCTCGGCGAGTGTTGGTTGGCCGATGTGCTCTCGGACAGCACGCCACAGGTTGGCCTGCCAGATGTGGTCGGCGGGCAGTGGGGTGACGGCACCGCGCTCGTCCACCGTTCCGTCGCCGAACCGTCCGGCCGCCCACTGCTGCAACAGTTGCGGGCGGTGGTTGGCGTATCGGTCGAACAAGTCGGCGATCCGACGGGCGGTCGCGTACGTGCCCGACGCGCTGACATCGTCGGCATCGTGCCGGCGTCGTGCACGCCATCCCGGAACATCGACCGTCGCCCTGTGCAGCACTCTCAGTACCGTCCAGGTGAGCTGCTCGAGATCCCATGGGCTGGTCACGCCGGTCGGCTGGCCGAGGGCTGCTGCCGTGAACCGGTTGAGGAACACCATGTCGATGTTGGCTGCGATGCCATCTTGGTGCTGGCCAGCGCCGAGACGCAGCGCTAACTGCTGCTGCAACCAGTCGCGGACGCCGACGGTCGGGACACCGACGACTTCGGCTTCGAAGGGATCCGCCAAGGGCGTCTGCAACACCATCGCCAATGAACCGGCGAGCGGCAGCAGTTGAGCAGCGTGGTGGATGTGAAGGCTCACTGGGGTACCTGAGTCAGTCGAATCGGAGAGCGGGGGCAGTCGCCATTCCAGCACATGGGTGCGACACTCCTCTGGAGTGTCGCTGACCTGCGGTTTCAGCGGGAAGCTGCTCCATCGAGACGGAACAGGCGGCGGGCGTTGTCGCCGATGAAGTCGCGTTGATCCTCGACC
>JBDSDH010000170.1:0-39374 GCA_039920665.1 Ilumatobacteraceae bacterium
GTCACGACTCCCGACGGCAACCCTGAAACGGGATCGTCGCTCCCCGAGAAATTGGCAGCGCGCCAGATCGGCGTCCAGTCGTCGTGCGGCTCACGGGCCGCCGTGCTCGACGACGAAACGTGCGTCCGACGGTGGGTTCTCGGCGAGCAGCACGCGGTATGCGACCTGCGCTCTGGCGTACCCGCGCAGCGGGATCCAGTTCGCCACTCCCGGATCGTGCTCGGACACGACGATGGTGACCGAGCCATCCGAGTTGGGGTGGCAGCGCTCGCTGTTGATCGAGGCGTGGGTGACTCGATGCTCGAGCGACTCCAGCCAGGGTGTCGACACCACGACCGACCAGAACCGGCAGGGAGGTGGCACCACATCGACGCGCAGTTGCTCACCCGCAGCGAGCATCAGGCGACAGCCCTGGTAATTGATGTCGGGAGTGGGGAAGAACAACGACACCAGATCGTCGGGTGGGACCGGAGGATCCGTCGCCGCAGCGGTCGATCCTTCGGGGTAGCGCATCATCCCATCGAGCACCATGTCGGCTCGCGCTTGCGCTGCGATCCATTTCCCGGCTGCGTCGACGCCGGTCGAGAACGCTTCAGGATCTGGAGGTCCGTCGGGCGCTACTCCGTCGGTCCGCTCCACGACCACCTGGCCACCACTCTTTTCGAAAGGACTGGCAAAGTACTGGCGGACCATGATCCAGAAGGTCGAGTCGTCGATGGACAGGCCGGACGGGTTGCCGGGCTCGATGTGAGGACCCACTTCGACAATCAGTTGACCATCTTTGATCATCAGGTCACGGTCGACGACGCTGTCCACGATGTGGACGGCTCCGCCGCTGGTGCGTCGCCCGTAAGCGACCATGCCGGTGTAGAGGGCATTGCCGACCCCGATTCGGAGCCGGTATCGGTGCGCCGAGGACACGGGCACCGTCGTGTACACGGTGTCGGGGCTGTCGCCGAGGAACTTGCGGGTCGGCGACATCCATTCTGTCGGCATCGGGCGAGCAGGATCGGCGCGCTCGACGAACAGGTCGAGTGCTGCGGAGGTCAATCGCAGCACGTGTCGATGGGCGTCGGCCGCCTCGACGGGCGTCTCGAACGGACCGAGCGCCTCGACCGTTCCCTCCAATTCACGAAGGAATCTGCGCATCGCGTCCGCGGTCATGTTGCAGCACCGACGGCGGTGAGCTGCGTCAGATACGAATGGGCGCCGAGACGACGTTCCGCCACCGCCCCCTCCGCGGTCAGTGGGCCGAGCACCTCATCCAGGGTGGTGTCACTGCTGACGTGGGGAAGATTCACATGGCCTCCCGTTGGGGCATCGCCCGGCATCGGTGCTGACATTGCAAGCGATGCGATTGACACGAGGCACGCTGCAATCTGGAGTTTCCGCATCGGTTCGGGATCGTACATCGTCGGTCATGAGCCGAACCGGGAATGATGCCGGTGCGCTTCAGCTGGAACCGGTGCGCTCGAGTGACTCCTTCGATGATCAAGATTCGAACGTCGTCGACAACTGGCTCAGAGCCGGTTCTTGGCCTTCAACTGCTGCTCACGGCGCAGCTTGGCGGCGGCCTGCTCGGCAACCTTGCGATCTTTGCGCTGGGCCTTGAGTGCGATCCGGTCGGCGTCGGCTTCCTTGAGCGGCAGCAGCGGAGCGAGTGGCTTCTGCTCGAGCACCGGCAACTTGACGAGTTCGTCGTTCTTGAGCATCCCGACGATGATCGCCGACGCCGGCGCTTCGCCGACGACAGTGGAGGCGAGCATCAGCCGCACCGCGCCGACACCGTGATGCTCGATCAGGGTCGGCATGACACCGGTGAGATCGGTTTCGGACGGCATGTCAGCCTGGTCGCCGAGCAGCGTGACGCATTCGGCGAGACAGGCATCCGACATCACGACGCCGAGCCGTTGCAGGTCGCCGTTGAGGCGTCCCTTGTGGGCAGCGGTGCGAATTGCCTCGATCGTTTCGTCGTCGATGTCGGCCGCGGTGAGGGTGGAAACGGCAGCGGTCGACTCGCCGTCGGACTCGGCATCCGCATCATCACTGGCCGCAACAGCCGACGCTGCTGGAGCCTCGAGTTCGGAACCGTCGTTCGGACGCAAGCCACTGATTCGCTTGATCGCGCTGACGTGATCGGCGGGCAGCCCAGCGAGCAGCGCCTTCATCTCGTCGTCGGAGATGGCAATGAGTGCTCGGTCCAACAGGGAGAGCGCGGCGATGTGGGCCTTGGTCGTATTCACGGGCAATACCTTATGAGCGCATTTCCGGCCAGACCACCTGGTCAGTCTTCGAATGCGAACTCGGCGAGGCCGTGCTGGCGCTCGTGATAGTCGCCGGCCTCGGCCACCCACCACGCCTTCGTGGTCTGCAACCCGGTCGGCTGATCGAGCGATCCAGCGGCAATACAGAGCTTGTCTGGAACGTCGTCCGCTTTCCAGAACAGCGTCGCGCCGCACGTGTTGCAGAATCCGTAGTGCACGGTTGTCACCGGGTGATACCACGTGAGCGTCGAGTCGGAGCCGAATGCGATCTGATCCGGGTGGACCGCCGTGGCCGCCATGTGGTGACCGGTGATCCGGCGACACCGTTCGCAGTGGCAGTTATAGATATCGCGCAGCGCTCCGGTGAGTCGATATCTCACGCCACCGCAATCGCAGCCGCCGTCGTGAGCGAGAGAATGGTCCATCCCGTCACGGTAACCCGGGCCGCCGATTGCGTCCTGCCTATGCTCACGAGGTGGCCGGCCGACAGGGGGATGGTGGATCTGCAACGTGGAGCAGCGAGGTCACGGACCTCGTTCGCGCTGCGAGCGGCGGTCTGCTGTTCGGCGTCCCACTGCTGTTCACCGCGGAGGTGTTGTGGACCGGACAGCACACGACTCCGCAACGGATGTTGGTGGTGCTGTTGTTGAGCTTCGTACCGATGCTGGTGCTCAACCGCACCGACGGCTTTCGTTCGAGGCGCAACGTGACCTTCGTCGATGCGCTGATGGACTCGATCGAAGGGATCGCGCTCGGCGTGGTGCTCGTGCTCGGAGCGTTGGTCCTGCTCGGCGAGATCGACAGCGAGACGCCCATTCGAGTCGCGCTCGGCAAAATGGCCTACCAGGTGATGCCGTTCTGCATCGGAATCGGCGTCGCTCGCCACATCCTGCACCCGGCAGGAGCGAGCGGCGACAAGGACGGCGACGACAGCGAGGACAGCGACGACAGCGGCGACAGCGACGACAGCGACGACAGCGACGACAGCGACGACAGCGACGATGGCGATTCCGTCGGGATCGCAGGCAAGGACCGCGAGATCAATGCGGCCCTGGCCGACATCGGTGCGAGCGTGATCGGGTCCGTGTTCATCGCGCTCAGCATCGCTCCCACCGACGAGGTACGCCTGCTCTCCGCGTCGCGGAGCCCGTTGTTGTTGCTGTTGATCGTCGGTGTCTCGCTCGTGGTCGCTTACGCAATCGTGTTTGTCGCCGGCTTCGCAGGGCAAGAACAGCGTCATCAGCAATCTGGCGCACTGCAGCATCCCGTCACCGAGACGGTCGTCTCCTACATCGTTGCGCTGGCGAGTTCGTGGGCATTGCTTGCGATCTTCCAGCGCGCAGACGGGCCGTGGCACGTGACGCTCGCCCATGTCGTTGTGCTCGGCCTCCCGGCCGCGATCGGTGGCGCAGCAGGTCGGCTCGCCGTATGAGTCATTCGTCGAACAGGCCATCCAACGACGCGCCGAACAATCCATCCAACGACCCGTCGAAACGTCCGAAGCGCGTCGCTCGCAACCGGGTCGAGTGGATCACGTTCGCAGTCGCTGCTGCGATCGTGGTCGCGATCGCGACGTTGATGGTGGTGCAGTCATTCGGCCCGTCCGATCCGCCCGCTCCGGTTGCTGAACTGGCGGGCGAACCTCGTGACGTCGACGGTCGCTGGTTCGTGCCGGTCGATGTCCGTAACCTGGGTGACGAAACGGCCGCCGAGGTCCAGGTGACGGCGGAACTGACGTTCGATGGCGTGACCTCGACCGGCGATCAGGTCATCGACTTTCTCGGTGGTGACGAGGTCGTGCACCTCACGTTCGGATTCGACCATGACCCAGCCCGCGGCAAACTCGTCCTCCGGGTCACCGGCTTCTCCCAACCCTGATCGCGCGTGGCGGTGTCAGGTGAATTCGGCCCGTGACACGACGAATCCACCGGCTTCGAGCAGCGCGTCAGCTGTGTCGCGAGAGACGACGCGATACCTCGTACCGACTGCGAATCCGGATGCATCGAGCAACAATTCGACACCACACCGACGGCGGCAGCAGCAGCCGACAGCAACCACGTTCTGCCGCCGCCGCACTGCCGGTTCTCGGCAGCCTCGACCTGACCGTTGCCGGCGTCGGTGGTGTCCTGGCGTTCGGCGCTTCGTCGGCGCTGCTCAACGTGACCTCGGATGCCACGGCCATCACTACGTCCGACACTGATCCACAGCGGGTTGGGCCGCATGCCACAATCGTCCGGTGCCCGTTCGACCGTCGATGTCCGTCGTCGAGCGGCGCAACCGGATCGCGATCCGTCACCGGCTTGCGCCGTCATGGCGCACCGACGACGTCGCTGCGATCGCCGATGGTCTTGTCGCCTTGCACTCCAGTGACCCGGCGACGGTGTATCTGTCTGTGGCGGCGCGGATGGTGAACCCCTCCCGCGGGCCGGTCGACACTGCGCTGTACGACCGCCGATCGCTGATCCGCCACCATGCGATGCGGCGCACGCTGTGGGTCGCAACGCCCGAGGTGGCGCGGATCATGCACGCAGCCGCGACGGTGCCGATCGCCGCTCGTGAGCGCAACAAACTCGAGCAACTGCTCGAAGCGAACGGGATCGACAATGGCGCCCAGTGGCTGCGTGATGCAACCGCTGCAACCCTCGCTGCGATCGGCGAACGCGGCCCGATGACCGCTCGCATGCTCGGCCCGCTCGTGCCTTCATTGCGGACGCCGCTGGTGATGAGCGCCGGTGCTGCCTACAGCGCAACGGTCGCCGCCCACACTCGCGTATTGCTCGTGCTCGGGTTCGACGGTGAAATCGTCCGCACCCGGCCAACCGGTACGTGGATCAACGGGGAGTACCGATGGGCAGCGATGTCCGACTGGATCCCGGAATGGTTGCCGGGCGGAATGGCCGGAATGTCGAATCAACTCGCCGCTGGCGAACTTGCGGCGCGCTGGCTGCGGGCGTTCGGCCCTGCACCGGCTTCGGATCTGCAGTGGTGGACAGGATGGTCCGGTGCGACCACAAAAGCGGCGATCACCGCCGCAGGGGCCGTCGAGGTCCATCTCGACGGCGTGACCGGGTGGGTCCTCGCGGATGACATCGAACCCGTCGAACCGCCCGAACCGTGGGTCGCCGTGTTGCCCGGGCTCGATCCGACGACGATGGGCTGGAAGCAACGTGACTGGTTCCTGTCGGCCGACATGGCGTCGGCGCTGTTCGACCGCAATGGAAACGGCGGACCGACGATCTGGGTCGACGGGCAGGTCGTTGGGGGCTGGGTGCAACGCAAGGACGGAACGCTCCTACCGGGCTTTCTGGCGCAGGTGACGAAGGCCCAGCGGCGAGCGATCGACGCCGAGTTCAACCGGATCCGATCGACGGTCGGCGACACTCGGTTCACCGTCCGGTTCCCGGCTCCACTGCAGATTCAGCTACCGGCCGATTTGTCGCAGGCGTGATCACTACGCTCTCGCTCATGCGGAAATCCCGGTTCCTCGTCGCGCTCGTCATCTGTGGTGTGATCGGCGCGGCCTGTGCCAGCAGCGGCGATTCGGGCAAGGAGACAAGCGCGGCGACGACAGCGACGACGGCTACCCCCGTGACATCGGCAGAGGCGATCACGAGTGCTGCCTCGACCACGCTTGCCACCGACGCAGTTGCGATCACCGCAGTCGAGACGACGATTCCGCAACAGGCGGTCGAACTGTCCACCACGACCACGATCGAAGAGACGCCCGCACGCGACGGCAGTGAGCGAATGCACTTCGAGGTCGGCCCGATCGACGTGCAACCGGGCCAGAACAACATTGCCTACGAAGGTGGCATCCCCCAACCGGAAATCGACGGCTGGGTCACCCGGATGCAGCCGGATCTTCGTGTCGGCGATGGCTCGGTGCCGCCGGTCGACGTCATCCACCTCCACCACGGCGTCTGGTTGAACACATCGAAGGGCGACTCCACGGCCGGTGTGCCCGAACGATTCCTGGCTGCAGGTGAGGAGAAGACGATCAACATCTTCCCTGCGCCATACGCCTATCCGTACTCGACGACCGACAGTTGGACGCTGAACTACATGCTCCACAACCTCACCGATGAACTGAAGCAAGTCTGGATCACCTACGACATCGACTTCATCCCGGGCGACTCACCCGCCGCCGTCGGCATCGTCGGTGCTCGCCCGATCTGGATGGACGTCCAGAACGGCAGCGTCTATCCGGTGTTCGACGTGATCAAGGGCACCGGCGGCGATGGCGTCTACACCTACCCGACCGATGCCGACGCGCCCTACGGCAACGGCGCCGCCAAGAACGAATGGACCGTCGACCGCGACGGGGTCCTGTTCGCGACTGCCGGGCATCTGCATCCGGGTGGCCTGCACACCGATCTGCTCGCGACGCGTGACGGCGCCACGGCCCAACTGTTCCGGTCCGAGGCACAGTACTTCGAGCCTGCCGGCGCAGTGTCGTGGGACGTTGCGATGACCGCCACCCTGCCCGACTGGGCAGTCGCGGTGCAGGCCGGCGACGTGCTGTCCACGACGGCCACATACGACTCGGCGCGTGCGTCGTGGTACGAGTCGATGGGCATCATGGTCGTGTGGATGGCCGACATGCCACCTGTCGAATCCGGTGTGGTGGCGCTCGACCCGTTCACCAACGATGTCGCGACCCCCGGCATGCTCACCCACGGCCACCTGGCCGAGAACGACAATCACGGTGGTGAGTCGGCTGTCGGCCAGTACCTCGATCTGACGGCGTTGCCGTCGGAACCGGTGACGGGCGAGATCAAGATCGAGGACTACGGCTACGAAAAGGGCGACATGAGCTTCGCCACAGCCGTGCCGACCGTTGCCCCCGGCGGAACCATCGTCTACAACAACATCGACGCGCCCTACCTCAACGGCCAGTGGCACACAATCACCTCGTGCAAGGCACCGTGCAACCAAACCACTGGCATCGCCTACCCGCTCGCCGACGGCGAGATTCCGTTCGACTCGGGCGAACTCGGCCTCGGTGGCCCACCCACTGCCAACCGGGTCACGTGGAATGTGCCGAACGATCTGCCTGAGGGCACGTACACCTACTTCTGCCGGATCCACCCGGTGATGCGCGGTGCCTTCCGAGTCGAAGATGGCCAGACCACGGCGGCGGCCGGGGCGGCCGACAGCACTATCGCCGGAGGCTGAGCGAGCGGGTGGCTTCGGCCATCGAATCGAACATGTCGAGCAACTGTGGGGTCCGCTCGGCGACGGCTGACCGCTGATGATCGACGGTGGTTTCGTCACCGCGTGCGATCGGCCCGGTGAGTGCATCCGGGCCGCCGAGCCGAGCCCAGTTGTCGACCGCGGCCTGGACCAGCGGCAGCAACATCATCCGGTCGCCGCCGGCGCTGCGGATCAACGACTCCGCAGCGTCTTCGAGCGTAATCAGGAAATTGGCAGCGATCGACGCCGCCGCGTGATACGCCGCCCGATCGATATCAGCGATCTCCACCGGGCGCAAACCGAGTGCATCAGCGATGTCGCGAGCGACGGTGAAAGCGTGCGGGGTGGATCCGGCAACGGCTGCACTGGCGCCGGCGAACGGTGCCCCCTCGGCCGTGACGGTCATCAACGGGTGGACGCTGAACGACTCCCGGTCACCGAGCACTGCCAGGGTCGAAGCGCCCGAGCAGTGTCCGACGAGCGCCCCTGACACGATCACCGCAGCCGCAGCGGCGATCTCTCCGTCCGGGACCGCCAGGAGGACGATGTCGAACGTCGTCCGGCCGTTTCCCGTGTCGTCGCCGCGACCATCGAATCCCCGCCCGAACGGCCCTTCGAACTGGGGGAGTGCCCGCACGAGCGCGTTCCCCATCCGCCCCCGCCCCACCACAGCTACCATTGCACGCTCCATCCCGCCAGCTTTGCTGATCCGCTGCTTGCACCGGTTGCACCGGTTGCACCGGTCAGTGTCGGCTGGTTCGTGCCCGAGTGGTGGCCAGCAAACACCCGGCACGGGGGGGCGGCTGTTTCGTGCTCGGGCGGACGGGCGGCAAACATCCGGTGCTGTTGAGATCTCAGGTGGTCGCGGCTTCGGCACGGCGTTTGAAGCCGAGGTTCTCGACGGTGATCGCGCGGCGGATCTGGCCGCCGATCAAACGGCCCAACAGCTTCGACCCTCGTCCTGTCATCTCGACGGTGAGCGTGTTGCGGCAACCGGAGGGAACGGGCTGGAGTTCGTGGGTCGCTTTCATCTGGACACTCCACACCGTTGACGTCCAGGCAAACCGCTTGTCAGGGACGAATTCGGTGACGGTCCACACCGCGGGTCGTTGAGCGGGCTGCTTGACCCGGGCGGTGCTCCCGACCCGCATTGGACCGTTGTCGAGACGCTGCACCGATTGCATCGTCGGACTGATGGCCGGCCAGCCCTCGACGTGCTCGGTCAGCCCCCACACGACCTCAACGGGTGCCTGGATGATGAGTTCGTTGGTGCTTTCCATCCCCAGAAATGTACCATTTGGTTAACTCGTTGACTAGAGTCCAATTCCGATGGCTGCCGCGCGAGAAGCACTCCTCGAACGAGTCGTCAGTGATGTCGCGGCCAACGGACTCGGCGACCGCAGCTTGCGCGATCTTGCGTCGTCGGTGGGCACCAGCCATCGGCTCCTGCTCTACCACTTCGGATCGCGACCGGGGTTGGTCGCTGCGATTGTCGGCGCCATCGAGGCGTCACAACAGCGAGTGCTCGCCGAACTCACCCGAGACATCGATGATCCGGTCGAGATCGTTCGCGTCCTGTGGCGGCGGGTATCGGCGCGAGAGATGCTGCCGTTCGTCCGGCTGTTCTTCGAGACCGTCGGATCGCGAGGCGAGTCGGGGCCGGCGACCGAGCCGTGGCTGGCTGTGAGCGAACAGATCACGGCCCGACTCGGACTTCGCTTCGACCCCGTCGAAATCCGCTTGGGTGTCGCCGTCACCCGAGGCTTACTGGTCGACGTCATCTCGACAGGCGATGAGGCGGCCGCTTCGGCAGCACTCGAGCGATTTCTCGAGCTCTGGAGTCCGACCGCAAACCGTCTTCCCCGACTGTGACAAGTGACTGTTGAATTCCCGAGTTATGGCGTCTCCACCCGCACAATGTGGGGTATCGGTCGGCGGTGACGACGACCGCCGACCACGACGCGTCTGTTGGCGCGCGCACGTCGCCTGATGATCTGGTCGTTCTCCTCGCCCCGGATGGCGCAGCAATCGGCACCGCTCGCAAGTCCGATGTTCATGGAGCAGACACGCCGCTGCATCTCGCATTCTCCTGCCACGTCGTGCGAGCCGACGGCAAGGTGCTACTGACCCGACGATCCGCTGCCAAGCGGACCTGGCCGCACACCTGGACCAACGCGTGCTGCGGCCATCCCCGGCCTGGCGAAGCGCCAATGGATGCGGTGCATCGACATCTGCGCGACGAACTCGGCGTCGAGCCGATCGCCCTGCGCTCGCTCCTGCCCGACTTCGTCTACCGAGCGGAAATGAGCAACGGAATCGTCGAGCACGAAGTGTGTCCGGTGTTCGTCGCCGAGATCGCGGGCGAGCCGCAGTTGGACCCGGACGAAGCCGATGCATTCGAGTGGTTGACCTGGGCCGAGCTGATCGATCGGGCTCGTTCAGCTCCGGATTCGCTGAGCCCGTGGTCGATCGATCAGGTCGAGCACATCGAACGGCTCGGGTCGACGCTGCTCGATTGGGTGCGCAGACCCGCTCGCGGTGCATCCCGCCGAGTCGGCGGTCACCAACCTGCAGCCGGCGCGGATTCCGATGATTCCCATAATTCCCATGACGATGCCGATCACCACCTCGATGGAGCGGTTCACCGCACACTGATCGACTTCATCGAGGGTCAGCAGCGGATGTTGCGCGAACTCGCGCCGATGGCGGACGAGGTTGCCGAGCCGATCAGACGGCTGATCGAAGCCGGCGGCAAGAGGCTCCGTCCGATGTTCGTGATGTGGGGCCACCGTGCCGCTGACGGAGGGGTAGACAGTATCGACGACGTGGTTCGTGCCGCAGCGGCTGTCGAAATGTTGCACACATTCGCCCTCCTGCACGACGACGTGATGGACCGTTCTGCGATCAGGCGCAGCGCACCGACGGCCCACGTCGATCTCGCCGATCTGCACCGGGTCTCGGGTGCAAGGGGTGACAGCGCTTGGTTCGGGATGTCGGCCGCAATCGTCGCCGGCGACATGGCGTTCGTGTGGGCGGATTCCCTGCTCGAACAATTGGAGTGTGACGTCGCTGCCCGTCGCCGCGTTCGCTCGGCGTACGATTTGTTGCGCAGCGAAGTGGTCGCCGGCCAGTATCTCGACCTCCGACTTGCCGGCTCGCCGGCGACGGCAGAACAGGCGCTGAAGGTCGCCCTGCTGAAGTCCGGTCGCTCCACCGTCACCCGACCGCTCCAGATCGGGGCAGCGTTGGCCGGCGGGTCCGCATCGACCACCGATGCGCTGCAACAGTACGGCGACCCGGTCGGCGTCGCATTCCAGTTGCGCGATGACGTGCTCGGCGTCTTCGGCGATCCGGCTGTCACCGGCAAGGGCATCGACGACGACCTGTGCGACGGCAAGGCGAGCCTGCTGCTCGTTCGTGCCCGCCGCCTCGCCAGCCCGGCCGGCAGCGCTCTGTTGACACGGTGCCTCGGCGATCGAACACTCACCGCAGCCGACGCCGACCGTTGTCGCGACGCCGTGGCAGCCTCTGGTGCGCTCGCATCGGTCGAGGCGCTGATTTCGTCGTCGATCGAAGCAGCCGCCGAAGCACTCGACGTGCTCGTTTCCCAAGACGGCTCTGAGGGTTGCGTCGTTGCTGCGGCCGCGCTCGCCCGAATTGCCGACCAACTGATCGTGCGAACAAACTGATCGACAAGCGAACGAACTGATGGAGAACTGATGGATGTCATCGTGATCGGCGCCGGCCTGGCCGGACTCTCTGCGGCGTGTCATCTCCGCGCCGACGGCCATGAGGTGACGGTGCTCGAAGGCGGTGACGTCCCCGGCGGTCGGGCAGGCACCTGGAACAGCGGTGGCTACCGGTTCGACACCGGGCCAACGGTACTGACGATGCCGAATCTCGTTGACGACTGCTTCATCGCACTTGGCGCCGACCGATCGAAATACCTCACGATCAAGCCGGTCGACCCGATGTATCGGGCGTGCTTCGCCGACGGCTCTGAGCTGCGCGTTCGTCACGGACGCGAGGCAATGACAGCCGAGATCGCGGCAGTGTGTGGCCAGCGCGAGGCCGACGGATTCGGGCAGTTCTGTGACTGGGTCACCGACCTCTATCACGCCGAGATGCCGAACTTCATCGACCGCAACTTCGACTCCCCGGCCTCGCTGCTCCGGCCGTTCAGCCCGGCTGTGAAGTTGCTCCGCCTCGGTGCGTTCGGCAAGCTCGAGAAGGCGGTTCGTCGCTACTTCACAGACGAGCGGCTGGTGCGACTGTTCAGCTTCCAGGCAATGTACGCCGGCCTCGCCCCCCAGCACGCGCTCGCCCTGTATGCAGTGATCACCTACATGGACTCGGTCAATGGTGTCTATGTCCCCGAAGGCGGGATGCATGCGATGCCGCTCGCGATCGAGGCAGCCGCACGCGATGCAGGCGTCAAGTTCTGCTACAACCGGCGGGTCGATCGGATCATGCTGTCGCGAGGGACAACCGGTCATGCGACCGGCGTCCGGATGGATGACGGCGAGATCATCGCTGCGCCGGCCGTTGTCTGTACCGCCGATCTCCCCGTTGCCTACCGTTCGATGTTGCCCGGAATCGATGCTCCCCGGCAGGCCCGCCGCGGCACGTACTCGCCGTCTGCTCTCCTGTGGCATGTCGGTGTCAAGGGTGAGTTGGCTGACGGCGTCGCCCATCACAACATCCACTTCGGTCGCGACTGGAACGGCGCGTTCGACGCGATCATCGATCAAGGCCGGCGGATGCCCGATCCGTCGATCCTGGTCACCGTTCCGACGGTGGACGAACCATCGATGGCACCCGCTGGACGGCACGTGTTGTTTGTGCTCGAGCCGGCCCCCAATCTCGACGGCCGGATCGACTGGACCACCGAGCGACCCAAAGCTCGCGACCAACTCGCCGCGATGATCACCAAGCTCGGTTATCCCGACGACATCGAGGTCGAGCAGTTCGTCGACCCGCTCGACTGGGAAGCGCAGGGAATGGAGCGCGGCACGCCGTTCGCGCTGTCGCACAAGTTCTCCCAGACCGGCCCGTTCCGCCCCGGTAACACCGACCGCCGGATACCCGGTGTGGTGTTCGCAGGGTCCGGCACGGTTCCCGGCGTGGGTGTACCGATGGTGTTGGTGTCGGGCAAGCTGGCCGCTCAGCGGGTCAACCAGATCGGCACGAAATCTCGGTGACGGTCAGCCTAGAGGCCTCCTACGCGCACTGCCGCGGTTTGAACCGCCGCTTCGGCACCACCTATTTCTGGGCGACGTATGCCCTGCCGAGGGTCAAGCGCCACCACGTCTGGGCTCTCTATGCGTTCTGCCGATATGCCGACGACATCGTCGACGACCTCGGCGATGCGCCCGTCGAACAGCGGCGGGCTGCGCTGGAAGCCTTCGAGGCAACGTTCTTCGCCGACCTCGAACGCGGCCATTCCGACGACATCGTGCTCAAGGCCGTGGTCCACACCGTCAAGGCATTCGGCCACGACCCGGAGATGTTCCACCGGTTCCTGCGGTCGATGACCATGGACCTCACGATCGCGACCTACGACACCTACGACGACCTGCTCGTCTACATGGACGGCTCGGCGGCGGTGATCGGCGAGATGATGTTGCCGATCCTCGAGCCGGACTCGCCGCTCGCACTGCCACGTGCCCGCGATCTCGGCAATGCGTTCCAACTCACCAATTTCGTGCGCGACATCGAAGAGGACCTGCAGCGCGGACGGATGTACATCCCTCAGGAAGATCTGGCCCGGTTCGGTGTCGATCTCGGGCGGCGGGTGGTCGACCAGAACTTCATCGACCTGATGAAGTTCGAGATCGAGCGGTGTCGCGATCTGTACCGCTCCGCCGACGAAGGCATCGTACTCCTGCCCGGAGCAAGCGCCCGCTGCGTCAAGGCAGCGCGTACGTTGTACTCCCAGATCCTCGACCGGATCGAGTCATCCGGATACGACGTGTTCAACAACCGGGCGCGGGTCCCGACGATCAACAAGGTCGCAACGGCGGCCAAGGTCGCTCTGCTCGGTGCGTGACCTGATGATCCTGGCGGTCGCTGTGATCGGCATCGGCGTTGCCTGGCTCGCGTTCGCCAAACCGTTGCGGCTCGTTCAGGGAGCGGCTGGAACTCTCGCTGACGGGACGAACTCATCGGAGACGGATGACGTGTCGTTGTCCGTCATCGTGCCGGCCCGCAACGAAGCGGGCTCGTTGCCGACCCTGTTGCGCTCGCTCAGTGGCTCGCGAGCGTTCGAGATCATCGTGGTCGACGACCATTCGACCGATGACACGGCCGCGATGGCGCAGTCGTTCGGCGCGATCGTGATCGCCGCTCCTGACTTGCCCTCCGACTGGTCCGGGAAGAACTGGGCGTGTTCCACCGGGGCCGCCGCTGCGACGGGAACCCACCTGCTGTTCCTCGACGCAGATGTTGCTGTTGGTCCGGATACTCTCGACGAACTCGTTGCGACCCACCAGCGCCACGGCGGCCTTGTCTCTGTCCAACCGTTCCACCGCACCGAGCGACCGTACGAAGAGCTGTCAGCCGTGTTCAACGCCGTTGCCGCGATGGGCTCCGGATGCTTCTCTGCCCGACGCACCGATCACGGTCGGGCTGCCTTCGGGCCGTCGATGTTCGTGTCGCAGGACGACTACGAGCGGATCGGCGGTCACGCCGCGGTTCGCAACGAGGTCGTCGAGGACATGGCGCTCGCGATCCGTGCTGCCGATGTCGGCCTGCCGGTCACGGCCTGGCTCGGTGGACGGTCGATGTCGTTTCGGATGTACCCCGACGGTTTCCGGTCGCTCCTGGAGGGGTGGACCAAGAACATCGCGATGGGCGCTCGTCTCGCGTCGCCGGTCCCGGTTGCTGCCACTGTCGTGTGGGTTGTCGCGCTCGCTGCTGTTGCCTCGGCGTTCGTCACCGGCGCCATCGACTGGGCAACGGGTGGTTCGCCGCCGATCGCTGCGGCACTCGCGTGGCTGCTGATGGTGATCCACGTGCGCGTCGTCCTGAGCCGACTCGGTTCGTTCCGCACCCTCACGGCGGTCCTGTACGTTGTTCCGCTCGCACTGTTCATCGCTGTCTTCATCCGCAGCGGTTGGTCGGCCGTACGCGGCGCCGACGTGACCTGGCGAGGACGAGCCGTGCCGAGCCGCACCCGCCGCGCTGGCCGATCGGCAGCCTCCGAGACGCGGACCGGCTGACGGTGCAGGTCCTTCATCTGGCCAACGTGCCGACTGTCCTGATCGACATCGCGGCGTGGGCGATCATCCACGCCGGCACCGGTTACATCGCCCACCGGATCCCGGCGTCGCGATTGGTCGAGGAAACCTGGCTGACCAAGCCACGCAGCATCGAGCGCGAGGGCCGTTTGTACGAACAGCTCCGAATCCGGTGGTGGAAGGACAAACTCCCCGAAGCGGGCGACGTTTTCGAAGGCGGCGTGTCCAAGCGTCACCTGGCCGGCCGGACCCATCAACGGCTTGTTGCGTTCGCGATCGAGACCAGGCGGGCCGAGATCGGACATTGGCTGGCGGCGATCTCATCACCAGTGTTCCTGTTGTGGAATCGGTGGCCGATCGCGATCGTGATGATCGTCTACGGGTTCGGGGTCAATGCACCGTTCATCGCCATCCAGCGTTACAACCGACTGCGAATTGCACGGGTGCTGGCGCGCTGGCCGTTGACCCTGATCCGCAGTGATCGTGGCACCACCGGTAACAACATCCCATAGGGTTCGCCGCCGAACAAATGGTGGATCCTGTGCGCTTCCTTGACCCACTCCAGGTAGCGCCAGCGGGGGAGGCGGATCGGCAGTCGCTCGTGGATGTAGATCTCGTGGACGACCGCGTAGACAATGCCATAGGCGGTCACGCCGATGCCGACCCACAACAGCGCGTCGATCCGTGGACCCCACGCCGAGAGTGCGAACACGGTGAAGCCGATGACCGAGAACATCACCGGGAACAGATCGTTGGCTTCGAATCCGGGCTTTTGCGGGGCATGGTGGCTGCGATGCCAACGCATCCCACGACGGCTGTGCATGATCGAGCGATGGGTCGCGTAGCTGACTCCCTCCATCGCAATGAACGAGACGAGCATCAACACGATGTTGGTCACGCCGCTTCCGTCGTCGACCGCTGAGTTTCGCGGCGGCCACTCCACACCCACATCACGAGCACGAGCGTGATGAGTGCAAACGCATATGCGTACTCCTCGATCAGGATGTCCCAGATCGGTCGAATCGCACTGGTGTCGTTGTCGTTGTAGATCACGATCGGAGCCGTCAATTTCGTCAGCCAACCGTCGACCGGGATCATGAAGCCGAGCACGATCACCATCGACAGCCAGTACGTGACGCTGCGAAAGACACCGGTTCGAAAAACTGCCAGTTCGAGCACGATCACGATGATCGCAGACGTGGTCGCCATCGCCGGATAGATGTTCATCGTCGGCGCTGCAATCGCTGCTGGATCGGCGTCGAGCCGGCGAGGATGTTGGAGACTGATTCGAGTGTGAGCAGGGCGCAAATCGGGACAACGGTGAAGAACAGCAGTTCCTCGATCACCATCCCACCGGGCAGAGTGATGCCGAGCGTGTACTTCGGATCGAAGCCCCACGTGCCGTGATGGGTGGCCCACATGTCCCACGCGACGAAGGCGACGAGGGCTGGCAACGTGGCGATCGCGAGCCGCCGTGGACGCCGCCAAACGCGCGCACCGAACGCAAATTCCAACGGCAGTGTCAGCACGATGCACGCCAGCATCACGAGGCAATATTGGAACCGATCCACTGACTGCACCGTACCGAGTTCGGGACCCGATGACAGCCCGCACTGACCGTGGCCGTGTGTGACGTCGCTCGCACCGCGGCGAGTTCCGGTTGGGTGAGAGGTAGCAGCCGGTTCTGTGTGAGCGCAGAAACCGCCGGACTCTGGTCTGCGTGCTCACACAGAAGTCGGCAGCCGAGCGAGTCTCCGCCCGGTCAGCGGGCGGGAAGCGCGAAGTCGATGCCGTCCATCACGGTGCCGTTGGGCAGCGTGATGGGACGTCGGCCGATTTCGTCGAAGCCGGCTGTCTGCATGATCCGCAGGACGGCGATGTTGCTGGTGGCGGTCGTCGCTCGAACCTGGGTGATCTCGTTGACGGCCAGGCGATCGACGAAGGCTCGGAACGCTTCGGTCATGTAGCCGTTGCGGCGATAATCGTCGGCGACCCAGAAGCCGATCTCGCAGCCGTCGATCATCAACGGATCGACGAACTGGGCGCCGAGCACACCGACGAATGCATCTGTGTCGCGGAGTCGGATCGCCCAATGCCACGGGTCGTCGTCGCTGGCGATGCGCTCGGCGAGGTGGTGTTTGGTCTCGCTCGACCAGCCGTTGATCTGCTCGACGTCTGGCCCGATCGATGCCAGCACCTGTTCGGAATCACCTGGCTGCGTGGGCCTGATCAGCAGCCGCTCGGTGATGATCACGTCCGTGATCGGCTCTCGACGCAACCGCTTGCGGGGAGGCGTGAGCAGTCGGCGCAGGGCAAGCATCACCAGACGATAGGTCCGGGCCGGGGTGGATCAGTGGAGAGTGCTCGCCAGTCCCGCCGGCAGGTTGCGAAACACGGCTGCAACCCGTGGGAGGAACTCGTTGAGCGCGCTGGTCGTGCGCCAGAACATCGCGATCTGACGGCGGGGTACCGGCTCGGCAAAGTGGATCAGCTGGATGTCGTGCGAGACCGCGACAGGGGGCTGGACGGCGAGTTGCGGCAGCAGGGTGATACCGACGCCCGCCGCCACCATCTGGCGCAACGTTTCCAGGCTCGTCGCCCGAAATCCACGACGCTCTGAGGCGCCAGCCAGTTGGCACACTTCGAGCGCGTGATCGCGCAGGCAGTGGCCGTCTTCCAACAACAACAGGCTTTCGCCCATCATCGAATCGAGCGTGGCGTCGTTGAGCGAAGCGGCAAGGTGATGACCGGTTGGCACGGCGAGCAGGAAGTCTTCGTCGAACAGGAACTCCTGGTGGAGTTGATCGTCGTGAACCGGCAGCGCGAGGACGGCTGCATCGAGCTTGCCGTCGCGCAGTTGGGCGAGCACCTCTTCGGTCTTTTCCTCGACCAGCAACAGTTCGAGTCGAGGGAACTCACGCCGCAGCTGCGGCATCACGTGCGGAAGCAGGTACGGGGCGAGTGTCGGGAACAGGCCGATTCGCAGGCTGCCCGATTCGGGATCGCGAGTAAGGCGGGCGATCTCGACAATGGTGTCTGCCTCGCGGAGCATGATGCGCGCCCGAGCCACGACTTGCCGACCGGCATCGGTCAGCATGACGTGACCCGGGTTGCGCTCGATCAGGCCGACACCGAGTTCGGTCTCCAGCTTCTTGATCTGGGTCGACAGCGTCGGCTGGCTGACGAAGCATGCTTCGGCCGCCTTGCGGAAGTGGCGGTGATCGTCGACAGCGACCAGGTACTGCAGGTCGCGAAGGTTCATTGCGCCACTGTAGGACCAGAACGCAACGTCAGCCGGCGGCGGGTTGCAACTCGGGAGCCGAGGTGCGGATGAGGTGATCGAACGCGCTGAGAGCGGCGGTGGAACCAGCACCCATTGCGATGATGATCTGCTTGAACGGCACGGTCGTGCAGTCTCCGGCAGCGAACACACCGGGCACCGATGTTTGTCCGCGATCATCGATGATGACCTCGCCGCGTGGCGACAGTTCGACCACACCCTTGAGCCAATCGGTGTTGGGCAGGAGCCCGATCTGGACGAAGATGCCCTCCAGATCAATGTGATGCGACTCGCCGCGCGTACGGTCCTGATAGGTGAGGCCGGTCAGCTTCTTGCCGTCGCCGAGTGCCTCGGTGGTGAGCCCGCTGAGGATGATGTCGACATTGGGCATGCTGCGAAGCTTGCGCTGCAGGACGTCGTCGGCGCGCAGTTGGCTGTCGAACTCGATCAGCGTGACGTGGGCGACGACGCCGGCCAGGTCGATTGCTGCCTCGACGCCGGAGTTGCCTCCGCCGATCACTGCGACCCGCTTGCCCTTGAACAACGGTCCGTCGCAGTGGGGGCAGTAGGTGACACCTTTGTTCCGGTAGTCGTTCTCGCCGGGCACGTTCATCGACCGCCAACGAGCACCGGTGGTGATGATCACGGTCTTGGACAGCAGCGAGGCGCCGTTGGCGAGACCGATCGACACCAGCCCATCGGAGTCGCTGCTCGCTGGGATCAGTGACACCGCGGCCTGGAGGTTCATGATGTCGACGTCGTATTCGCGAACGTGGTTCTCGAGTGCAGCAGCGAGCTTGGGACCTTCGGTGTAGGGAACCGACGCGAAGTTCTCGATACCCATCGTGTCGAGCACCTGGCCGCCGAACCGCTCGGCGGCGACGCCGGTTCGGATGCCCTTGCGGGCGGCGTAGATCGCTGCGGTTGCCCCAGCTGGGCCGCCACCGACGACGAGTACATCGAACGACTCCTTGTTCTTGATTTTTTCGATCTCGCGGTCCGCGCTCCCGGTGTCGATTTTGGCGACGATCTGCTCGAACGTCATCCGACCGCTGTCGAACAGTTCGCCGTTCAGGTAGACGGTCGGCACAGCCATCACCTGGCGCTCGTCGACTTCGCCCTGGAACAAGGCGCCATCGATTGCGACGTGCCTGATGCGGGGGTTGACGATGCTCATCAAGTTCAGCGCCTGGACGACATCGGGGCAGTTCTGGCAGCTGAGCGAGAAGTAGGTCTCGAACGTGTAGTCGACATCCAAGTCGCGAACCTGGTCGAGCAACTCCTGGGACACCTTCGAGGGGTGACCGCCGACCTGCAGCAGGGCCAGGACCAGCGACGTGAACTCGTGGCCGAGGGGGATGCCGGCAAAACGGACGCTGACGTCGGTGCCGAGCCGATTGATCGCGAACGATGGCGTGCGGACCGCAACGCCGTCGACGATCTCGTCGTCACGGCGCTGGAGGGTGATCAGATCGGACAGTCCTGCGATCTCGGTCAGGAGTTCGAGCAGATCGGTCGACTTGGGGCTCTCGTCGAGCGAAGCAACGAGCTCGATCGGGTGCTTGATGTTGGCGAGGTAGGTATTGAGCTGGGCGACGAGGTTGGCATCGAGCACGGCGGCGGACTCCTGAGGTAAGGGTGAGGCGAGGATTGTGGAGCGAGGTGCGGGGCGGTGGCGCGAGAAGCAACTCTGTGTCACCGCATGTCCCGAATTCGGGACATGCGGTGACACAGAGTTGCTTCTCGCGCCACCGCCCCGCACCTCGCTCCACAATCCTCGCCTCACCCTTACCTCAGGAGTCCGCCGCCGTGCTCGATGCCAACCTCGTCGCCCAGCTCAATACCTACCTCGCCAACATCAAGCACCCGATCGAGCTCGTTGCTTCGCTCGACGAGAGCCCCAAGTCGACCGATCTGCTCGAACTCCTGACCGAGATCGCAGGACTGTCCGATCTGATCACCCTCCAGCGCCGTGACGACGAGATCGTCGACGGCGTTGCGGTCCGCACGCCATCGTTCGCGATCAATCGGCTCGGCACCGACGTCAGCGTCCGTTTTGCCGGCATCCCCCTCGGCCACGAGTTCACGTCGCTGGTCCTGGCCCTGCTGCAGGTCGGCGGTCACCCCTCGAAGGTGTCCCAGGAGTTGCTCGACCAGGTTCGCGACTTGGATGTCGACTACACGTTCGAGACCTACTTCTCGCTCAGCTGCCAGAACTGCCCCGATGTCGTCCAGGCGCTGAACTTGATGAGCATCGTCAACCCCCGCATCAGGCACGTCGCAATCGATGGCGCCTTGTTCCAGGGCGAAGTCGACGAGCGCCAGGTGATGGCTGTGCCGACCGTCTACCTGAACGGCGAACTGTTCGACAGCGGTCGGATGACGTTCGAGCAGATCGTCGCCAAAATCGACACCGGGAGCGCGGACCGCGAGATCGAAAAAATCAAGAACAAGGAGTCGTTCGATGTACTCGTCGTCGGTGGCGGCCCAGCTGGGGCAACCGCAGCGATCTACGCCGCCCGCAAGGGCATCCGAACCGGCGTCGCCGCCGAGCGGTTCGGCGGCCAGGTGCTCGACACGATGGGTATCGAGAACTTCGCGTCGGTTCCCTACACCGAAGGTCCCAAGCTCGCTGCTGCACTCGAGAACCACGTTCGCGAATACGACGTCGACATCATGAACCTCCAGGCCGCGGTGTCACTGATCCCAGCGAGCAGCGACTCCGATGGGCTGGTGTCGATCGGTCTCGCCAACGGCGCCTCGCTGCTGTCCAAGACCGTGATCATCACCACCGGTGCTCGTTGGCGGTCGATGAACGTGCCCGGCGAGAACGACTACCGGAACAAAGGTGTCACCTACTGCCCCCACTGCGACGGACCGTTGTTCAAGGGCAAGCGGGTCGCAGTGATCGGCGGAGGCAACTCCGGCGTCGAGGCAGCAATCGACCTGGCCGGCGTCGTCGCCCACGTCACGCTGATCGAGTTCGACAGCCAACTGCGCGCCGACGACGTCCTGCAGCGCAAGCTTCGCAGCATGCCCAATGTCGACATCATCCTCAGCGGGCTCACCACCGAGGCACTCGGCGACGGCAAGAAGCTGACCGGCCTCACCTATCAGGACCGTACGCGCGGCGAGTCGCATCACATTGATCTGGAGGGCATCTTCGTCCAGATCGGGCTCCTGCCCAACACCGATTGGCTCAAGGGTGTGGTCGAACTGTCGCCACGCGGCGAGGTCATCATCGATGATCGCGGACAAACATCGGTGCCCGGTGTGTTCGCTGCCGGAGACTGCACGACCGTGCCGTTCAAGCAGATCATCATCGCAATGGGTGCTGGTTCCACCGCCGCTCTCAGCGCGTTCGATCACCTCATCCGCACCTCGGCTCCCGAGTTGCAACCCGCCGCCGGCTGACGTTGCGTTCTGGTCCTACAGTGGCGCAATGAACCTTCGCGACCTGCAGTACCTGGTCGCTGTCGACGATCACCGCCACTTCCGCAAGGCGGCCGAAGCATGCTTCGTCAGCCAGCCGACGCTGTCGACCCAGATCAAGAAGCTGGAGACCGAACTCGGTGTCGGCCTGATCGAGCGCAACCCGGGTCACGTCATGCTGACCGATGCCGGTCGGCAAGTCGTGGCTCGGGCGCGCATCATGCTCCGCGAGGCAGACACCATTGTCGAGATCGCCCGCCTTACTCGCGATCCCGAATCGGGCAGCCTGCGAATCGGCCTGTTCCCGACACTCGCCCCGTACCTGCTTCCGCACGTGATGCCGCAGCTGCGGCGTGAGTTCCCTCGACTCGAACTGTTGCTGGTCGAGGAAAAGACCGAAGAGGTGCTCGCCCAACTGCGCGACGGCAAGCTCGATGCAGCCGTCCTCGCGCTGCCGGTTCACGACGATCAACTCCACCAGGAGTTCCTGTTCGACGAAGACTTCCTGCTCGCCGTGCCAACCGGTCATCACCTTGCCGCTTCGCTCAACGACGCCACGCTCGATTCGATGATGGGCGAAAGCCTGTTGTTGTTGGAAGACGGCCACTGCCTGCGCGATCACGCGCTCGAAGTGTGCCAACTGGCTGGCGCCTCAGAGCGTCGTGGATTTCGGGCGACGAGCCTGGAAACGTTGCGCCAGATGGTGGCGGCGGGCGTCGGTATCACCCTGCTGCCGCAACTCGCCGTCCAGCCCCCTGTCGCGGTCTCGCACGACATCCAGCTGATCCACTTTGCCGAGCCGGTACCCCGCCGTCAGATCGCGATGTTCTGGCGCACGACCAGCGCGCTCAACGAGTTCCTCCCACGGGTTGCAGCCGTGTTTCGCAACCTGCCGGCGGGACTGGCGAGCACTCTCCACTGATCCACCCCGGCCCGGACCTATCGTCTGGTGATGCTTGCCCTGCGCCGACTGCTCACGCCTCCCCGCAAGCGGTTGCGTCGAGAGCCGATCACGGACGTGATCATCACCGAGCGGCTGCTGATCAGGCCCACGCAGCCAGGTGATTCCGAACAGGTGCTGGCATCGATCGGGCCAGACGTCGAGCAGATCAACGGCTGGTCGAGCGAGACCAAACACCACCTCGCCGAGCGCATCGCCAGCGACGACGACCCGTGGCATTGGGCGATCCGACTCCGCGACACAGATGCATTCGTCGGTGTGCTCGGCGCCCAGTTCGTCGATCCGTTGATGATCGACGGCTGCGAGATCGGCTTCTGGGTCGCCGACGATTATCGCCGCAACGGCTACATGACCGAAGCGTTCCGAGCCTTCGTCGATCGCCTGGCCGTCAACGAGATCACCCAGGTTCGAGCGACGACCGCCACCAGCAACATCGCCGTCCTGCGGATCATGCAGACAGCCGGCTTCGACGAAATCGGCCGACGTCCCATCACGCTGCCCAACGGCACCGTGATGGACGGCATCGACTTCGCGCTTCCCGCCCGCTGACCGGGCGGAGACTCGCTCGGCTGCCGACTTCTGTGTGAGCACGCAGACCAGAGTCCGGCGGTTTCTGCGCTCACACAGAACCGGCTGCTACCTCTCACCCAACCGGAACTCGCCGCGGTGCGAGCGACGTCACACACGGCCACGGTCAGTGCGGGCTGTCATCGGGTCCCGAACTCGGTACGGTGCAGTCAGTGGATCGGTTCCAATATTGCCTCGTGATGCTGGCGTGCATCGTGCTGACACTGCCGTTGGAATTTGCGTTCGGTGCGCGCGTTTGGCGGCGTCCACGGCGGCTCGCGATCGCCACGTTGCCAGCCCTCGTCGCCTTCGTCGCGTGGGACATGTGGGCCACCCATCACGGCACGTGGGGCTTCGATCCGAAGTACACGCTCGGCATCACTCTGCCCGGTGGGATGGTGATCGAGGAACTGCTGTTCTTCACCGTTGTCCCGATTTGCGCCCTGCTCACACTCGAATCAGTCTCCAACATCCTCGCCGGCTCGACGCCGATCCAGCAGCGATTGCAGCGCCGACGATGAACATCTATCCGGCGATGGCGACCACGTCTGCGATCATCGTGATCGTGCTCGAACTGGCAGTTTTTCGAACCGGTGTCTTTCGCAGCGTCACGTACTGGCTGTCGATGGTGATCGTGCTCGGCTTCATGATCCCGGTCGACGGTTGGCTGACGAAATTGACGGCTCCGATCGTGATCTACAACGACAACGACACCAGTGCGATTCGACCGATCTGGGACATCCTGATCGAGGAGTACGCATATGCGTTTGCACTCATCACGCTCGTGCTCGTGATGTGGGTGTGGAGTGGCCGCCGCGAAACTCAGCGGTCGACGACGGAAGCGGCGTGACCAACATCGTGTTGATGCTCGTCTCGTTCATTGCGATGGAGGGAGTCAGCTACGCGACCCATCGCTCGATCATGCACAGCCGTCGTGGGATGCGTTGGCATCGCAGCCACCATGCCCCGCAAAAGCCCGGATTCGAAGCCAACGATCTGTTCCCGGTGATGTTCTCGGTCATCGGCTTCACCGTGTTCGCACTCTCGGCGTGGGGTCCACGGATCGACGCGCTGTTGTGGGTCGGCATCGGCGTGACCGCCTATGGCATTGTCTACGCGGTCGTCCACGAGATCTACATCCACGAGCGACTGCCGATCCGCCTCCCCCGCTGGCGCTACCTGGAGTGGGTCAAGGAAGCGCACAGGATCCACCATTTGTTCGGCGGCGAACCCTATGGGATGTTGTTACCGGTGGTGCCACGATCACTGCGGATCAGGGTCAACGGCCAGCGCGCCAGCACCCGTGCAATTCGCAGTCGGTTGTAACGCTGGATGGCGATGAACGGTGCATTGACCCCGAACCCGTAGACGATCATCACGATCGCGATCGGCCACCGATTCCACAACAGGAACACTGGTGATGAGATCGCCGCCAGCCAATGTCCGATCTCGGCCCGCCTGGTCTCGATCGCGAACGCAACAAGCCGTTGATGGGTCCGGCCGGCCAGGTGACGCTTGGACACGCCGCCTTCGAAAACGTCGCCCGCTTCGGGGAGTTTGTCCTTCCACCACCGGATTCGGAGCTGTTCGTACAAACGGCCCTCGCGCTCGATGCTGCGTGGCTTGGTCAGCCAGGTTTCCTCGACCAATCGCGACGCCGGGATCCGGTGGGCGATGTAACCGGTGCCGGCGTGGATGATCGCCCACGCCGCGATGTCGATCAGGACAGTCGGCACGTTGGCCAGATGAAGGACCTGCACCGTCAGCCGGTCCGCGTCTCGGAGGCTGCCGATCGGCCAGCGCGGCGGGTGCGGCTCGGCACGGCTCGTCCTCGCCAGGTCACGTCGGCGCCGCGTACGGCCGACCAACCGCTGCGGATGAAGACAGCGATGAACAGTGCGAGCGGAACAACGTACAGGACCGCCGTGAGGGTGCGGAACGAACCGAGTCGGCTCAGGACGACGCGCACGTGGATCACCATCAGCAGCCACGCGAGTGCCGCAGCGATCGGCGGCGAACCACCCGTTGCCCAGTCGATGGCGCCGGTGACGAACGCCGAGGCAACAGCAGCGAGCGCGACAACCCACACGACAGTGGCAGCAACCGGGACCGGCGACGCGAGACGAGCGCCCATCGCGATGTTCTTGGTCCACCCCTCCAGGAGCGACCGGAAACCGTCGGGGTACATCCGAAACGACATCGACCGTCCACCGAGCCAGGCCGTGACCGGCAGGCCGACATCGGCAGCACGGATCGCGAGCGCCATGTCCTCGACGACCTCGTTGCGAACCGCGGCGTGACCGCCGATCCGCTCGTAGTCGTCCTGCGACACGAACATCGACGGCCCGAAGGCAGCCCGACCGTGATCGGTGCGTCGGGCAGAGAAGCATCCGGAGCCCATCGCGGCAACGGCGTTGAACACGGCTGACAGCTCTTCGTACGGTCGCTCGGTGCGGTGGAACGGTTGGACAGAGACAAGGCCGCCGTGGCGCTGGTGGGTCGCAACGAGTTCGTCGAGAGTATCCGGACCAACAGCAACATCTGCGTCGAGGAACAGCAGGTGGGTTCCCGTCGCAGCGGCGGCCCCGGTGGAACACGCCCAGTTCTTCCCGGACCAGTCGGAGGGCAAGTCAGGAGCGGCGATCACGATCGCGCCGAACGACTGCGCCATCGCGGCCGTGTCATCGGTCGAATGGTCGTCGACCACGATGATCTCGAACGCTCGCGAGCCACTGAGCGAGCGCAACAGGGTCGGCAACGAGCCCGCTTCGTTGCGGGCCGGCACGATGACGGACAACGACACGTCATCCGTCTCCGATGAGTTCGTCCCGTCAGCGAGAGTTCCAGCCGCTCCCTGAACGAGCCGCAACGGTTTGGCGAACGCGAGCCAGGCAACGCCGATGCCGATCACAGCGACCGCCAGGATCATCAGGTCACGCACCGAGCAGAGCGACCTTGGCCGCCGTTGCGACCTTGTTGATCGTCGGGACCCGCGCCCGGTTGTTGAACACGTCGTATCCGGATGACTCGATCCGGTCGAGGATCTGGGAGTACAACGTACGCGCTGCCTTGACGCAGCGGGCGCTTGCTCCGGGCAGGAGTACGATGCCTTCGTCGGCGGAGCGGTACAGATCGCGACACCGCTCGATCTCGAACTTCATCAGGTCGATGAAGTTCTGGTCGACCACCCGCCGCCCGAGATCGACACCGAACCGGGCCAGATCTTCCTGAGGGATGTACATCCGTCCGCGCTGCAGGTCCTCTTCGATGTCGCGCACGAAATTGGTGAGTTGGAACGCATTGCCGAGATCGCGGGCACGTGGCAGTGCGAGCGGCGAGTCCGGCTCGAGGATCGGCAACATCATCTCGCCGATCACCGCCGCCGAGCCGTCCATGTAGACGAGCAGGTCGTCGTAGGTGTCGTAGGTCGCGATCGTGAGGTCCATGGTCATCGACCGCAGGAACCGGTGGAACATCTCCGGGTCGTGGCCGAATGCCTTGACGGTGTGGACCACGGCCTTGAGCACGATGTCGTCGGAATGGCCGCGTTCGAGGTCGGCGAAGAACGTTGCCTCGAAGGCTTCCAGCGCAGCCCGCCGCTGTTCGACGGGCGCATCGCCGAGGTCGTCGACGATGTCGTCGGCATATCGGCAGAACGCATAGAGAGCCCAGACGTGGTGGCGCTTGACCCTCGGCAGGGCATACGTCGCCCAGAAATAGGTGGTGCCGAAGCGGCGGTTCAAACCGCGGCAGTGCGCGTAGGAGGCCTCTAGGCTGACCGTCACCGAGATTTCGTGCCGATCTGGTTGACCCGCTGAGCGGCCAGCTTGCCCGACACCAACACCATCGGTACACCCACGCCGGGAACCGTGCCGGACCCTGCGAACACCACACCGGGTATCCGGCGGTCGGTGTTACCGGGGCGGAACGGGCCGGTCTGGGAGAACTTGTGCGACAGCGCGAACGGCGTGCCGCGCTCCATTCCCTGCGCTTCCCAGTCGAGCGGGTCGACGAACTGCTCGACCTCGATGTCGTCGGGATAACCGAGCTTGGTGATCATCGCGGCGAGTTGGTCGCGAGCTTTGGGTCGCTCGGTGGTCCAGTCGATCCGGCCGTCGAGATTGGGGGCCGGCTCGAGCACAAACAACACGTGCCGTCCAGCGGGTGCCATCGATGGTTCGTCCACCGTCGGAACGGTGACCAGGATCGACGGATCGGGCATCCGCCGGCCTTGATCGATGATCGCGTCGAACGCGCCGTTCCAGTCGCGACCGAAGTGGATGTTGTGATGGGCGACGCCGTCAGCCAACTCACCCTTGACACCGACATGCCACAGGAGAGCAGACGGCGAGTACGTGCCGCGGCGGGCCTGCCGGGGAGCATCGATTCCGGGCAACATCGAACGGTAGGCAACGGGGAGATCGGCGGTACAGACAACGGCCGGCGCAGCGATGATCTCGCCGTCATCCATCCGGACGCCGGTCGCATGACCGGTTGTCCCTCGCGACAGCATGATCCGATCGACCCGCCGGTTGTAGCAGAACTTGACGCCTGCATCGCGTGCGGCTGCCTCGATCGCGAGCGGCATCGCATGCATCCCGCCTTCGGGGACATAGACACCATTGACCGAGTCCATGTAGGTGATCACTGCATACAGGGCGAGCGCGTGCTGGGGGGCGAGGCCGGCGTACATTGCCTGGAAGCTGAACAGTCGCACCAGCCGCTCGTCTGTGAAGTAGCGACGAACCGCCTTCTCGAGCTTGCCGAACGCACCGAGGCGGAGCAACTTCACAGCCGGGCTGAACGGCCGGAGCAGCGAGGCCGGGGAGTCGAAGTTGCGGTCGATGAAGTTCGGCATCTCGGCGTGATAGAGGTCGGTGACCCAGTCACAGAACTGCCCGAATCCGTCGGCCTCGCGCTGGCCACACACTGCCGCGATCTCGGCTGTCATTGCCTCGCGTCCGTGACGAACGCGCAGCTCAGAGCCGTCGGCGAAGCACGCCCGATACATCGGGTCGACCGGCTTGATCGTGAGGTATTTCGATCGGTCGGCGCCAAGTGCGATGAAGCAGTCGTCAACGAGATTCGGCATCGTCAGTACCGTTGGCCCGGTGTCGAACCGGTAGCCACCGCTGTTCCAGGTGCCTGCCCGACCGCCGGGGACGTCACCGCCTTCGAGCACCGTCACCTCATGGCCGTCGGCGCGGAGATGACACGCCGCAGAGAGTCCGGCCAGGCCGGCGCCGATCACGATGACATCCATCAGTTCTCCATCAGTTCGTTCGCTTGTCGATCAGTTTGTTCGCACGATCAGTTGGTCGGCAATTCGGGCGAGCGCGGCCGCAGCAACGACGCAACCCTCAGAGCCGTCTTGGGAAACGAGCACGTCGAGTGCTTCGGCGGCTGCTTCGATCGACGACGAAATCAGCGCCTCGACCGATGCGAGCGCACCAGAGGCTGCCACGGCGTCGCGACAACGGTCGGCGTCGGCTGCGGTGAGTGTTCGATCGCCGAGGCACCGTGTCAACAGAGCGCTGCCGGCCGGGCTGGCGAGGCGGCGGGCACGAACGAGCAGCAGGCTCGCCTTGCCGTCGCACAGGTCGTCGTCGATGCCCTTGCCGGTGACAGCCGGATCGCCGAAGACGCCGAGCACGTCATCGCGCAACTGGAATGCGACGCCGACCGGGTCGCCGTACTGTTGCAGCGCATCGGTGGTCGATGCGGACCCGCCGGCCAACGCTGCCCCGATCTGGAGCGGTCGGGTGACGGTGGAGCGACCGGACTTCAGCAGGGCGACCTTCAGCGCCTGTTCTGCCGTCGCCGGCGAGCCGGCAAGTCGGAGGTCGAGATACTGGCCGGCGACCACTTCGCTGCGCAACAAATCGTACGCCGAGCGAACGCGGCGACGGGCAGCGACGTCACACTCCAATTGTTCGAGCAGGGAATCCGCCCACACGAACGCCATGTCGCCGGCGACGATTGCGGCCGACATCCCGAACCAAGCGCTGTCACCCCTTGCACCCGAGACCCGGTGCAGATCGGCGAGATCGACGTGGGCCGTCGGTGCGCTGCGCCTGATCGCAGAACGGTCCATCACGTCGTCGTGCAGGAGGGCGAATGTGTGCAACATTTCGACAGCCGCTGCGGCACGAACCACGTCGTCGATACTGTCTACCCCTCCGTCAGCGGCACGGTGGCCCCACATCACGAACATCGGACGGAGCCTCTTGCCGCCGGCTTCGATCAGCCGTCTGATCGGCTCGGCAACCTCGTCCGCCATCGGCGCGAGTTCGCGCAACATCCGCTGCTGACCCTCGATGAAGTCGATCAGTGTGCGGTGAACCGCTCCATCGAGGTGGTGATCGGCATCGTCATGGGAATTATGGGAATCATCGGAATCCGCGCCGGCTGCAGGTTGGTGACCGCCGACTCGGCGGGATGCACCGCGAGCGGGTCTGCGCACCCAATCGAGCAGCGTCGACCCGAGCCGTTCGATGTGCTCGACCTGATCGATCGACCACGGGCTCAGCGAATCCGGAGCTGAACGAGCCCGATCGATCAGCTCGGCCCAGGTCAACCACTCGAATGCATCGGCTTCGTCCGGGTCCAACTGCGGCTCGCCCGCGATCTCGGCGACGAACACCGGACACACTTCGTGCTCGACGATTCCGTTGCTCATTTCCGCTCGGTAGACGAAGTCGGGCAGGAGCGAGCGCAGGGCGATCGGCTCGACGCCGAGTTCGTCGCGCAGATGTCGATGCACCGCATCCATTGGCGCTTCGCCAGGCCGGGGATGGCCGCAGCACGCGTTGGTCCAGGTGTGCGGCCAGGTCCGCTTGGCAGCGGATCGTCGGGTCAGTAGCACCTTGCCGTCGGCTCGCACGACGTGGCAGGAGAATGCGAGATGCAGCGGCGTGTCTGCTCCATGAACATCGGACTTGCGAGCGGTGCCGATTGCTGCGCCATCCGGGGCGAGGAGAACGACCAGATCATCAGGCGACGTGCGCGCGCCAACAGACGCGTCGTGGTCGGCGGTCGTCGTCACCGCCGACCGATACCCCACATTGTGCGGGTGGAGACGCCATAACTCGGGAATTCAACAGTCACTTGTCACAGTCGGGGAAGACGGTTTGCGGTCGGACTCCAGAGCTCGAGAAATCGCTCGAGTGCTGCCGAAGCGGCCGCCTCATCGCCTGTCGAGATGACGTCGACCAGTAAGCCTCGGGTGACGGCGACACCCAAGCGGATTTCGACGGGGTCGAAGCGAAGTCCGAGTCGGGCCGTGATCTGTTCGCTCACAGCCAGCCACGGCTCGGTCGCCGGCCCCGACTCGCCTCGCGATCCGACGGTCTCGAAGAACAGCCGGACGAACGGCAGCATCTCTCGCGCCGATACCCGCCGCCACAGGACGCGAACGATCTCGACCGGATCATCGATGTCTCGGGTGAGTTCGGCGAGCACTCGCTGTTGTGACGCCTCGATGGCGCCGACAATCGCAGCGACCAACCCCGGTCGCGATCCGAAGTGGTAGAGCAGGAGCCGATGGCTGGTGCCCACCGACGACGCAAGATCGCGCAAGCTGCGGTCGCCGAGTCCGTTGGCCGCGACATCACTGACGACTCGTTCGAGGAGTGCTTCTCGCGCGGCAGCCATCGGAATTGGACTCTAGTCAACGAGTTAACCAAATGGTACATTTCTGGGGATGGAAAGCACCAACGAACTCATCATCCAGGCACCCGTTGAGGTCGTGTGGGGGCTGACCGAGCACGTCGAGGGCTGGCCGGCCATCAGTCCGACGATGCAATCGGTGCAGCGTCTCGACAACGGTCCAATGCGGGTCGGGAGCACCGCCCGGGTCAAGCAGCCCGCTCAACGACCCGCGGTGTGGACCGTCACCGAATTCGTCCCTGACAAGCGGTTTGCCTGGACGTCAACGGTGTGGAGTGTCCAGATGAAAGCGACCCACGAACTCCAGCCCGTTCCCTCCGGTTGCCGCAACACGCTCACCGTCGAGATGACAGGACGAGGGTCGAAGCTGTTGGGCCGTTTGATCGGCGGCCAGATCCGCCGCGCGATCACCGTCGAGAACCTCGGCTTCAAACGCCGTGCCGAAGCCGCGACCACCTGAGATCTCAACAGCACCGGATGTTTGCCGCCCGTCCGCCCGAGCACGAAACAGCCGCCCCCCCGTGCCGGGTGTTTGCTGGCCACCACTCGGGCACGAACCAGCCGACACTGACCGGTGCAACCGGTGCAACCGGTGCAAGCAGCGGATCAGCAAAGCTGGCGGGATGGAGCGTGCAATGGTAGCTGTGGTGGGGCGGGGGCGGATGGGGAACGCGCTCGTGCGGGCACTCCCCCAGTTCGAAGGGCCGTTCGGGCGGGGATTCGATGGTCGCGGCGACGACACGGGAAACGGCCGGACGACGTTCGACATCGTCCTCCTGGCGGTCCCGGACGGAGAGATCGCCGCTGCGGCTGCGGTGATCGTGTCAGGGGCGCTCGTCGGACACTGCTCGGGCGCTTCGACCCTGGCAGTGCTCGGTGACCGGGAGTCGTTCAGCGTCCACCCGTTGATGACCGTCACGGCCGAGGGGGCACCGTTCGCCGGCGCCAGTGCAGCCGTTGCCGGATCCACCCCGCACGCTTTCACCGTCGCTCGCGACATCGCTGATGCACTCGGTTTGCGCCCGGTGGAGATCGCTGATATCGATCGGGCGGCGTATCACGCGGCGGCGTCGATCGCTGCCAATTTCCTGATTACGCTCGAAGACGCTGCGGAGTCGTTGATCCGCAGCGCCGGCGGCGACCGGATGATGTTGCTGCCGCTGGTCCAGGCCGCGGTCGACAACTGGGCTCGGCTCGGCGGCCCGGATGCACTCACCGGGCCGATCGCACGCGGTGACGAAACCACCGTCGATCATCAGCGGTCAGCCGTCGCCGAGCGGACCCCACAGTTGCTCGACATGTTCGATTCGATGGCCGAAGCCACCCGCTCGCTCAGCCTCCGGCGATAGTGCTGTCGGCCGCCCCGGCCGCCGCCGTGGTCTGGCCATCTTCGACTCGGAAGGCACCGCGCATCACCGGGTGGATCCGGCAGAAGTAGGTGTACGTGCCCTCAGGCAGATCGTTCGGCACATTCCACGTGACCCGGTTGGCAGTGGGTGGGCCACCGAGGCCGAGTTCGCCCGAGTCGAACGGAATCTCGCCGTCGGCGAGCGGGTAGGCGATGCCAGTGGTTTGGTTGCACGGTGCCTTGCACGAGGTGATTGTGTGCCACTGGCCGTTGAGGTAGGGCGCGTCGATGTTGTTGTAGACGATGGTTCCGCCGGGGGCAACGGTCGGCACGGCTGTGGCGAAGCTCATGTCGCCCTTTTCGTAGCCGTAGTCCTCGATCTTGATCTCGCCCGTCACCGGTTCCGACGGCAACGCCGTCAGATCGAGGTACTGGCCGACAGCCGACTCACCACCGTGATTGTCGTTCTCGGCCAGGTGGCCGTGGGTGAGCATGCCGGGGGTCGCGACATCGTTGGTGAACGGGTCGAGCGCCACCACACCGGATTCGACAGGTGGCATGTCGGCCATCCACACGACCATGATGCCCATCGACTCGTACCACGACGCACGCGCCGAGTCGTATGTGGCCGTCGTGGACAGCACGTCGCCGGCCTGCACCGCGACTGCCCAGTCGGGCAGGGTGGCGGTCATCGCAACGTCCCACGACACTGCGCCGGCAGGCTCGAAGTACTGTGCCTCGGACCGGAACAGTTGGGCCGTGGCGCCGTCACGCGTCGCGAGCAGATCGGTGTGCAGGCCACCCGGATGCAGATGCCCGGCAGTCGCGAACAGGACCCCGTCGCGGTCGACGGTCCATTCGTTCTTGGCGGCGCCGTTGCCGTAGGGCGCGTCGGCATCGGTCGGGTAGGTGTAGACGCCATCGCCGCCGGTGCCCTTGATCACGTCGAACACCGGATAGACGCTGCCGTTCTGGACGTCCATCCAGATCGGGCGAGCACCGACGATGCCGACGGCGGCGGGTGAGTCGCCCGGGATGAAGTCGATGTCGTAGGTGATCCAGACTTGCTTCAGTTCATCGGTGAGGTTGTGGAGCATGTAGTTCAGCGTCCAACTGTCGGTCGTCGAGTACGGATAGGCGTATGGCGCAGGGAAGATGTTGATCGTCTTCTCCTCACCTGCAGCCAGGAATCGTTCGGGCACACCGGCCGTGGAGTCGCCCTTCGATGTGTTCAACCAGACGCCGTGGTGGAGGTGGATGACGTCGACCGGCGGCACCGAGCCATCGCCGACACGAAGATCCGGCTGCATCCGGGTGACCCAGCCGTCGATTTCCGGTTGGGGGATGCCACCTTCGTAGGCAATGTTGTTCTGGCCCGGTTGCACGTCGATCGGGCCGACCTCGAAGTGCATTCGCTCACTGCCGTCGCGTGCGGGCGTCTCTTCGATCGTGGTCGTGGTGGACAGTTCGACCGCCTGTTGCGGAATCGTCGTCTCGACTGCGGTGATCGCAACTGCGTCGGTGGCAAGCGTGGTCGAGGCAGCACTCGTGATCGCCTCTGCCGATGTCACGGGGGTAGCCGTCGTCGCTGTCGTCGCCGCGCTTGTCTCCTTGCCCGAATCGCCGCTGCTGGCACAGGCCGCGCCGATCACACCACAGATGACGAGCGCGACGAGGAACCGGGATTTCCGCATGAGCGAGAGCGTAGTGATCACGCCTGCGACAAATCGGCCGGTAGCTGAATCTGCAGTGGAGCCGGGAACCGGACGGTGAACCGAGTGTCGCCGACCGTCGATCGGATCCGGTTGAACTCGGCGTCGATCGCTCGCCGCTGGGCCTTCGTCACCTGCGCCAGAAAGCCCGGTAGGAGCGTTCCGTCCTTGCGTTGCACCCAGCCCCCAACGACCTGCCCGTCGACCCAGATCGTCGGTCCGCCGTTTCCATTGCGGTCGAACAGCGCCGACGCCATGTCGGCCGACAGGAACCAGTCACGTTGCTTCCAGCCCATCGTCGTCGGATCGAGCCCGGGCAACACGGCGACCCACGGTTCGGGCGGTTCGACGGGTTCGATGTCATCCGCGAGGACCCACCCGGTCACGCCGTCGAGATGGACCTCGACGGCCCCTGCGGCGGTGATCGCCGCTTTTGTGGTCGCACCGGACCATCCTGTCCACCACTGCAGATCCGAAGCCGGTGCAGGGCCGAACGCCCGCAGCCAGCGCGCCGCAAGTTCGCCAGCGGCGAGTTGATTCGACATTCCGGCCATTCCGCCCGGCAACCATTCCGGGATCCAGTCGGACATCGCTGCCCATCGGTACTCCCCGTTGATCCACGTACCGGTTGGCCGGGTGCGGACGATTTCACCGTCGAACCCGAGCACGAGCAATACGCGAGTGTGGGCGGCGACCGTTGCGCTGTAGGCAGCACCGGCGCTCATCACCAGCGGCGTCCGCAATGAAGGCACGAGCGGGCCGAGCATGCGAGCGGTCATCGGGCCGCGTTCGCCGATCGCAGCGAGGGTTGCAGCGGTTGCATCACGCAGCCACTGGGCGCCATTGTCGATCCCGTTCGCTTCGAGCAGTTGCTCGAGTTTGTTGCGCTCACGAGCGGCGATCGGCACCGTCGCGGCTGCGTGCATGATCCGCGCCACCTCGGGCGTTGCGACCCACAGCGTGCGCCGCATCGCATGGTGGCGGATCAGCGATCGGCGGTCGTACAGCGCAGTGTCGACCGGCCCGCGGGAGGGGTTCACCATCCGCGCCGCCACAGACAGATACACCGTCGCCGGGTCACTGGAGTGCAAGGCGACAAGACCATCGGCGATCGCAGCGACGTCGTCGGTGCGCCATGACGGCGCAAGCCGGTGACGGATCGCGATCCGGTTGCGCCGCTCGACGACGGACATCGACGGTCGAACGGGCACCGGACGATTGTGGCATGCGGCCCAACCCGCTGTGGATCAGTGTCGGACGTAGTGATGGCCGTGGCATCCGAGGTCACGTTGAGCAGCGCCGACGAAGCGCCGAACGCCAGGACACCACCGACGCCGGCAACGGTCAGGTCGAGGCTGCCGAGAACCGGCAGTGCGGCGGCGGCAGAACGTGGTTGCTGTCGGCTGCTGCTGCCGCCGTCGGTGTGGTGTCGAATTGTTGCTCGATGCATCCGGATTCGCAGTCGGTACGAGGTATCGCGTCGTCTCTCGCGACACAGCTGACGCGCTGCTCGAAGCCGGTGGATTCGTCGTGTCACGGGCCGAATTCACCTGACACCGCCACGCGCGATCAGGGTTGGGAGAAGCCGGTGACCCGGAGGACGAGTTTGCCGCGGGCTGGGTCATGGTCGAATCCGAACGTGAGGTGCACGACCTCGTCACCACCGAGAAAGTCGATGACCTGATCGCCGGTCGAGGTCACGCCATCGAACGTCAGTTCCGCCGTCACCTGGACCTCGGCGGCCGTTTCGTCACCCAGGTTACGGACATCGACCGGCACGAACCAGCGACCGTCGACGTCACGAGGTTCGCCCGCCAGTTCAGCAACCGGAGCGGGCGGATCGGACGGGCCGAATGACTGCACCACCATCAACGTCGCGATCGCGACCACGATCGCAGCAGCGACTGCGAACGTGATCCACTCGACCCGGTTGCGAGCGACGCGCTTCGGACGTTTCGACGGGTCGTTGGATGGATTGTTCGGCGCGTCGTTGGATGGCCTGTTCGACGAATGACTCATACGGCGAGCCGACCTGCTGCGCCACCGATCGCGGCCGGGAGGCCGAGCACAACGACATGGGCGAGCGTCACGTGCCACGGCCCGTCTGCGCGCTGGAAGATCGCAAGCAATGCCCACGAACTCGCCAGCGCAACGATGTAGGAGACGACCGTCTCGGTGACGGGATGCTGCAGTGCGCCAGATTGCTGATGACGCTGTTCTTGCCCTGCGAAGCCGGCGACAAACACGATTGCGTAAGCGACCACGAGCGAGACACCGACGATCAACAGCAACAACAACGGGCTCCGCGACGCGGAGAGCAGGCGTACCTCGTCGGTGGGAGCGATGCTGAGCGCGATGAACACGGACCCGATCACGCTCGCACCGATGTCGGCCAGGGCCGCATTGATCTCGCGGTCCTTGCCTGCGATCCCGACGGAATCGCCATCGTCGCTGTCGTCGCTGTCGTCGCTGTCGTCGCTGTCGTCGCTGTCGCCGCTGTCGTCGCTGTCCTCGCTGTCGTCGCCGTCCTTGTCGCCGCTCGCTCCTGCCGGGTGCAGGATGTGGCGAGCGACGCCGATTCCGATGCAGAACGGCATCACCTGGTAGGCCATTTTGCCGAGCGCGACTCGAATGGGCGTCTCGCTGTCGATCTCGCCGAGCAGGACCAACGCTCCGAGCACGAGCACCACGCCGAGCGCGATCCCTTCGATCGAGTCCATCAGCGCATCGACGAAGGTCACGTTGCGCCTCGAACGAAAGCCGTCGGTGCGGTTGAGCACCAGCATCGGTACGAAGCTCAACAACAGCACCACCAACATCCGTTGCGGAGTCGTGTGCTGTCCGGTCCACAACACCTCCGCGGTGAACAGCAGTGGGACGCCGAACAGCAGACCGCCGCTCGCAGCGCGAACGAGGTCCGTGACCTCGCTGCTCCACGTTGCAGATCCACCATCCCCCTGTCGGCCGGCCACCTCGTGAGCATAGGCAGGACGCAATCGGCGGCCCGGGTTACCGTGACGGGATGGACCATTCTCTCGCTCACGACGGCGGCTGCGATTGCGGTGGCGTGAGATATCGACTCACCGGAGCGCTGCGCGATATCTATAACTGCCACTGCGAACGGTGTCGCCGGATCACCGGTCACCACATGGCGGCCACGGCGGTCCACCCGGATCAGATCGCATTCGGCTCCGACTCGACGCTCACGTGGTATCACCCGGTGACAACCGTGCACTACGGATTCTGCAACACGTGCGGCGCGACGCTGTTCTGGAAAGCGGACGACGTTCCAGACAAGCTCTGTATTGCCGCTGGATCGCTCGATCAGCCGACCGGGTTGCAGACCACGAAGGCGTGGTGGGTGGCCGAGGCCGGCGACTATCACGAGCGCCAGCACGGCCTCGCCGAGTTCGCATTCGAAGACTGACCAGGTGGTCTGGCCGGAAATGCGCTCATAAGGTATTGCCCGTGAATACGACCAAGGCCCACATCGCCGCGCTCTCCCTGTTGGACCGAGCACTCATTGCCATCTCCGACGACGAGATGAAGGCGCTGCTCGCTGGGCTGCCCGCCGATCACGTCAGCGCGATCAAGCGAATCAGTGGCTTGCGTCCGAACGACGGTTCCGAACTCGAGGCTCCAGCAGCGTCGGCTGTTGCGGCCAGTGATGATGCGGATGCCGAGTCCGACGGCGAGTCGACCGCTGCCGTTTCCACCCTCACCGCGGCCGACATCGACGACGAAACGATCGAGGCAATTCGCACCGCTGCCCACAAGGGACGCCTCAACGGCGACCTGCAACGGCTCGGCGTCGTGATGTCGGATGCCTGTCTCGCCGAATGCGTCACGCTGCTCGGCGACCAGGCTGACATGCCGTCCGAAACCGATCTCACCGGTGTCATGCCGACCCTGATCGAGCATCACGGTGTCGGCGCGGTGCGGCTGATGCTCGCCTCCACTGTCGTCGGCGAAGCGCCGGCGTCGGCGATCATCGTCGGGATGCTCAAGAACGACGAACTCGTCAAGTTGCCGGTGCTCGAGCAGAAGCCACTCGCTCCGCTGCTGCCGCTCAAGGAAGCCGACGCCGACCGGATCGCACTCAAGGCCCAGCGCAAAGATCGCAAGGTTGCCGAGCAGGCCGCCGCCAAGCTGCGCCGTGAGCAGCAGTTGAAGGCCAAGAACCGGCTCTGAGCCAGTTGTCGACGACGTTCGAATCTTGATCATCGAAGGAGTCACTCGAGCGCACCGGTTCCAGCTGAAGCGCACCGGCATCATTCCCGGTTCGGCTCATGACCGACGATGTACGATCCCGAACCGATGCGGAAACTCCAGATTGCAGCGTGCCTCGTGTCAATCGCATCGCTTGCAATGTCAGCACCGATGCCGGGCGATGCCCCAACGGGAGGCCATGTGAATCTTCCCCACGTCAGCAGTGACACCACCCTGGATGAGGTGCTCGGCCCACTGACCGCGGAGGGGGCGGTGGCGGAACGTCGTCTCGGCGCCCATTCGTATCTGACGCAGCTCACCGCCGTCGGTGCTGCAACATGACCGCGGACGCGATGCGCAGATTCCTTCGTGAATTGGAGGGAACGGTCGAGGCGCTCGGTCCGTTCGAGACGCCCGTCGAGGCGGCCGACGCCCATCGACACGTGCTGCGATTGACCTCCGCAGCACTCGACCTGTTCGTCGAGCGCGCCGATCCTGCTCGCCCGATGCCGACAGAATGGATGTCGCCGACCCGCAAGTTCCTCGGCGACAGCCCCGACACCGTGTACACGACGGTGCCCGTGTCCTCGGCGCACCGATACCGGCTCCGAATCGGGGTCGGCAATGCCCTCTACACCGGCATGGTCGCTTACGGGCGACGCACCAGCGGCGGAGCCGTCCACATCGTGGACAGCGTCGTCGACCGTGACCTGATGATCAAAGATGGTCAACTGATTGTCGAAGTGGGTCCTCACATCGAGCCCGGCAACCCGTCCGGCCTGTCCATCGACGACTCGACCTTCTGGATCATGGTCCGCCAGTACTTTGCCAGTCCTTTCGAAAAGAGTGGTGGCCAGGTGGTCGTGGAGCGGACCGACGGAGTAGCGCCCGACGGACCTCCAGATCCTGAAGCGTTCTCGACCGGCGTCGACGCAGCCGGGAAATGGATCGCAGCGCAAGCGCGAGCCGACATGGTGCTCGATGGGATGATGCGCTACCCCGAAGGATCGACCGCTGCGGCGACGGATCCTCCGGTCCCACCCGACGATCTGGTGTCGTTGTTCTTCCCCACTCCCGACATCAATTACCAGGGCTGTCGCCTGATGCTCGCTGCGGGTGAGCAACTGCGCGTCGATGTGGTGCCACCTCCCTGCCGGTTCTGGTCGGTCGTGGTGTCGACACCCTGGCTGGAGTCGCTCGAGCATCGAGTCACCCACGCCTCGATCAACAGCGAGCGCTGCCACCCCAACTCGGATGGCTCGGTCACCATCGTCGTGTCCGAGCACGATCCGGGAGTGGCGAACTGGATCCCGCTGCGCGGGTACGCCAGAGCGCAGGTCGCATACCGCGTGCTGCTCGCCGAGAACCCACCGTCGGACGCACGTTTCGTCGTCGAGCACGGCGGCCCGTGAGCCGCACGACGACTGGACGCCGATCTGGCGCGCTGCCAATTTCTCGGGGAGCGACGATCCCGTTTCAGGGTTGCCGTCGGGAGTCGTGAC